>DATKZP010000041.1:0-12115 GCA_035527915.1 Methanoregula sp. | reverse complement strand
CACAAGCCCCATATCACACGACGGAGCAAGGCGTTCTATCTCTTCACCAAAATCCCCGTTACCGGGCAGCTTAACATCGTACCCGCAGCGCTCAAAACTCTGTTTCAAGACGGCGAGCATTGCAGCGCCTTCAGGCGCGAGAGCGGGATCGTGAGCAGTGGCATATTCGGCAAGCAGGACGTTCATCACTCTACTCTTTGTCTTTCTGATAAAATTACCCTATCCGATCGGTGAACTATTTGAGTGGTGCAGCTCATACGTGTATGCACATGAAACCCTCGATCCTGCTGACCAATGATGATGGCGTAAGTTCAGTCGGGCTTTGGGCTGCGTACGAAGCCCTGGCCCCGATTGCCGATGTGACCGTCGTTGCACCGGCAACCCAGCAGAGTGCCGTTGGCAGGTCGATCTCTATCTTTGAACCTTTACGCGCAAGCCGGATCATCATGAACGGCATCCCGGCATGGTCTGTTGCCGGAAAACCCACCGACGCAGTCATCATCGGGCTGTATGCACTCAGGCTTAATCCGACACTTATCGTCAGCGGGATCAATATCGGCGAGAACCTCTCATTTGAATCGATCATGACCTCCGGCACGGCGGGTGCTGCACTGGAAGGCTCCAACCAGGGGACAAAAGGGATTGCGTTCTCGCTCCAGGTCGAGGATCAGGGCGACAAATTCGATGACCCCCGTAACCACGGGCATAACTTTGATGCCGCAAAGCGCATCGTTCGTGATGTCACATCCCGCATCCTGGACCGGGGGTTCTGTCCTCACGCCGATATAATAAACGTGAACATACCCTCTGAAGTAAAAGGCGGATATGAGGTCACCCGTCTCGCCCGAAAACTTTTCGAGACGGGTGTCGAGAAACGGTTTGACCCGCGGGGTCGTCCGTATTTCTGGATCAATGGTCCGCTTATCGAAGATGCAGCGGAGGGGACGGATGTACATGCAATCCGGAAAGGGAATATTTCAATCACACCTATCACGCTCGATTGCACTGCGTACAAGGCAGAAGATGAGACAAGAAAAATGTTTCCGGAGTAATTCTTGTTACAGGTTTCGGGATACGGGGATAGATTGCGCCATCTCAAATACCTGAATCTTTTTTACCTTCTGCTATCGTTTGTGTAACTGTTCTGATCAGGGTGATCTTTTTTTTTACTCAAAACCTGGTATCACCAGTATTAATTATTGTAAACCGTAATCTATCTGGTAGATGGACGATTCAGCTGAGGCTCTCACCGCGGCAAAACGTGCTGCAGGATACCAGGCGGCAGAGATGGTGGAGGACGGGATGGTCATTGGTCTTGGTACCGGCTCCACGGTTTTTTATGCTCTTGAACGCTTATCCACAAGGATTCGTGAAGGATTACGGATTTCCGGGATTCCCACATCCTACCAGACAGCACTTCGTGCACATGAATATGGTATCCCGCTTACCACCCTTGACGCAGAACCGGTGATTGATCTTGCCATGGATGGCGCAGACCAGGTAGACGTGAAGCTCCGCCTCATCAAAGGCAGGGGTGCGGCGCTGACAAGGGAGAAATGTGTTGCTGCAGCTGCACTCCGTTTTGTGGTTGTTGTTGATGAACAGAAGATGGTGCCGGTTCTTTCCGGACTCGTGCCTGTTGAAGTGATCCCCTTTGCCATCCGCCCGGTCATGACCCGCATGCAGGGACTGGGTTGCATCCCCCACCTCCGTGATGGCATCAAAAAGGACGGGCCGGTTATAACCGACAATGGGAATTTTATCGTGGACTGCGAGTTTGGGGAGATAGGTAATCCTGAAGAACTGGAAGATTTGTTTGCCGGAATCCCCGGGGTGGTCGAGAGCGGATTGTTCTGCAGTTTTACAAATATAACAACGGTTATTGTTGGCAACCAAAAAAAGTGTACGATAATTACTTCAGCCGATATAATCCCGTAACTTCTGGATAAGGGCGAGTTGGGTAACCGCTTCTTTCTTCTTTTCTTTTTCTATGTTATCCATGATATCGTTGATTGGTTTAGCCAGCTCGTAAATCTTGACCGGGCGTCCTTTGCTTTCCGCCTTGCTCTCCCGGCTTAAGATCCAGTTCTGTTCCATCAGGTAACGCATGGCGATGCTGACCTCAGGCTGGCGGAGATCAGTACCCCGCTCGATTGCACGGGATGTGGCTTCCGGCGTATTTGCCAGGAATACCAGCACCTTTGCGACATTTCTCTTGGTTCCGATCTCAATGAGGAGGTTTGCAAAGTCCTCCTCTTTGTCAGTGAAATACATAACGCTTTCAGTTCTCATGAATCCCGTCCAAAATATTTGCTATAATTTAACATAAACATTTATTTCATCCCTGATATAAAGCCCCTCTCATTGTTGGGCGTATGTCACATAGTTTATATATTGGAAATAATTTATTGTAAAATTGTATACTAATAAATATTGATTATATAATTAAATTAATTTTAATATATTTACCGGTTCCGGGCATTCCGATGAATAAAAGATTATCAGATCAAACCAAGGCTGCGGAGATCTGATAAGATTTTGATCACGGCTTTCTTTGCATCCTCAGGTTCCTTGCCGCCCGTGATGATCAACTTGCCGGACCCAAAGAGAAGTACCACCACTTTTGGCGTATCCAGCCGGTAGACCAGTCCCGGGAATTGTTCGGGTTCATATTCGATCTTATCAAGGTTGAACCCGACTGCAATCTTGTTCAGATTGATAGGAGTTGCAAGATCGGCAGATGTTACGATATTCTGGATCTTGTACTCAGGTTTCTTTGGGATCGCGATGCCAAGCTTCCGCAGCTTATCGGTAAGAATATTGAGTCCTTTGCTTAAGCTGTCGATACTCTTTGCGCCGGTAAGCACCACTTTGCCCGACCCGAAAACGAGTGCAGCGATCTTGGGATCCTGCATCCGGAGAACTACGCCGGGGAATCTCTTCTTATTATATTCAGCGCCCTCGATATTGGCTGCTATCTCGGGTAGATCCAGATAATCGGTCACCTTTGCGGAAGCAACAATGTTTTCGATCTTAAGGGAATCTTCTGGCCGGACCTTCATATTTATAAATGCCACAAAACAGTATTTAAAAAGTGTGGTGAAATTTTTCAGTTGTTATTCAATATTCAGCGGGTATTCGTCTTATCATTAAATCCCGTTTTTTGCCAAATGAACACCCGCGAGACATACAGTTACAACCAGCACACCAGAAAATCATGAGTGAAATTTTCATGCCAGCCGCAGATGAACCGTTACGGTCCGGGAATTCCCCAAAAAAAAGCCAAAAAATGGCTTTTTATTAAGAAATCAGGCAAAACAGAGATTATTTTTTTTAAGAGATTTATGCACGTGAAATTCTACCCTAATCGTATTGTCGCCAGGTGTGGCTGCACACCGTGCAGCGGAAGAACCGGACCTCACTCTCATCAGCAGCCCGGAGCTGGCGGAGCCACCAGATCGCAAGATTGTTCTCGCACTTTGGGCACTTGATCTGGATAGTGGGCATAGTCCTCATTCTTTCTCCCTCGTCATCCACGATCATGATCTCCTTTTCCTTGCGCTCTAACGTGGTGTGTATTTTTTTGTTTTCATCAATCTTCCGGATATAACCGCATTTCCGGCATTTCAACTGGCCCCCGGACGAAACTAACATACTTTTGCATTCAGGACAAAACATCGGTATAACATGCGCAAGCATAGGTGATTAACTCTTTTATCGGGGAAAAACGCGTGTCTGTGCAAATTTCTGCCCAATAACCTGTGCGTTATCTTTTGCATCGGTAAAAGAGTTATCAGGCATCGTGCTTCATAGAATCCCTTTTTTTAGTATCGGGTGAATAATTCTATAATGATCGAGTATCTGGTACTAATCTCCTGTATTGGATTCTTAGCGTTCCTGGTGCCCGGTCGCCATCGGAAATATGCAGCAATTATCGGCTGGACGTTTATTGTCCTGTCCCTTTTTACCCAACTGCCGTACTACTTCTCGCTTAACAATTTCTTATATCCCATAATGGCTGCCCTGTCCGTGCCATTCCTCGTCATTACCGCTCAATATCTTATTGCCGAGGACAACCGTGTCATGCACCTCTCGCGGGCTGCCGCAGTGGCATTCCTGATCTACGCACCCTTCGAATATATCCCGGCGCTGGGTGACTGGCTTATCGGCATTGTTCTCGGGCAGGTAGTCTGGATACTCGACGCACTCCAGTACCCGGTCACCCTTGCAAACTGGAATATCATCTCAAGAAATACCTTCCGGGTAGAGATTATCCTTGCCTGTACCGGTATCCAGAGCATCGCCATCATGCTGGGCGTCGCAGCTGCAGTACCGACGACAATCTACCAGAAAATTCTCTCATTTATCATTATCGCCCCGACCATCTATTTCTTAAACCTGCTGCGGAACGTCTTTGTCATTATCGCCTATACCGAGCAGTGGTTTCCGTATTACCCGTCGGTTGCCAGCAATGGCGAGTTCGGGTATGAGAGTTTCTTCTGGGCACACAATGTAATTGCTGAACTGCTCGCCCTCGTTTTTCTGGTAATAATTGCTTACGGGCTTTTTACCATTATCCCCACCATGGGAAAATTTGCGGACGAACTTTACCAGCTGTATTCCGGGGAGATCAGGAAAGCGTTCGGTAAAGGTAGATAATCCTCTGGATTGCAGAGAGGTTTGTGCATACCGCAATAATGATCAACGACGCCCAGATAAAGCCGGTGATACCGCCAAGAATCAGGACAATGAACGTCTCGGGTCTTCCAAAAAATCCAACGCCTTCAAGCGGGTCATCGATTTTGCCTTCCACTTTATCACGGTAGCCTATCTCCGCATAGACGACCGGTTTTATGAACGTGTTCATCAGCGATCCGATGATTGCGAAACCTGCAATGGCAAAATCGGCGATGGGAGGTACTGCAATGAACTGGCTGATGATCGAAATTCCGGATAGCCCGACCCCAAGCAGCACGAGTGCGTCAACATACTTATCGACTATCCAGTCAAAAACCGCCCCGAAATTTGAATGCGCATTGGTCTTTCGTGCAACACTCCCATCAATAAGATCAAAAATCGCAGAGATGATGAGTGATATGCTGCCATAAAGAAACTGGCGCTGGAAAAAGAGATATGCGCAGGCAATGCCGGCAATGAGTGCAAGCATTGAGATCTGGTTTGGGGTGATTCTGAGCCTGATAAAAACATCTGCAACCGGTTCAAGGTACCTGATGAACCTTGGGCGGAGTGCAGTAATATTCATATCTAAATTCATAAGTACGCGAACCTTTAATAGTTGTTGTCTGACGTCGGCTGATACCGTTTTTTAATCATTGCATCCCATTGCAGTATCCCGGCGATTTAAAATCAATACCAGCATCATCTTCTTTATATCCCCTCATCCAATGTAATCTTATAATGGGGAGTAACGATGATTGATACGAAAGACCGTCCGCATGTACTGATGATGTCGGAGATAACCGCAGACGGGAAACTCACTCTCAAAAAAGGAGCGTCTTCAAAAATCCTCATGAAATATATGGCGCACGAGACGGAGATCCTGCTTCACACTACCCGTGCCGAATATGATGCAATCATGGTCGGCGCCAATACTATCCGGATCGATAACTCATTTCTCACGGTCAGGCTGGTACCTGGCAAAAGTCCGTTAAGGGTGATCCCATGCAGTATGGCAGACATCCCTCCCGATGCAAACGTGCTGGGTCCTGATGCTCCCACCGCTATTGCGGTCTGTGAAGCAGCCCCGGAGGACCGGGTTGAAGCGCTCCGGAAGAAAGGAGTCCATATCATTGTCGCCGGGAAAACACATGTCGAGCTTCCGCTGCTCTTAAAAATCCTCAAAGAAAAATTCAATGTTCATAAGCTGATGATTGAGGGAGGCCCTACCCTGAACTGGCACATGCTCCACGATAAACTCGTAGATGAGATCCGGCTTATTCACCTGCCATTTATTGTGGGAGGTTCTGACACCCCGTCACTTGTCGGTGGTATGCATATCAATTCTGAAGATGAGATGATCCGCCTCAACTTAAAGAAATATTATATGTGTGGCAGCAATCTCGTCTCAGAATTTGATATCCTGTATCGTGAGGAATAATCATGAACGGCACCATGCTGCCTCCGGGTGCAGTTCACCCAAAACCGGATTCAAAAACGAAATGGATTTTTATCATCCTTTTCGGTCTCATTGTTGTTTTTGGGTTATTTATTGCTGCATATCTCGTATCCTTCTCGGACGAGACGGGTGTCACGGTTATCCGTATGGAGGGGACCATGGTAACAGGCCAGATATCAGATCCTGATACCATTGGCAGTGAAGTGGTGGGCAGGAAGCTTCGTGATGCGGCAAATGATCCAATGGTTGAAGCGATTGTTCTGCGGGTGAACAGTCCCGGAGGTACACCGGCTGCCGCACAGGAGATCATCGGCGATCTCAGTTACGCAAAATCAAAAAAGCCCGTCGTAGTTTCGATGGGCGATGTGGGGACCTCTGCCGCGTATTATGTCAGTGCCCATGCAGACAAGATCTATGCCAATCCTGATACAATCACTGCCGGAATCGGCGTGATCTGGCAGTTTTCCGACATCAGCGGCTGGATGGAAAAGGAAGGCTATAACATCAGTATCGTAAAATCAGGCAGCAAAAAGGACATGGGTGCGACATCACGCCCGATCTCCGATGCCGAACAGGTTTATGCCCAGAAGCTTGTGAACGATAGTTTCGAGCTGTTCATCACCGATGTCATCTCCCAGCGGATGATCGCACGGTCAGATATCGAGGACGGCAGGGTAATCCGGGGTGCCGATGCGATCGGCTTAAATATCATAGATGAAATCGGCAACTTAAATGACGCGATTGAGGGCGCACGGGCACTTGCCGAATCGAGGCATTAAATCATCCGGACAGGGTCTGCCTGCATAAACTCACGGCAGACGGTTGTTGCATAGTGCCCGGGAGGCAGTGAAAATTTCAGCCGCACATCATTGTTGCTAAAGGAAACGTCAATATCCGTTTTCAGCGCGATAGACCGGTATGCCCCATCGAATTTTGTGTGAACAAATGCCGATGCACGTGCAAAATCTTCCGGGGTAATGTCATGTTTTGTGAGAAGTGCTGCCATGGCGTGTCCGCCTTCACCCTTTGCCTCAACAGGCACTTTGCCCGGCATGAAAAGTGCGATACTGCACCGCCCCCTCTGGATGTGGAGGGAAACAGCATGACTGTTGTTCCCGGTGACCGTATCGGTACGCCCGTTGGCAAAGAGGAGCGGGTCACCGATCAGTGGTTCAGTGAGGGTATGCCCGTCTTCAAAACGCTGGCTCAGGGCACAATTGAAGAGATACGACTGGAATGATGAGACAAACATGGAAAGGAGTTTTGGCGGCAGCTCCAACAGCGCCCCGGCATAATCGGTCGGGTGCGTGTAGAGGTAATGGAGCATTGCCCGCTCATACGACATCTGGGGCGGGAGGTCAGACAGCGCTGCCTGGATATCACGGGTTTTTGAAAATGCAGTACGAGTTGCCCTGACATTTTCCGGTTCTCCACAAAATGCCTCCCCCACATAGCTCATTACTGCCTGTTCGAAATTCCCCCGGAGAATCCATTCCCCGACAAGGTGCGTTACCGGCCGGGTTGCACCGAAACGCTGGAGCCCGAAATAATTGGGAATGCCCTGGCAAACGGTGTTGTTAATCGCGTGTACCCGTTGTTCAAGGTCAGCAGGTCCAGCATCCCGGATTACGATATCGAACCGGTTGCCGAGCAGATCTCCTAACGAGAGTGCTTCGTTAGCCTGGCCGAGTGGTTCGAGAATAATATCTTTCAGATGGATTCTGGCAACCTGCTCAGCGGTAACGTTATAAAGAGAGATCCATTGCCGGGTGATTGCATTGCGATCCTTGGTACCCGCCCACCTGATGCGACGGTGGCTGATACCGAGTCGTTTTGCAATCTCCTTGATCGCATGCTGGAGTTCCCAGTTGGTTTTTGTGAGCCTGCAGATGAGATAGGGCCCGGTCGTTCCCCCTTTTTTTTCAAGCGGGATCTCTTCAACCACAAAATCCTCAGGAACCTGCCGGAGCTTTCCGCCAATTCCATCAGTATCACTCGCATAGTAGTTCATGCCGAGCAGGAGTTCAAGGGGATAGGTGCTCAGTCTCATAGAAGGGTGAGCGTACTGGTGATCTTATCGAGGTCTTCACTCTTTGCGGGTCCAAGACCAAGCGCGGTGATCGTACCTGGCGGGATCTCGGTCAAACCGGCGTCCTGGATTAAGGATGATGAGATTCCTGTCCGTTCGGCAATCACCTTGAGCTCATGGAGCGTTCGCTCGTCATTTGCCTTGAGCACCACTTTTTTCTGCCCTTCAGAGAGCCATGCTTTCTGGAGAGCCTTGTCTGCGTTGTTGTACGCACCGACAGATGCATGTGCTGCCTGGGCGCACCGCTTGCCACAGCTCATCTTCACATCATTACGGATGATAAGACATTGTTTGTAACGGAATTCGGGCTCATATGCCATTGTTTTGTATTCTTGGTCGCAACCCGTCAAATAGATATAGCCATAAAAATGGATCAGCTCAAGGTCCGGATCGGTGCCATTTCTCCTGACCCAGACGTACTGAAAGTCATCCTGTCTGGTTCACGTGCTGAAAGGTGTGCGGTGCCAGGGAGTGATGTGGACATCCTCATCGTTCCTGCCAACCTTTTCCATTACAGGAAGATTGAGATCATCAGGCTACCTGCATGAAAAACCCGCATGAAATATCGATGAGCCAAAAAGAGAACGATTTTTTCCCTTCATACTACAGCGCATGGCACACCAGCGGTCTGCAATCTCTTCTTTTAAATATTCTAACTTTAGAATATTATAGTTATGGAATATCCTGATCCGGGAATAAACGAGCGTGAAGCAGCAGTCCTCGGGCTGCTCTGTGAAAATCCGCTGTATGGCTACACGATAGAGAAGATTATCGAGGAACGGGGGATGCGGCACTGGACTGATATCGGATTTTCCTCCATCTACTACGTACTGAAGCGGCTGGAGCGCCGGAACCTTATCGTCAGCTCCTGCAAATACCAGGAAGACAAGCCGTCGCGGAAAGTATACACGATAACGCCGGATGGCGAGCACCTGATGAAAGAGAAAGTAAGATCCCTGCTCTCAACCAACCCGCGGATTGCCTCACCGTTCGATCTCGGTATCGTTCACCTTCCCCTTCTTTCGGGTGAAGAAACCATCGCATGCCTGCAGGAACGCGTCAGGGCACTTGACCATGCTATTGAACGTATCAAACCTCACCTTACCCGACACGGGAAGATCGAAAAACCCTACTATGTACGGGCAATTTATGACCGGGTGCTCGCACATTTATGCACGGAAAAGAGTTGGGTAGAGGAATTCATTGAGGAGGTGGACCAGCATGTCCGGACAGGAACAGAGTAACGATCAGGCAATAATCAGGGTAGAGAACCTTGAACATTCCTATGGGAATTTCAAGGCAGTGGATGGGATCAGTTTCTCGGTGAAAAAAGGCGAGATATTTTCGTTTCTCGGGCCAAACGGAGCCGGCAAGAGTACCGCGATAAATGTGCTCATCACCCTTCTTGCTCTCCAGAAAGGTAAAGCGAGTGTTGCCGGGTATGATGTAACCAGAGATCCCCAGAAAGTCCGCGAATCCATCGGCATTGTGTTCCAGGATATCACACTCGACCGCGACATGACGGTATGGGAGATCCTCGAGTTCCACGGCAGGCTGTACAATATGCCGCGTGAAGAACGCAAAAAACGTATCGATGAACTCCTGGAGCTCGTCCAGCTCGACGCAAAACGGGATGAACGTACAAAAAACCTGAGCGGGGGCATGAAACGCAGGCTCGAGATTGCCCGCGGACTGATGACTCGCCCAAAGGTGCTCTTTTTGGATGAACCTACCATCGGACTTGACCCGCAGACAAGGATGCGGATGTGGGACTATATCAAGGGGGTGAACAATGAGGGCACAACCATCTTTCTTACCACCCATTACATGGACGAGGCAGACCAGCTATCCGACCGTATCAGCATTATTGACCAGGGTAAAATTATTATCTCCGGTGCATCGTGGGAACTCAAGAACACGCTGGGACGGGATCTTATTTACCTGGAGACAAATAACAACGAAGCCGCGATGCGGCTCTTAAAAGATCTCCCCAGTGTCCGTGATGTGAAGACCAAGACAAAAGGATTTGTCCTGATGGTAAACGAGGACGGGACTAAGGTGTTGCCCATAGTTATAGACACGTTGCGGAATGCAGGAATCGACAGCTCGACTATTAACTTAAAAAAGCCATCCATGGATGATGTCTTTGTTTTCTATACGGGAAAAGATCTCAGGGACGATCAAACCGGTAAGGCCGCGTTTCTGACGATGCGTCCGGGAGGGCGATAACATGTCCTACGGATTTACCACCATCTACTGGCGGGACATGATCCGGTTTGTCAGGTTCAAGACCCTGCTGATCTCTTCGCTCCTCCAGCCGGCGCTCTGGCTTGCATTTTTCGGCATTGCCATGTCGAGCAGTTTTGATTCCCTGATGGTAGGCATACCCGTTTTGCCTGGTGTGCACAGGGTAGGATACCTCACCTTCATGGGTGCCGGAATCATTGCGATGACAACCTTGTTTACCAGCCTCTTTGGCGGAATCGTGATCCTTTTTGACAAGAACTGGGGGCTGATGCGTGAGATTCTCGCAAGCCCGATGAACCGGAACCATATTATCTTCGGGATAGGGCTCTCGGGGGTCACCAAGTCATTTATCCAGGCCATCATCATCATGGTCTTTGGTATCCTGATCGGGGCAGCATTCTTTGCCGGGTTCACTGCAGTCCAGGTCATCATCGGGGTTGTGGGTATCCTCGCATTTGTCGGTATGTTTGCTCTCGGATTCCTCTTCCTCTCAGCCGCGATTGCCATTTCTATGGAGAGTCCTGAAGGATTGCAGGGAGTCACGACTCTTTTAACCATGCCGATATTTTTTGCCAGCAACGCTCTCTACCCGATTGATGCGTTCCCGGAGATTTTGAAAATTCTTTCTGTTTACAATCCCATGACGCTGCTTATAACCGGAATCCGGTACTTTGCCATCGGCCCGGATTTCTTTGCGCTGGGAAAATATTACCAGTACACCCCGGCTGACATCCTCATGTCGTATCTTGGTCTTGTGGTATTTACCTCGCTCATGTTTGTGCTGGCATGGTGGCGCTTTAAAAAAGCAGTTGTGACATGAGAATACCGGGTCGTATTCCCTGTTGATCTTTGTTGGGATACTTCCCCATGATCAACAGGATTTTTTTTTGTTTTGCCGGCTTTGTTGAAATCCTCTTTTTCCTGTAATTCGCTTATTTTCTGCGGCAGCCTGGAGGGGGATCCCCTCTCTCCCCCCGAGGGGGAGGCAGCATGCGGGGAGTATCCCCCCGTTCCAAAAACCGGGGAAAATGCAGAGCGGCTCTATGATCAGATACTTTCCCCTTATCTTGAATGATGGTCCCCATGACCGGTTTTAAAAAAAAAAACGCCAGGGAAACCTCTGGTCACCGGGCATTTGTATGATGAACCAGGAAAAAGGATTTTCATGCCAGCCGCCGATGAACCTTCCCGGCCCGGGAATACACATTGAAAATGCCAAATCAGCATTTTCACAGGAAAATCCCAAGCAGTTTATACAGATCGCTGCCCACCAGTATCCATGGATGATCTGGTATTCGTGGGAGCACTGGGAATTACCGGGCTCTGCATTGCGGTCATCATTCTTCTCTATGGGGCATATATGATTGCGGGACTGATGTATACAGCACTCGTATGAGGACAATACGGCGTGATTCTTTCCCGGGGTGCTGTCATTCTGGTTGCTGGATTGGTGTATATGGCAGCCGGATGCTGGCTGCGGAAAACCGAACGCATCTGATACTTCTTTTGGGTTAATTTCCGATTTAACACCAAATCCTGACGTTCCAGGCGACTTCGCCTTCGGTTTGCCCCCGACACGTATAAAGCCCCCAATTGCGATAACTCCGGAACAGGTAATACTACAATATCGCAGGGCACAGGGG
>DATKZP010000040.1:0-2639 GCA_035527915.1 Methanoregula sp. | reverse complement strand
AAAAAGATGAACAAAAACAGGATTTCTCCAGAGCCCTTAAAAGGGACATGTATTTACACGTATTATGATTATCCCCAAAGATTTGGATTGGAGTATACTGTCTATTGGTTTTTTTAGTCCTGTTGCATCTGTGGTACATTTCAATACCCGATATTGAAGTGTTCCGGCGATATCAATTACGATAAGTCCTGTTACCACAACCGCACCACCCGGGTATCGTTCAGTATGCCAGAACTTCCAGTCAATATCCTTATCATTGTTCTTGTCCGATACCCATCCAACTGAAGAGAGTGAACATGAAAATAATCGGATTGAACGCAAGTCCAAAGGGAAAGGACAGTAATACCCTCCGGCTGGTAAAAGCCGTTCTGGCGGGTGCGAAGGATGAGGGTGCAGAAACGGAACTGGTGGATATCTACACATTGCACATTGAGTACTGCACTGCCTGCGGTACCTGCTATGCAAAAGGGGAGTGCACCCTTCTCGACGATTTCCCGGACCTCTTTGACCGGATGATGAATGCCGACGGGATTGTGCTTGGCGCTCCCAATTATATTGATTCCGTACCAGCCCCGATGAAAGCGCTCTTTGACCGCATGGCGGATGCCATTCACTGCCAGATGCTGACAGGAAAGTTCGGGTGTTCCGTCTGCACGGCCGGGGGGAGTGGCGAGCAGGAAGTTGTTGGATATATGAACAAAGTACTCACCACGCTTGGCACGACCGTAGTGGGAGGGATTGGAGTGGCGATCGGCAGGGATCCTGCAGCACTCGGAAAAGCTGAAAAAGAAGCCCGTGAGATGGGGAAAAACCTGGCCCGTTCAATAAGAGGTGAACTTTCCTACCCCGAACAGGACGAGATTCACCGGGAGAGGAGGGAGTACTTCTGCCAGCTGGTGAAATACAACAAGGACCGGTTCGCCCATGAATATGACTGGTATGTCCGGATGGGCTGGATGAAGTAAGCCGGGTGAACTGACATGAAGAGTAGTACCGCAGAAAAACTCAAGCCTGATTATGAACCAGTAGCAATTCTCAGGAGCGATCATGACTGAAAATAATTTCAGGGAAATCGGGATGAGGCTGAAGGGAGCATTCAGGCTTTCGACACGCCCTCTCGCAGTATACGGATCAGAGGTCCTGCCATCGGGCATTCCCCATCTTACCGAAGTGAACCGGTGTTTTGCAGTTTCCCTGTTCCGGATGGCAACAGGAAATGAGGTGTCAGCGATCTATGTCAGTGCTGATACCATGGAGGGCTGTTGCCCCGGCGGCATCTTCCACATGGGATTTGCTCCGGAACGGGAGGATATCAAATACTTCGTGTCGACCGGCCGGAAGGATGTACGGGGCGGGGCTGCGGAGTTCTTAAAATCTGGCCCGGAAAAGGTCGAAGCCTGCTTCAAAGCAATGGGAAAGGTTACACCTCCCGGCAGGTATCTCATCGTATCGGCGTGTGACGTTCTCCCTGATGAAAATCCCGGGGTCCGGTCAATCTGCTGCTTTGGTACTGCTGAACAGATCCGGAATATGGCGGCCCTGGTCCATTTCGACAGGGACGATCCGTTCTCCCCGGTTATTGTCCCCTGGGGCCCCTCGTGTGCCACCTTCATCAGTTATCCGGCAGGAATGGCTGAGAATGCCCCCTCGGATACGGCCTTTATGGGCCCGCAGGACCCGACACAGAACCATACCCTTCCTGCGGACATGATGGCACTGGGCATTCCCGCAGAAATGGCCGCAAGGATGGTAAAAAACCTGGATGCATCATTTATTATCCGGAGACCCCAGGTGGCATTCCCCAACCATGAGAAACGATTGAACCGTTAGGCCGACGGATACGTTGATAGAAAAAATCATTTTTTCCACACCAGGAATTGAGATCATCCAAAACTCATCACATCAAAACATTCAGCGTCGTTTGGCCTGTACACAGACCGCACCATGCGGGCCCTATTTGCCGCTGACTTCAATGTTCCTGCAGGGCCGACTTTCCCGTCCTGTACAAGTCCGGCAGGCGCATCCGGAGGGGTTTTGCTATTCCAGGGGTACTTTCTTGTAAATACTGTCGACATCGAAATATTTCATGCATGCCACCCTGAATGGAGTAATCAATAGGGAAGAGGTTTCAATTTTTCCCCCGACCGGCTACAGGGAACGTGAAAAGATCGCCGGTGAGCCTGGACTGACGGATTCTGTACAGCACTGCGATGATTCTATCGTATCCGGAATAATACTCACTACGCGAGGGAGAACATGAACGTTGTTGCATTCAACGGCAGTGCCAGGAAAGACGGCAATACCGCCATCCTGGTTAAAACGGTATTTAAAGAACTCAAAAAAGCAGGTATCGAGACCGAGATGGTCCAGCTTGCCGGCAAAAAAATCCATGGCTGCACCGCCTGCCAGAAATGTAAGGAGAATAAGGATAAACGGTGTGTTATTGCCAATGATTTTGTCAACGACTGCATCGAAATGATGATTGAAGCTGACGGGATCATTCTGGCATCACCCACGTATTTCTCGGATGTTTCAACGGAGATGAAAGCGCTCATCGACCGTGCGGGATACGTTGCCCGGGCAAACGATCACCTGTTCCGGCGCAAGGTGGGCGCTGCGGTGGTTGCAGCCCGCCGGGC
>DATKZP010000039.1:0-4122 GCA_035527915.1 Methanoregula sp. | reverse complement strand
TGCATGCCCGAGTTCTTCTGTAGCATGGAGCGTGAGCTCGGCAATAACTGCCTCCTTGTTGGGCCCGCGGACAATCTTTGAGCCGATCCAGTACTGGTAATATGCGAGCCATTCATCAGAAAATGCCTTGTTGAGGAGTTTTACGAGGTCGTCAACATCGGTATCAACAATCTTTCTTCCAAAAGTTCCCATGGTTTTTTACCTCATTTGAGTTTTAGAGATATGTGAATATCGACACTTGTCCTTTTTATGCATTCCCGTGCCGGGCCAGGGCTTTTTTAAGACCTGGACTTCTTCCCCGCTTCCCGGCGGCAGGCAATACGCCTCACCGGGTTTTTAACACCAAAATCTTAAGGAACACCAAAAAATACCGGTGGTACCTGCACTATCGTTAATAACTATTCAGGCGCACTATATTGGGAAAATTATGAAAGCGGTTCTGGGTCTGGAAGATGGAGATTATGTGATTGGGGAGGGGTTTGGCATTGAAGGCGAGTGTTCGGGGGAACTTGTCTTTAATACGCTCATGAGCGGGTATCTGGAAGCGCTCAGCGATCCCAGTTATTATGGTCAGATTCTGATGTTCACGTTCCCGCAGATTGGGAATTACGGTGCTGATACGCAGAATATGCAGAGCAAAAACGTCAAGGCATTCGGTGCAGTCTGCCGTGAGATCTGCGAGAAACCCGATGCAAAACCCACACTCCGCAATTATTTTGAACAGAACGGACTTCTGGGCATCTGTGGCGTGGATACCCGGATGCTCACCATCAAAACGCGGGTTAAGGGTACATTACGGGCGGCTCTTATCGTGGGAGATGACAATTTCGAATATGCCGTCGAACTGGCAAAAAAGACCGCCCCCATATCAGACCACGACCTTATCCCTGCTGTTTCCTGCAAAGCACCGTACCGCATCCCCGGTACGGGAAAGAAGATCGCCATTATCGACCTTGGTCTCAAGAACAATATGCTCGCAAGTCTCTCCCACAGGAACGGTGACCTGTATGTCTTCCCATACAACGCAACACCGGAAGATATCTTCAGCATTGAACCGGACTGCCTCTTCATTACCAATGGTCCGGGGGACCCAAAGACCGCCCTTCCGACAATTAGCACCGTAAAGAGAATTATCGGCGAGCTTCCCATTTTTGGGATATGCATGGGCAACCAGATCACCGCGCTTGCTCTTGGCGGCGATACCTACAAACTCAAATTCGGTCACCGCGGCTCAAACCAGCCGGTGCGGTTTAAGGACGGCAGGATCTTTATCACTACCCAGAACCATGGATTTGCAGTCGATGGAGACTCCCTTCCCGAAGGGTCCGGAGTCACGTTCATTAATGCCAATGACAAGACGGTGGAAGGATTTGAAAATGAAGACCTGAACATTTCGTGTGTCCAGTTCCATCCCGAAGCACATGCAGGCCCGCTTGATACGGAATGTCACTATTTTGACGGTCTTTTCAGGAGGCTCAGATAATGCCCAAACGGGAAAATATCAAAAAGGTCCTGATCATCGGGTCCGGTCCGATCCAGATTGGGCAGGCAGCAGAATTTGACTTTTCGGGCAGCCAGGCATGTCGTGCAATGCGCGAGGAGGGAGTAAAGGTAGTCCTCGTCAACTCCAACCCGGCAACCATCCAGACCGACCCGGATATGGCAGACACCATTTATATCGAACCCCTGCGGGCTGATGTGATTGCAAAGATCATCGAGAAGGAAAAGCCTGATGGTGTCCTCTCCGGTATGGGAGGGCAGACCGGGCTCAACATAACTGCTGAGCTTGCTGAGATGGGAGCGTTGAAAGACGTTGAAATCCTCGGCACACCCCTTGAAGCCATATACCGCGGCGAGGATCGTGAAAAGTTCCGGGATCTTATGGTGAAGATCGGCGAACCGGTCCCGAAAAGTTTTATTCTGAATGCGCTCAGCCAGATTGATGAGGCAATTAACACCGTAGGACTGCCAGCCGTTGTGCGCCCGGCATATACCATGGGGGGGGCCGGCGGAGGTATCGGGAAAACAAAAGAAGAACTGACCCGGATTATTGAACTCGGGCTCTCCCGGTCCCGCATCCACCAGGTGCTCGTTGAAGAGAGCGTAATGGGCTGGAAAGAGATCGAATTTGAAGTGATGCGCGATTCTGCAGACACCTGCATCATCATCTGCGGTATGGAAAACATTGACCCCATGGGGATTCATACCGGTGAAAGTGTGGTTGTTGCCCCGATCCTTACCCTGAGGGATGATGAGTTCCAGATGATGCGGAGTGCAGCGATCAAGATCATCCGTGCTCTTGATGTGCAGGGGGGCTGCAACATCCAGTTTGCCTATAAAAACGGGAACTACTACATTATTGAGGTAAACCCCCGTGTTTCGCGCTCGTCAGCACTCGCATCAAAAGCAACCGGGTACCCTATTGCACGGGTTGCAGCAAAAATCGCAATCGGGTTGCGCCTTGATGAAATTACCAACACGGTAACCGGGTGCACCCCTGCATCGTTTGAACCCACCATTGATTATATCGTTGCCAAAGTCCCCCGCTGGCCCTTTGACAAGTTCAAAGGAGCAGACCGGACACTTTCCACCTCCATGAAGAGCACGGGAGAAGTAATGGCAATCGGCAGGACGATTGAAGAAGCCCTCATGAAGGCAAAACGCTCGATTGACACGGATATCATGCCGCATACGAGCCCCAGCGAGATCCGCATGATCCTCTCGCGTCCTACCGATGAGCGGTTCCACTGCCTCTTTGATGCCTTCCGCCAGGGGTTCTCGATTGATGAGATTGTCCAGCTTACCTCCATTACCCCGTTCTTTTTAGAGAAGTTCAAAAACATTGTTGAGATGGAAAAGCATCTTGTAACTCATTTTGAACCCCGGGATATTCTCGCTGCAAAACGATACGGGTTTTCAAATGCGGACATAGTAAAGATCACCGGACTTTCAACAGAGAAGGTAGAAGAGATGGCGGGTCTGCCCACGTATAAGATGGTAGACACCTGTGCAGCGGAATTTCCCGCAAACACTCCGTATTTCTATTCCACGTTCGAGCAGGCCTGTGAGATTATCCCGAATGAGAACAAGAAAATCCTGATCCTCGGCTCCGGCCCCATCCGCATCGGGCAGGGGATCGAGTTCGATTACTGCACTGTCCATGCAGTCCAGGCACTGCGTGATGAAGGGATTGAGGTGCATATCGTCAATAACAATCCCGAAACGGTGTCCACGGACTTTGATACATCCGACCGGCTCTTCTTTGAACCGATGCAGCTCGAAGATGTTGTAAACATCTTAAGAAAAGATTATTATTACGGCGTGATGGTGCAGTTTGGCGGACAGAATGCCGTAAATCTTGCAGTCCCGATTGAAGAGGAGATCAAACGGCTGGGTCTTTTTACAAAAATTCTCGGGACAAGTCCGGATGCCATGGATATTGCAGAGGATCGCGACCGTTTCAGCATGCTCCTGAATAAACTCAACATTCCCAGCCCGGCGAACAGCTCTGCGTATTCTGAAAGAGATGCCAAGGCTATGGCAGAGCGGATCGGATATCCGGTACTTGTCAGGCCATCATATGTTCTTGGCGGCAGAGCGATGGAGATCGTTCACGATGAGTATGAACTCGATACCTACATGAAAGAGGCAGTCCGGGTCAGTAAAAACCATCCGGTACTCATCGATTCCTATCTCCAGAATGCCATCGAACTTGATGTTGATGCAGTCTGTGATGGTGAAGAGGTTCTTATCGGGGGTATCATGGAGCATATTGAGCAGGCAGGCATTCACTCCGGAGATTCCGCCTGTGTTATACCGACCCAGTCGCTCTCTCTGGAGGCTTTAGATACGATACGGGATTATACAAAAAAGATAGCACTCGGGCTTGGGGTAGTGGGACTTGTCAACCTCCAGCTTGCGGTCAAGGATAACATCGTATACGTGCTTGAAGCAAATCCGCGTGCAAGCCGCACCGTGCCGTTTGTATCAAAGGCAACCGGAATACCTGTTGCCAAAATTGCAGCGAAAGTTATGGTGGGAAAGAAACTGCGCGATCTTGGCTACAAGGAGCGCGTAATAGAACACGTTGCAGTCAAAGAGGTGCTGCTTCCCTTCAGTAAG
>DATKZP010000038.1:0-9411 GCA_035527915.1 Methanoregula sp. | reverse complement strand
TGGCCATACTCCCACTGGGGGGACTCTTTGCCATTGCCGGCGGAGTGGGTTTTTCCATCAACCTCATCACCGCAGTCTACAGCCTGATGCCAATTGCAACGATGGACGGCAGGGCAATCTGGAAGTGGAACCGGACGGTATACCTTGTGCTGTTCGTTCCCATGATCGCGTTTTATTTCTTTACGTATATGATGGTATGAGCGCAGGATGCCGGATCAGGGGGATCAATTTAATAAATTTTCCCTTGTTAAAAACTGTCTCCTGATACTTTTTTTCGGGAAGGAACTATGGGCAACCAATTACACATTTTTTGGCTCTTCATCAAATGGCTGGTTAATCAGGATCCATCCAAAATTTCATTGACAGGGATTGATACCCTCCCCTTGCACGATAAACGACGACAACGGGGCTTCTTTGTGCTGCGGTTCAGTCGGTTTAGAGTCAGGGGCAATGTAATCGATCAAACAGTTTCATCCTAACCATCCATGAACCAAAAAGTGACCCATAAAAACTTCCTGCCCGGCGTCGACACGATGAGGCATCTCCGCGACCCCCTCAGGGAGGTGGGAAATTCATTAGTACATTGCTTCTGACTATAATCCGTTTGCATCCTTTTATGATAAGATATTTACAATTTTAGTTGTCTCAAAGCACTAGCGGGCAAACACCTGAAAAATCGTATGTACCCTGTGGATTTTTATAAAGAAATCGCTTATTTTTATCGGCAACCCTATATCTTAACGAGGATAACCTGTCAGGTTAATGACGATGTGTCTGCCGGACACTCCTGATTCGTATACAGTGCATCCTGCCAGCTTCGTTCCGGAACAATATGGTAAGCACCAATGACGCTGCTTGATATCGATTCGGTCAAAGGTCTTTCCAGCAGGGAAGCAGCTGACAAGCTCAGCGCTGAAGGATACAACGAGCTCCCCGAATCCGATAAACGCGGCACTTTCTGGATTGTCTTTGAAGTCATCCACGAACCGATGTTCATTCTTCTTGTCGCAAGCGGCCTGCTCTATTTTATACTCGGTGACTTCTCCGAAGGCGCGATGCTGATGAGTTTTGTTGTCGTCATCATCGGCATTACGGTATACCAGGAGCAGAAGACCGAACGGGCACTCGAAGCCCTCAGGAATCTTTCCAGCCCCCGTGCGCTGGTAATCCGTGATGGTGAGCAAAAACGGATACCGGGACGTGAAGTTGTCACGGGTGATATGCTCATTCTTGCCGAGGGCGATCGCGTACCTGCGGATGGCATCTTACTCTCGTCCAACAACGTATCGGTTGACGAATCACTCCTGACCGGGGAATCTGTGCCTGTCCGGAAAAAATCCTCAAAAGATGAGATGGCAGTTCAACGCCCCGGCGGGGATGACCTGCCGTCGGTTTTTTCCGGAACTCTGGTCGTCCGGGGGCAGGGACTTGTTAAGGTCAGGTCAACAGGTTCCGCAACCGAGATGGGAAAGATCGGGGCGGTCCTGCAGACCGTTGAGAGGGGTGAGACCCGGCTGAAAGGTGAGATATCAAAGATCGTCAAGACAATATCCCTTGTTGGAATTACCCTGTGTGCCATCATTGTTATCGTCTATGGTCTCACCCGGTCGAACTGGATCGAGGGATTTTTAGCAGGCATTACCCTTGCCATGGCGATCCTGCCAGAAGAGTTCCCGGTTATCCTGACGGTATTTCTCGCACTTGGCGCATGGAGGATCTCCCGGAAAAATGTGCTCACCCGCCAGGTTCCGGCGATAGAAACCCTGGGTTCTGCGACCGTTCTCTGTGTCGACAAGACCGGTACTCTCACCCAGAACCGTATGTCTGTTAAGAAATTTTTTTCCCACGGAGAGATGTGCACCCATGATTCCATGGGATCAAATGCTGTTGCTGAAGTCTGTCATACATTGGCTGAGTTCAGCATCCTTGCCTGTAAAAAAGATCCGTTCGATCCCATGGAAAAAGCCCTGTTCGAGCTGGGCAACGGGGATTTTGGGAGAACCGAGCATATTCATAAAAACTGGGAGCTCGTGCAGGAATACCCGCTCCTTCCTGATCTCCTTGCCATGTCAAATGTATGGCGATCCCCCAGTGGCAGTGATTACGTTATTGCAGCAAAAGGCGCGCCTGAGGCAATAGCCGACCTGTGTCACTTTGATCCGCAGATGCAGAAGGATCTCCTGGTTCACATCAATGTGATGGCAGCAGAAGGGCTTCGCGTGCTGGGTGTGGCAAAAGCTTCATTCAAGACTACTGACCTTCCCCAGGAGCAACACGATTTTTCGTTTGAATTTTTAGGACTTGTCGGTTTTGCCGACCCGGTCCGTCCCGGGGTGGCTGAAGCAGTCAGTGAATGTTATTCTGCGGGGATCCGTATCATTATGATTACCGGGGATTATCCCCTTACTGCCCGGAATATTGCAAGCCAGATCGGTCTTGCCAATGCCGACCAGTGCATCACGGGCGCTGAGCTTGAGACAATGAGCGCAGAAGACCTCAGCCACAGCATCGGATCGGTTACCATTTTTGCCCGGGTTGTCCCGGAACAGAAACTCAGGATTGTCAATGCGTTAAAAGAAAACGGAGAAGTTGTCGCCATGACCGGCGACGGGGTGAATGATGCACCGGCACTGAAGTCCGCAGATATCGGCATTGCCATGGGCGAGCGGGGGACAGATGTTGCCCGGGAGTCTTCATCGCTTGTTTTGCTGGATGACAATTTCACGTCCATTGTTTCTGCAGTGCGGCTGGGAAGGAGAATTTTTGATAACTTAAAAAAAGCAATGGCATATATCTTCTCCATCCATGTCCCTATCGCGGGCATGTCGCTGATCCCCGTCCTGTTCAACCTGCCCCTGATCCTGCTGCCGGTGCATATTGTTTTTCTCGAACTGATCATCGATCCCGCATGCTCGATCGTCTTTGAGTCAGAAAAGGAAGAACATAACGTCATGCAACGCCGTCCCCGGCAGAAAGATGAAGGGCTTTTCACCCGTCGCAATCTCGCACTCAGCCTTCTCCAGGGCGTGGTGGTACTGGGTGTTGTCCTGGTAGTCTATGCCGGTGCACTTGCACGGGGATTTGGTGAAACTGAAGTCAGGACACTGGCTTTCACGACGATCGTTATTGCCAATCTCAGTCTGATCCTCACGAACCGGTCATGGTCAGAAACCATTATCACCAGCTTGCGCACGCAAAATAATGCACTCATCTGGGTCTTTTCCGGCACTCTGGTCTGCCTGTTCCTTGTCCTGTACATTCCGGCGCTCCGGGATCTGTTCAGGTTTGGTAGCGTGCCGCTCCTGGACCTCGTGATCTGTGCGGGAGCGGGGGTTATAAGCATTATCTGGTTTGAGTGCTTCAAGTACTGGAATAAAAGCAAAGCTGCATAATGATTGGGTTACAGGGCGAAGTACCCCCTTTTCTTTCCTGATCTTTTTTACTATGAAAAATGGCTTCGAGCCGTTTTCATACTGCCGAATGCTTGTCCCCCGGAGGAAATCATCTATGTTTTTTATAAAGGAATTCATTTATCGCCTATGACGTCCAAAATAGCAGGAAATGGATCTGCTGTTTACCCTCTTCGATCTCGTGATTCACTTTGATAAATACCTCCCGGGAATAATCGAAGCATACGGGTTCTGGACGTACCTGATCCTGTTTGCCATCATCTTCTGCGAAACGGGTCTTGTGGTGTTTCCCTATCTTCCCGGCGACTCGCTCCTTTTTGTTGCAGGAGCACTGTCAGGCGCTGGTTACCTGAACGTGGAGATCCTGATCGTGACCCTGATCGCTGCAGCAGTGCTCGGTGACTCGGCCAATTACTGGATAGGGCATAAAGTGGGAATGAAAGTACTTGAAATGAAATATTGTCTGGTGAAAAAAGGGCAGCTGGAAAAAACCGAGGAATATTTTGCCCGGTATGGCGGACTGACCATCGTAATTGCCCGCTTCGTTCCTTTCATCCGCACGTTTGCACCGTTCCTTGCCGGTATCGGGAAGATGAGTTACCGCTGGTTCATCACGTATAACCTGATCGGTGCGGTTCTGTGGATTTCAGGGTTTTTACTGGCAGGATATTTCTTTGGAAGCCTCTCCATCGTCAAGGATAACTTCAGTCTCATCATCTATGCCATCATCGCGATCTCGCTTCTTGCCGTAGGATCCATTATCGTCGGGATGTTCCGGTCAACCCGGCCGTGCCCGGTCGATGAACAAAAGGAGCCGGAAAACAAGGAATGATCTATCTTCCTGCCGCGAAAAAGGCTTTTGCTGTTTTTATGCAGGATACTCAGGCAGTGAGAGAATTTCTGAATTTAGGGAAAAATACTCATCTCTTATTTTTTAATAGATCTTTTGACCGGTGAGAAAACCTGATTTTGTTCATCTTTTTGTTGATTAAAAAATACGAAGGTGACCCCCACTCTCCCCCAGAGGGGGAGGCATCCCAAGGGGAGCATCCCCTTGACCCCCACTTTTTCTGAGGATTTCATCATCCTACGAGATCTATCGCAATATCGGGGGATGCTCAAACAGCCGGATTGAGGTGAGCCTGAAAGCCCCAAAAAAGGGTTATGATTTATTTTATGAGCATTTCTGCAGGGCCGATTTTTTTAAAATGAAAAAGTGATACCAGAGGCAGCGTGAAAACTCCGGTTTATACGTATCAAATCTCATGGCTGTTTCCCGGATGCGAGAGTATATTTCAGGAAGATGCAAAGTACATCTGCAATTTATGCAGTAGCGGAGTATCGCGGGATTGAGAAAAAATAATGCTGACATTTGATGAACTACGAGACCTGGCTGGTGAATCAGGGCTAAGCACATCCAGGGTCACTGAATTCCGCAATAAATTCGGACCAAACGCCATGACCCCCCCGGTCAGGGAGCCCCTCTGGAGACAATACGTAAAAAAATTCGATGATCCCATCATCAAAATCCTGTTCCTTGCCGTTACCATCTCAGCCATCGTTTCTTTCATCAGGGGAAGCGGGTTTTTGGATACCATCGGGATAATCATCGCGATCCTGCTCTCAACCGGCATCTCATTTTTCAACGAGTACCGGAGCAGCAGGGAGTTCGATGTCCTGAATGCCCACCGGGACGACGTGGCAGTCAAGCTGGTCCGGGATAATCACCCTGTATCGGTTGCATCCCGGGATATCGTTGTCGGTGACCTTATATTACTTGAAGCCGGGGACGCGATACCTGCCGACGGCTGGTTATGCTCGGCTGATGATATTCTTGTTGATGAATCCGCATTCACCGGAGAGTCCGAGCCGGTCGCAAAAGACGTGCGTGCAGAGGTCCTGAAAGGCGCATTCATCACTGCCGGGAAAGGAAAAATGCTTGCCGCAGCAGTCGGCGACTCTGCCAAGATGGGCGTGATCGCCGCTTCGCTGGGCATCGACCATGCCACGCAGACACCACTCGAACATAAATTAGAAGACCTCGCCCGGATTATCAGCAGATTCGGGTATGCAATGGCAATCCTGATCTGCGGTGCCCTGTTTATACGGGGCATCCTTTTTGGAGAAGTGACAGGGTTCAACATTGAATCGGCCAACAACATCCTCCATTACTTCATGCTCGCAGTGGTGATCGTTGTTGCCGCAGTTCCCGAAGGGCTGCCGATGAGCGTCGCCCTCTCGCTCTCGCTTGCCATGCAAAAGATGACCAACGCCAACTGCCTTGTCCGCCGGCTTATCGCGTGCGAGACTATTGGATCCGCCACGACCATCTGCACTGATAAGACGGGCACCCTGACCAAAAACCAGATGGAAGTTGTTGAATCATCGGTCGGAAAACCCGTGCACACGATCAGCATGCCCTCAACTCCGGCCGAATGGGTAACCCTCAATGCTGCCGTGAACAGTACGGCATACCTCGAAGAACGGGAAAGAAAGATTATCGTAATCGGCAACTCGACAGAGGGCGCTCTCCTCCGCTGGCTCAAAGAGCAGTCCTATGATTACCTGCAGATCCGGGCTGAGACCCACGTCACCAAACAGTACCTCTTCGATGGCAACCGCAAGCGTATGTCCACGGTCATTCACCTGGAGGGCAGGTCGTGGCTTTTAGTGAAAGGTGCACCGGAAATCCTTGCCTCGCTCTGCGTCAGGAACCCTGATCTCAGCGGGGTCAGCACGCTCGCTTCACGGGCAATGCGGACACTTGCATTTGCCCACCGGGAGATCACCAACGGTGACGAGAGCGAGAGTGCTCTTGAATGGGACGGGTATGTCGGCATCCGCGATCCTTTGAGAGAGGATATTGCACAATCCGTGGCAAGCTGCCAGCACGCCGGGATCCGGGTCCGGATGGTAACCGGAGACAACCCGGAAACAGCACGGGCCATTGCGAGTGATGCCGGGATTTTACAGGGCGGCAGCGTCCTGACCGGAACCGGGTTCCGCTCGCTTTCGAGGGATGGACAGGTCGTTGCCGCACGGGACCTTGATGTGATGGCCCGGGCAGAACCCATGGATAAACTCCTGCTTGTCGAGGCACTCCAGAAGACAGGAGCGGTTGTTGCAGTTACCGGAGACGGGACCAATGATGCCCCTGCACTCAAACATGCCGATGTGGGGCTTGCGATGGGCATCGCCGGAACCGAGGTTGCCCGGGAAGCAAGCGACATCATCCTGCTTGATGATTCGTTTGCGTCAATAACCAGCGCGGTCTGGTGGGGACGGTCGCTCTACGAGAACATCCAACGGTTCATCCTCTTCCAGCTCACGATCAATTTCTGCGCCTGCATTCTTATCTTCATCGCGCCGCTTTTAGGGTTCCCGGAGCCATTTACCATCATCCAGATCCTCTGGATCAATATCATCATGGATACGCTTGCTGCGTTTGCCCTCTGCTCGGAAGCCCCGCATGCCGGGCTGATGAACCGCAAGCCGGTCCCGCATGATGCACCGATCATTACCCCGTTTATGCGGGTATCGATCATTGTAACCGGCGTGTTTATTATTCTTGGGGGCATTCTCCAGATCGCCACCGGCTTCTTAGGCGGCACCACCGCTGCTGAGATCAACACCGTGTTCTTTGCAGCTTTTATCATCACTGCTGTCTGGAATGGCATCAACTGCCGGGCCCTTGACGGGAGGATGCCGCCATTTTTTAAAGGCAACCCGACATTTTTTGTTGTTATGGGGGTGGTTGTGCTTGCCCAGATTTTTATCATCCAGTATGGCGGCGCAGTCTTTGGAACGGTGCCCCTGTCTCTGGAACAGTGGGTGAAGATTGTCATGGTATCGGCATCGGTCCTTGTCGTAGGCTTTGTGCTCCGGGTTTCATTCCGTCACCTGCCTGCAGGGAAAAATCTGGAGATATCCTGAAAAGTGCAGGTTTTCCCTCACCCTGCCGTGTAAATATACCGGTTCTTCCCAACATTCCGGATGGCTGAAATTATTTTTAACATTCAACACAAATGTATTATCTGCAAATCGAACTAAAAGCCCGGACTCCCATCCCTTGAAGTTTTAGGGAATTTTAAACCAGCTCATCATTTTTCCCGGAAGTTCTCCTGTAACATCAGGATATCCTCACGGGTCAATGGGAACGTTTCGATCGGAGAATAATAACGTTTACTTTCATACACACGCATGTAGTAGATGTATCACTAAAAAAAATCCCACGTCCTATGAGATCGGTATCTGAACTCCCTGTGCAATCTGCGGATCACCCCTCATTGCTTCCTACGCTCCGCCAGTGGCATGCAGTGCATCCTCTTGCGGGCAATCCACCCAATGCACTCCTATCAGTTCCGGATGATCTCCTGCGGTATGTGATTGGGGCGGTAAGAAATATTCCCTGCTCCCCTCCGGTATGCAGTCCTGAAACATGGGATCAGTGTATCAGCTCTCTTCACTCGCATCGGATAATTCCTCTCATGGCATCTCATGTTTTGTCTTGGCCAGAAGAGTGCCGGCCTCCGGAAAAAATCCTGTCCTTTTTTGAACATTCCCTCCTTTCTGGTGCTGCCCGTAATCTGCTTATGGCACAGCAGATTGACAAGGTTCTTACGGCTTTTCAGGAGGCCGGAATTCCCGTTCTCCTGATCAAAGGCCCCGCACTCGGAAGAACGGTATACCCTGACCCGGCACTGCGCCAGTCCAGCGATATCGATCTCCTCATCAGGCCGGAAGATTTTTTATCGTGTGAAAAGATCATGGAAAGACTCGGGTATTTCAGTCATGTCCGCACCTATGACATCTCCCGTTATGCGTTCCACCACCAGGAATTCCTCCCGAAGAAAAAAGGTGCTCTGGTCGAGATCCACTGGATGCTGGACTTTGGTTTTGGGTATTTCCCAAAAAACGTGATGGATACGTTCTTTGCAAGAAAAATTCACGTGCAGTCAAAAGACCTGGCATTTGATACCCTGCATCCGGCAGACCACCTCCAGTTCCTGATATTCCATAATGTCATCCATCATATCCACCGGCGGCTGGACTGGATCATGGATGTTGCACGGCTGACGCAGAATTTCTCTGTTCCCGGCGACTGGGATGTTTTCAAAACCTCTTCTGTTGCACATCATATCCGGATTCCTGCTGAGATTGCCATAAAGGAGGCCTTACTCTGGTCGGGAGATACGCTTCCCGCTGGTATTTCCGATTTTGCGACATGGCCTGCCCCGTCGGCACGGGAAGAACGGTTGTGGAAGTATGCAAAAGTTCAGTCCGTCTCTCCCCGTGCACACCTCTTTTTACTTCTCTATGGGCTGCCGGGATACGAAGAGAAACTCAAATGCTGCGGGCGCTTTATCCTGCCTCCCCCCCACCTTATGGCCTCGTACCGGCGTTCCAAAACACGGTGGGATCCTGCTCTTGCCCACCTGCGGCGCTGGTGCAGTATTGTCCATTACCGGTGAAAAGTGATAGTGACCGGTTTTTTTGTGCAGAAACGATCTGAGATATGGGTTGTTTTCAGGCACGGGACGATTGCTCTAAAAAGCCGGCAGGACACGGGTTTTGTAAAAAAAAGATCGTATTTTTTTTGTAATTTTCCTATGCAGCAAAAAGTTATCGGGAAATTCCTTTAAAATTACGCAATGGATACAACAACAGATTAAAAAACAGACAACTAAAAAGTTTTAGTTGGACCTTCATTTCCCATAGAACAGACAACATTCGCCTGCTGCCCAAGTCCACACCCTCCGGCTCCCGAACCTGTTTCACAAATAGTGAGTATGCCCCCTCCCTGCTTCAGTTCGCTGATCCGTACTACACGCGGCGGAGTATAGAGTGCCCCGGAATTGCTCATTTTTGTTTTCTTTGACGAATTCATCTTAATCAGACCTTATTTTTCATTCTGACCGTATTAAATCATTCGTTCCTTTAACGGGAGGAGAGATGGTAAAAAAGAAGGAGGGGAAACGGCCAATATTGACAAATTCAAGGT
>DATKZP010000037.1:0-11217 GCA_035527915.1 Methanoregula sp. | reverse complement strand
TACGTGGATGAGGAGGTTGTCGTCGATAAAAACCTCGTGTCGAGCAGGAAGCCGGAAGACATCCCCGCGTTTGTCCGTGAGGCGCTCACGATGCTTGCGAAGAAGCGATGAGGGATTGTTTTTAAACGGGAATGAGAAGAGCGGAAGATACTATACCCGTTTCTGCTCCCATTTAGCAAACCAGGCGATTCCGGATCGCCATAGAATTGTTCCGGTTGAAAAAAATGGAGAATAATAACGCACTGTTTTCGAACAACGGATTTATCAGGGTTTTTTTTGGAACATATGACCGGTGTTCTCCAGAAAAAATTATCCTGACATCATCTTTCAGGGGGTGGATCGCAGGGTTTATCGCACGGGCATGAACTGACGATTCCCTCGTCAGGTAGCAACGTGAAATTGGGCGAGGGGCGGGGAGATAGGGGATAGTATCGCTTTGCCCCCGGCCAATAATGGCATGAAAATTCTTTCAGATTTTCAGCAACGGAAATGAAAGTCCCAGGGACTTTCCTCCCCATTTTTTCCTGAGGGGTCCCCCTGACGACTTGCGTACGAGGGTAAGAAAGATTACCTCCCCGTCCTGGGACGGTTCCCCGCGGGGCCTTCTTTTAAAAAGCAATAACTTTATCATGTCATATCGTCAGTCCCCATTATACCCGCACTGGGCGGAGGTGTATACCCTATGTCAAAAATTTCCCTTATCGTAGCATCGGAAAAGATAGATAAACTGTTCCCCGCCATCACGCTTGCGACCACCGCGGCAATCTCCGGGTGGGATGCGGAGCTGTTCTTTACCTTCTGGGGACTGCTTGCCTTAAAAAAAGGGTATGCACCCTCAGGAGTGAGCCTTGACTACAAGGCCTATGAAGAAAAACTCACACAAGCCCTTGCCTCCGGGTCGATCCCCGACTGGAAAACGGTGCTTGAACAGGGGCTGGCAACCGGGCGGATCAGGATTTATGCCTGTTCAACTTCGCTCGGCATGTTCGGTTTAAAGCAAGAGGATCTCGAGAGTTTCGTCGACAGTATCGCCGGAGCGGCAACATTTCTCTCAAAAGCGAAAGGTTCTGACGTTTCGCTCTTTATCTCCTGAGGGGGTTGCCGGTGTGAACGCTGATATCACTGTCGATGCAAAATTCAAATCGTGCCCGGGACCGCTCATTGCTCTTGCCGATACGGTATCCAAAGCACAGCCCGGCCAGGTAGTGAAACTGCTTGCTACCGATCCTGCCGCCCCGTCCGATGTGAAGGAGTGGGCATTGAGTACCGGGCATACCGTTCTCGCAATGGAAAAGAGCGGTGAGGTCTACGAAATTTTTGTCGGGGTATCCGGATGATATTCAGCGATATATCACGGGACGTTACGGCGCTCCTGGAATCGCACGGCGTACCGGAACGAGAGGTCTACCTTGATTCCGAGAACTCCGGTATGATCTTCCCGCAGGCTCTTGAAGCAATGCAGGCCGCATACCGGGACGGCGGGATGGCGCACCCGTCAATTACCCACCGGAAAGGCTGGGAGGCCTATGAGAAACTCTACACATCCACCCTCAGCCTTGCCGAATCAATGCACTGCAAACCGGACGAGATTGCCTATACCCACAGCGGCACGGAAGCAAATAACCTCGCCATTACCGGCCTTGCACTGGCAGCAAAGACAAAAAAGAAGATCATTATCTCTGCAATCGAACACTTAAGCGTGGTATTCCCGGCCGAACAGCTGGCCCAGGCAGGGTTCCGTGTCGTAAAAATTCCGGTAGACCGCGACGGTTTCATCAGCCTTGACGCACTTGCCGGCCAACTGGACAACGAAACGCTCCTTGTCAGTATCGCTCCCGTGAACCACGAGATCGGGGTTATCCAGGATATCCGGGCCATCAGGGATCTCGTGAAGGATAAGGATGCGGAGATAAAAGTACACCTCGATGCCTGCGATGCGTTTACGAAAATCCCGCTCGACCTGGAAGCAATGGGTGCTGACCTTGCGTCATTCTCCAGCCATAAGGTGTACGGGCCCAAAGGTGCCGGGGCCCTGTATATCCGGGAAGGAATCGAGCTCAGGCCCGTCATCCACGGGCAGCTCAGCACCCAGAAACTCTGGGCAGGGATCGAGAACATCCCGGCGATCGCGGGATTTGCAACCGCTGTATCGCTCATGCGTGAACACGGTGATGAGTATACCGGCCGCATGACCCGGTTGCGGGACCGGCTCATCACAGGCATTACGGGTACGATCGATCAGACCCTGCTCAACGGCCCGGCCGGGCCGAAACGTTCACCGGACAATGCAAATATCAGCTTCCTGAACTGCGAGGGGGAGGCAATGACCGTTGAGATGAGCTTAAAAGGCGTATACGTGTCGAGCGGCAGCGCCTGTACAAGCCGGGTGCTGGAACCAAGCCATGTTCTCCTCGCAATCCACCGGAAGTACGAAGAAGCCCACGGGAGCATCCTGATGAAGACCACGCCGTTCCACACGCAGGAGGATATCGATTACGTTATCCCGTGCTTTGGGGAAGCGGCGAAACGAATCCGATCCATGAGTCCGTTTAAAAAAGGAGGTTAAACAATGTCAAGTCGAATTCCCCTTGCTTACAACCCGAAGGTGCTGGAGCTCTTCAAGAACCCGAAGAACCTTGGCAGGATGGAGAACCCGGATGCCGACGCCGTTGCCGGAAGCCTGGCCTGTGGTGATATGATCGCCGTCTACTTACGAATCGACGGGGTAACCCGGACGATCACCGATGCGATGTTCGAGAGTTATGGCTGTGCCGCAAATATCGCGGCGTCCAGCATTATGACGGTCATGGCCAGGGGCAAAACGCTTGAGGAGGCCTGGCAGATCAGCTGGAAGAATATTTCGGATGAACTCGGGACGCTTCCTACGGTGAAAGCCCACTGCGGCATCCTGGCAGTCGGTGCCCTGCGCCGGGCGATCCGAAATTATTTCAGGGACAAACCAAAACCCGCGTGGATACCGGAGGGTCCTACGCCGGACGAGCGGCATGCGGTAGAAGAGGAGAAACTGTTAGAGGTGCTTGCAAAACGGGCAAAACGAATAGAAGGCGAGCTCGCAGAGGAGTCCAAAGGCGGGAAGACCGGATAGGGCCTGTGCAGGTTATTTCCGGTATTTATCGCCCTCTCCCCATCCCGGCCGTACTGGCAGAATCTGGCGACCGGCCATCCCCTTGTATTCCTGACAGCCCGTAAGCTCGCGAGGTACGATATAGTTTCCCTGCGCTAAAAAACGCACCAATACCGGTCAACGGTCTGTTCATTTCCCCACCAAACCCTTCACCACATCTTTTTAAAAAAAAACAGTTCCTATAGATAATTTATAAAAGGGAATGATGCGTTATGGAAACCCGGACAATGGCAGGACGGCAGGAGAAAAGAGTTCCGCGCATGAGGATTTACGGAATGCCCGGTCCGCAGGTACAGCAGAATCAGGAGAGTACATGAGAATCGTGATCGCTCTTGGGGGAAATGCCCTTTTAAAGCGGGGTGAGCCGATGACGGCTGATATACAGCGTATAAATATCAGGGTCGCAGCACAGGCACTCTCACCGCTTGTACATAAACATGAACTTGTCCTTTCGCACGGAAACGGACCGCAGGTCGGCCTGCTTGCTCTGCAGGCAGCATGTTATACCCGGGTTGAACCCTACCCCCTTGATGTTCTTGATGCCCAGACAGAGGGCATGATCGGGTATATGATTGAACAGGAACTCCGAAATCTGCTCCCTCAGGACGTCCCGTTTGCCACTATTCTTACCATGATCGAGGTTGACCCGGCCGATCCAGCCTTTACCAATCCCACCAAGTTTGTCGGTCCACAGTATGCAAAAATCGATGCAGAGCGTATGATTGCTGACAAAGGCTGGCATTTCCGGCAGGACGGGAATACATGGCGGCGGGTTGTGCCCTCACCCCGGCCGAAACGGATCTTCGAGATCCGACCAATCCGCTGGCTGCTTGAACAGGGAGCAATTGTCATCTGTACCGGGGGAGGAGGTATTCCGGTCATGTACCAGCCGGAGAACGGGCGGCACCTGATTGGGGTAGAAGCGGTCATAGACAAGGACTTTGCAAGCGGCCTTCTCGCACAGGAGTTAAAAGCTGATCTCTTCATCATGGCAACAGATGTGAACGGCGTGTATCTTGACTGGGGGACGCCATCTGCCCGTCTCATCAGGGAAACAACTCCACAGGAACTGAAACGCTCTGTCTTTCCGGCAGGCTCCATGGGTCCGAAAGTGGAGGCTGCCTGCACATTCGTGGAGGAAACAGGTAAGCCTGCCGCTATCGGGGCACTTGCCGACATTCAGGCAATCGTTGCCGGTGATGCAGGAACAAAAGTATGTACCGGGTAAGGGGACGGGAAGGAAAATGACAGAATTTGGCGTATATTCGGAAGTGGGGAAGCTCCGTAAGGTTATGGTGCACCAGCCTGACCTGAGTCTCCGGCGGCTTACACCGGCCAACCACAATGACTTCCTTTTTGATGATGTCCTGTGGGTTGACCGGGCACTTAAAGAACATAACGCGTTTGTACGCCTCATTCGCAATGAGGGGGTGAAAGTCCATTTTTTGCAGGAACTTTTAGCCGGGACACTATCCTCAGGAGATGAGATACGTCGGAAGGTTATAGAGGGAGTGTCAGCAGAAATGTCCGTGGGGATCTCTGCGCTGGACGCAGTGCGTATCTGCTTAATGGACATGGAAGCTGCTGATCTCGCCAGACATCTCATCGGGGGGCTCACGGTCAGCGAACTCGAATGCGTGTACATGGAAGGTCTCGCCCGGTTCTCGCTCACCGCTGCTGTTGCCGGGCCGGATGCCTTTATTCTCCCACCACTCCCCAACACGCTCTTTACGCGCGATTCATCAAGCTGGATCTATAACGGGGTCTCCATCAACCCGATGCACTGGCCTGCCCGGCGAATGGAGGCTTTCAATACAGCAACAGTATACCACCATCACCCGATGTTCCGGGATGCAGATTTCAGGTTCTGGTACCCGCAGCCGGAGAATGAAAAACAGTTCAGTATCCTGGATAATGCCCGTTCCTCCCTTGAAGGTGGCGATGTAATGCCAATCGGAAACAGGACGGTCCTTATAGGTATGAGCGAGCGGACGCAGAGCCAGATGATCGAGCAGCTGGCCCATTCACTTTTTAACGGGCACGCCGCAGACCGGATCATTGTCGCCCGGATGAGCCGGGACCGGGCACATATGCATCTTGACACGGTCTTTACAATGCTTGATGTGGATACGGTTACCGTATTTCCGGATGTAGTGAACGACATGCAGGCATTCAGCATCAGGCCCGGAGACGAACGGGCGATGTTCAATGTAACAAAAGAAGAGAATTTTCTCAGTGCAGTTGCTGACGCGCTGGACATCGACCATCTGGAAGTCATTCCAACCGGGGGCGATTCGTATGAAGCTGCCCGCGAGCAGTGGGATGACGGGAATAATATTGTTGCTCTCAGGCCTGGTGTCGTGATTGCAATGAACCGTAACACGTTTACCAACCGGAATTTCCGCAAGGCTGGTATTGAGGTGCTGGAATTTGAAGGGTCAGAGCTGAGCCGCGGGCGTGGTGGCGGGCATTGTATGACCTGCCCCCTGCTCCGCGATCCGGTGTAGGATACTACACGATCCAATTACTGTCGTTTTGCCCATACGCCCATAATCGAAGGGTTCGGGCGAGGCAGGGTTTTAAAATTTATCAAGGGAAATAAGGATTTTTTCGCCGTCCACCCGGACCGGGTAATGTTTCAGGGACCGGGGCGGATGTGTTTGGGAAGCGAGCGTGAGCCTGATGCCGGTCTGGTCAGTCCACCGGATAACATGCCCGTCCCGCACGTCAAACTGGGAGTTGTGCATCGGGCAGGTGAGCGTTGTCTCCCGGAGGGTTCCTTTTGAAAGATCTCCCTCAAGGTGAGGGCAGAGTGTGTCAACCGCGTAATAATTTCCCTTTACCATCGCCAGAAGAATCGGGTGATCCCGGACCATGACTTTTTTCATGGTCCCTTCTTTGAGTTCGGTGACACGGGCCGCTTCGATAAATTCGCTCACTGTATGTATTCCCTGATGGGGGAGATGGGTATCCGGGGCTGATAACATTTCCTGCAAAAGAAATGGTGGCTAAAAATAGTTCTTTTGTCAGGAATGCTTTAGCCCGCCTCCAAGAACCAATAAACTGCAAAACGGAATCGGGAGCATTGCTTACATCACCGTGGAATGCCAGAACCGCATGAATAGTATTCCCGCGTGATGCGTATCACGCCATTACCAAAATACTGCTGCATACCGCAGTCACATCAATGAGGCTGAGATCATCACGACCGAGGATATACATTCGGATAAAATGATGAAAACACGGGAATCCGGACGCTGATTACCGGGAATGTTGAGGTTCTTTCATAAAAAAAATCATGCATCGGAATCCAGGTTACTGCGGGTGGTTTTGCCAAAAGAGGGGTTCAGTATAGCTTAATATGAGTGTATAGCTCAAAAACCAATTCTGATATATCATGCCCTTTGAACCTGAGGAAAAAAAGAATGGATATCAATCCATGTACGCGGATTTTTCTATCCGGGTGCCGGAATATTTTAATTTCGGTTTTGATGTGATCGATCAATGGGCAAAGAAAGACCCTGCACGGTCTGCTCTTCTCTGGGTTAATCAGAAAGGTGAGGAGAAAAAATTCACCTTTGGAGACCTGATGTACGAATCGGACCGGGCTTTAAAGATCCTGCAAAAACAGGGGATTTGCAAGGGTGACCGCGTATTGATTATGCTCCCCAGAATTCCGGAATGGTGGTTTTTCATTGTAGCACTCATCAAACTCGGCGCGGTCTATTCCCCTGCACCCACGATGCTGACAGCAAAGGACATTGTCTACCGCCTCACGACCGCAAAATTTACTCTCGTTATCACCGACCTTGAGAATGCGCAAAAGGTAATCCTCGCAACGAAGGAATCCCGGTCAGATGTGACCTGCATGGTGGCTGACGGTGAGCTACCGGGCTGGATCAGCTATCCGGCAGAACGTACTTCTCTGGCACAAATGTCCTCTGCAGTTGATAATGCATTTCCTGAAAAGACGAAAGCAACGGATCCTCTCGTGATCTTCTTTACCTCAGGGACTACCGGCTATCCGAAAATGGTACTGCATAATCACAGCTACCCGCTCGGTCATATCATCACTGCCCGGTTATGGCAGGACTTAAAACCCTCAGACCTTCACTTCACCATTTCCGATACCGGCTGGGCAAAGAGTGCCTGGGGGAACCTGTTTGGCCAGTGGATTGAGGGCGCGACGGTCTTTGTCTATGATATAAGGGGAAAATTTGATCCTGCAGAGATTCCGCCATTGCTTGAGAAATACCGGATCACCACGTTTTGCTGCCCGCCCACCATATACCGGATGCTGGTTCTTCTCGACCTGAAACGGTTTACCTTAAAGGCACTCCGGTATTGCGTGAGTGCCGGCGAACCGCTGAACCCTGAAGTGATCCGGATATGGAAAGAAAAAACAGGACTTGTCATCCATGAAGGCTACGGTCAGACCGAAACCGTCCTCTGTATCGGGGCACTGCCCGGCATGACGTGCCCCCCGGGTTCAATGGGAAAACCGGCACCAGGCTGGCATATCGAGCTTCATGACAAGGAAGGTATTCCAGTGGGGATCAATCGCGAAGGCAGGATTGCAATCTCAACAGATCCCCGCCCTGTCGGGTTGTTTGCGGAATATCTCGCGAACACGGCAGCGAATGAAAAATCGTTTGTGAAAGGCTGGTACTATACTGATGACCGGGCTGCCATGGACGAGGAAGGAAATTTCTGGTACATTGGCAGGGATGATGACGTAATCAAGGCGTCCGGGTACCGCATCGGGCCGTTTGAGGTTGAAAGCGCTTTAATGGAGCACCCGGCAGTTGCTGAAGCGGCAGTCGTTGGCTCTCCCGATCCAATACGGGGACTGATAGTCAAAGCGTTCGTGGTGTTAAAACCCGGCCGGGAACCGTCCGATGCTCTTGCAAAAGACCTGCAGGAACAGGTAAAACGGCTGACCGCCCCGTATAAGTATCCCCGCTCCATAGAGTTTACCGAAGCGCTCCCAAAGACCATCTCCGGTAAGATCCGCAGGAATGAACTGCGGGAACGGGAACTGCAAAAAGCAGGTGTGAAATAAAAACCGGATGGGATTGATCCATTGCCGGTAAAAAAAATTCATCGCTTGTAAAAAAACTAATATCGTTTCCGTATTGCATAGACTGCACCATCGGGACCATACGTACCGCTGACGCGAATTGTTCTTGATTGCACATTCGTGAAATACTAAAAAGAAGGCTCCGCAGAAATGCTTGAGAAAAATTACATCATAACACTCCTGGGGGCTTTTAGTTACACACCCGCCCCCACCGATTAGATATCCCCTCACATTGTGATTACCTCTCAGAAGGTTAACCAGATTGCCAACGGGGGTCAAGGGGATACACCCCTTGGGTTGCCTCCCCCTCTGGGGGAGAGAGGGGATCACCTTCGTATTTTTTAAGTTAACGAAAAAATGAACAAAATCTGGTTTTCTCCAGAGCCAAAAAGAGTTCTTTTTTTATACAAATCCTCCAGATTATTTTTTTTAAGAAAGACTCCATGAATGAAGAAATTTGTATGAATCGCGCATACAGATTTTATGAAACCTGCCAAATCTCTTGTTTTTTTCTTGTTTTGCCACGTTCACAAACATTCCCGGAACCCTTAACTATTGCCAGCAGAACGGGAGTATGAGGTTTGAATACTCAAAAACCCTGCCAGTAGTCCCAGCGAACGAAACGTTTATACCGATCAGGAAAACATACTCCCACATCTGCCCATAGTAGTTGGAGGGATTCGCTATGCTGGTCAGGATCTCTTCTTCTTTTCAGATTTCGGCAGAGCAGCAATGAGCGCATGTATCGGATAAAGGAGGTATTAAGATGTCAAGAATTGAGGAGAGCGTAGAGATTAACTGTCCGGTTGAGAAAGCATTTGCTTTCACGACCGATGCAGGGAACTGGAACCAGTGGCAGTCAATCCTGCCGGAAGCGGAGCAGACGTCTCAGGGACCGGTGGGTATTGGTACCACGTTCAAAGGTACCAGCCACCTGATGGGTCGTACAATGCCATGGACTGCCAGGGCCACCGAATACGAGCCAAATGGGAAGTTTGCAAAGAATATTAACTCTGGATCCTTAATCATTGAACAACACAACACCTACAATCCCACAAAGGAGGGTTTGAGATTTACCATTGCATACAACGTAACAGTGAACGGATTTTTAAAGCTATTGTCGCCAATGATTGTACGATCAATGCGTAAAGAGCTACAGAAAAGTCTGGTCAACTTAAAACAGATTCTTGAGGATTAATCAGGAACTTTTTTTTTGATTATAATTATGGCATGTTATGGGGGTTCATGGCTTTCCCTGGTTCGGAGGGATGTACCGCTCTGTCATGCGATACAAGGTTCATAGGCAAAGTCTCGATCAGTGCGTACCTCTTTTCAATTCCAAATCCTGTTGCAATTTTTTTTTAAAAAAACATAGTTGAACGAGAAAATCCCAGCCGGTGTAAAACTGTTCACTGATCAGGCGGAATCAGTTGCCTTTAAATTAAAAAAGACGTTTAATGAATTTGAGGAGCTACACACATAAACAAAATCCTGTTTATTGTTGGGTTATGTATCGCATTGGCAGTTCGCGTGCGTTAATTCTTTGGTTTCAGCGCCCTTGCACGCTCGCCCGCGATAATTGAACCAGAGGTGACAATTAAGCCGATTCCTACTATGCCGACCACCGAAGCAATCCCCGTGTGACTTTCTCCCAAAACCGATTCTCCGGCAACCATAATGAAGGCCCCTGCCAAACACACCGAAATTCCCAAGGCTAAAATAACATAACCCCAACGCATTTATTGCACTCCCTCCTTCTAACCAGAATCTGGTCACCCGATTTAGTTAAGACTTGTGGAAGTGTAAGCTAATACGTCACAACCATAGAAGGAATACAACTCTAAAAAAGAGAAAATGGAAAATTGGCGGCTGCTGCACTCCTGTTTTTAAAATATCATTGAGTCCGGTGTCGCCGCGATGATCAGTATCCAGGGTATCGGGCTGATTGGTGCATCCGGTAGTTCCAAGCGGCTGTAAGTAGAGTCTTGGGTGCTGTTAAAGGGATTTGATAATTTTGATTAATTGAACAATTGACTGTGTGTTATTTAAAAAAAAAGTCACGATGCATACTCTTTTTATTGAGCATGATAATCATGTACCATTTACTAAAAAAAAGAGTTCATTTATGTCGGAGATGGCAGTCAGGATTCCACGGGGTACATGCAAGCTTTTTGGCGCAATCAAAGCACTTAACTCGATTAAAAAATGTGTAGTCCTTGTGCACGGGCCAAAAGGTTGTGTGTACCATATTAATTATATCATGGGTATGCGGGGCGACCACCCTTCGGAAATATATTCGACATGTCTCGGTGAAAAGGATGTGATTTTCGGTGCCGATCAAAAGCTCAAAACGGCAATCGAGGATCTTGACCAGGAGCTCCATCCCGATCTTATCGCGGTTCTGTCGTGCTGCGCTTCGGATATTATCGGTGAGGATGTCCAGAGCGCAATCCGGGGTACCACAACCACCGCAACGGTCATCGGGATTGATGCCGGGGGGTTCGAAGGTGATTTCAGGACGGGCTACAGCGAGACCTTAACACGACTGGCAGAAGAGTTTGTTGAAAAAAAAGACAAAACCGACCCGCGTTCCGTAAACCTGATCGGCCTTTTAAGGGGCGGCCCGGATTTACAGGAGATCGTCCGTGTCCTGGGACTTGCCGGTATCAAGGTCAATACTGTGCTGACAGCAGATGCAACTCTGGAGGAGATCAAAAATCTCGGAACGGCTGCACTTAATATCGTAGTCTGCGAGCCTGCGGGAAAAGATGCGGCGGAATTATTGCAAACGAAGTGCGGAACCCCGTGGATCATCGAAGAGCTCCCTATCGGTGTTGATGCGACCCGGCAGTTTCTTAAACGAGTACCAAAGGCACTTGGACTTCAGGAAATTGCGGATATTCCCCTTGAACCGTCTGTTGTCGATTGTTCGTCCTTCAAAGAGCGGAGGATTGCCCTTGTCAGCGGTCCCACCCGGGCAATCTCCATGACC
>DATKZP010000036.1:0-8319 GCA_035527915.1 Methanoregula sp. | reverse complement strand
CCTTTGGAAAAAACCAGGGGGATGAATGGGCGCCTCACCATACCAAAGTCCCTGACTGAGTTAAGCTGGAGTTTTATGCCGGATTCCTTCTCCCAGGGTCGTATGCTCCTGTTGAAAAACTGCCACCAGCTTTGGACTTTTACCCCTTTGGGTGACCTGCCGTACCGGTAGTGCTCAAACTTCTGGATACCCAGTGGCGGGAACCGTTTGCCGGCGCCAATCTCATGAGCAAACCGGATCAGCTTAGGAATCTCTGCATCATTGATTCCTGGTACGTAAACCGGTGCGATGAGCAGGTCAATGTTGCTCCGTGCGACCGCTTTTGCTGTTTCAATGAGCTTATCGATATCAAACCATTCGACACCGGCAAGCATCTTTGCGATTGCCGGGTCGAGAGCGTGGAGGGAAAGGTTGATCCGGTCAAGTCCCGCGGATTCGAGTGCTGCAATCTTTGCTGTATTCAGCAGCGTTCCATTAGTCTGGAGCGATATGACACTCACTTCATTGATCTTTTTAAGTGCGGCGATAAGCTCGGGAAGATGCGGGTACATAACCGGTTCGCCCGGTGAATCAATATGGCATTCAACGCCCTTTCCCTTGAACTCTGAAATCTCTTTGACCGCTTCTAAGAGATACTCCATCTCAACTTCGTAGCTGGTGGCACGCGTTGTTGATTCAGGCCCGGCATCAACAGAGCAGAATGGGCAGTTTAAGTTACATCCGCAACTCGGGCGCACCTGGAGGAGGTTGGTACCCCGGTCTATGATGCCAAAGTAGAGCGAACCGATGAGCGGGATTTCTGATTTACGGGTAATTTTAACGTGGGTCATGAAAAAGCAGGGTAACCGGATTGGCTGTTTTCAATCCGTTTTGAGCCGGTATCCCTTCCATTTACCCTTCTTTAGCAGGGGATGTGGATTTTCCATCCGGGCAAATATGAATTCGAACGCCGGAAGCTCAACAACATGTTGTGAGGTTTTTTTACAATACTGCACGAAGGCATCATACATTTCAGCACTGGGAACAGATGCCGAGGGATCTTCGATGAGCATTTTTTCATGGAACTGCCAGATTCCATCAAATTCCCTTTCATCATCGACCTGTGGCCTGACAATCTCCAGTTCGATGCTTTCTGCAGCCTCCTGGTTTTGGGATAAATGTTTGAGCTCGCAATAATAATCCTGAACTGTTGTAAGACCTTGTCGGAGGTCGTTGAGCTCCATTTCAAGGTTTTTTATCTTCTTTTCCTGTTTGGTAATCTGTTCAGACGAGTTCATCGTTGGTGATTTCCTGTTTATGTTTCAGCTTGATAAATTGCTCGACTTTGCAGGTATTGTCATGCGATCCCAAGGGTCATTTATCCTGTTCCAGCAGTTTGCCTGCATACATGCACTGCCCAAACGAGACACACCCGTCCCCGAGGGGGTATTCCGTATTGATGACGCATTCCCTGTTGTGTTCAGCAATCTCTCTACGGATTGTTTCCCGGATTGCATGGTTGTAGGCAACGCCCCCGCTCAGGGCGATCTTTGTTAATCCTTCCCGCTCAGCCGCGTGAAGGGCGAGGTGTGCAATACCGCGTGCAAGGTTGTACTGGAATGAAGCGGCAATATCGTGGATAACCCGCTTATCCCCGTCATATGCAGCCTGCATCCGTTCAAACGCTGTATAAATGAGTGAACGGGTTGAAAGAACTTCACACCCCTGGTGTGTGGTAAATGCGAGATTCCATTCTTCAGGGTGCCCGCCCACTGCCGCGGATTCAAGTTTCATTGCAGGTTCGCCATCGTACGTGCGCTCCCGGCAGATCCCAAGCAGGGCAGCAGCGGCATCGAGTACCCTGCCGGTGCTGGTGGTACTGGTGACATTGAAGTTGCGCGTGACCTGTTTTTCGAGCACGCCCAGCTCAATATCAGTCCAGCCACGTGCACCGAGGAGTGAAAGGATTTTTTTATCCGGAAAAATGCCGTAGAGCATCCGTTCGGGGAACCGTGTCGCGAGGTCTCCTCCGGCCATGGGAACAGGTTCAAGGTGGGCGACGCGTTTGAGATCCGGGACCTGCCCGGAAAAGATCTCTCCTCCCCAGACTGTACCGTCATCGCCATAACCCACACCATCGATCGCTATTCCGATGCAGGGTTCAGTAGTTGCCGCTGCGATGTGTGCACGGTGGTGCTGTACGGGTATAAGTTCAAGCCCGTGATCTGACGCGATCTCGCGGGCGAACCGGGTGGAGAGGAACTGGGGGTGAAGGTCATGAGCAATAACATCAAACTTCGCCCCGAGGAGTCGCTGCTGGTTCCTCACGGTTTCCTGCAAATATTCAAGTGTTGCCGGATTGCGCACGTTTCCTACATGAGGGGAGGTGATCGCAAAGCCGTTTTTGTAGATTGTTGCATTTGCGTTCAGCTCCGGGCCTACCCCGAGGATGCAGTGTTTCCCCAGATCTATTGCCGTCCGCTTCGGGGCAATCCCCCGCGAGAGCCGGATGATGTATCCGTCCCGCATCACCGAGTCATCGCACCTGTTTACGATCGTACGGTTATGCGTGAGGAAGAAGTCCACATCCCGGTTCAGCTTTGACATTGCCTGATCAATGTCCGTGATCATCGGGTAGCCGGGCATATTGGCGCTGGTCATAACGAGTAGCGGGTGTTTCAGGTGATGGAAGAGAATATGGTGAAACCCTGTATATGGCAGCATACAGCCTATGGTATGGAGATTACTGATCGCAGCATGAGCAGTTGGATCGCGTTTTCTCAGGACCACGATCGGTTGGACGGGACTTTCCAGGTTCTGTCTCTCTTGTTGGGAGATGGTTACCAGCTGGTCAATATGATCGGGGCGCACCATAATGGCAAACGGCTGCTCGATTCTTCCGAGCCGGTGTTTTAGTTCATCAGCGGAGTCTTCAATGCACGCCAGGTGAAATCCCCCTACACCCCGTATCGCAAGAATCCTTCCCCCATCAAGCAGTCCGGCTGCCTCCCGTATTGGATCCAGGCCTTCGACCTTGTTTCCGCGTATATCGGATAGTACGAGTTCCGGGCCGCAGGTGCTGCAGGCGATTGTCTGCGCATGGTGGCGCCGGCACCCGGGATCACCATATTCCTGTGCGCAGGTCGGGCATGGGGGGAATTCTGCCATCGATGTCCGCTCACGGTCATACGGGATTTCGTTGATGATGCTGTACCGGGGCCCGCAGTTGACGCATGAAGTTGCCCAGTAATCCCGGTATCTTCCGCGTTTGTCAAAGATATCGCCAATACAGTCATCACAGATCGCGATATCCGGGGGGATCATGCCGGTCAGGGAACCGGTCCCGCTCGGGAGGATAAAGAAACCCTCAGGGATTTCCTGCAGCGTACTGGTGACAGTAACCGAATCGATCCGGGAGAGCGGGGGACCGCGGGAGACTGCTGCTAAAAACGTTTCAAACTGTTCTCCGCGGGCAAAAATCTCCACTTCACTGCCGAGATTTTTCACGGAACCCGCAATTCCCAGATCGCAGGCCTGTGCGTAGACGAACGGGCGAAAACCGACTCCCTGGACAATTCCGCGAACTGTGATTTTACCCGTTTTTTGCATGATTGTGCCGCAAAATTTTATTGATTCGTGGAACCATATAATTATAGGGTTTTTACAGTGCCGGGCCATATTCGAATCGTAAACGATCCCGTAGAGCTTGTTCCTCTCCTGATGACGTTCAACGACCCATCTTTTAAAAAGGTCTATGAACTTTTACACAAATCGTGGATGACTGAAGAAGAGATCCGGGCGCAGGTGGATAATGACTGTGTAACGCTGTGTCTCCAGATATTAAAGAAAGGAAATCTTGTGGAGGAACAGTGGCGGATGCCAAAGCCTGGTGTAAATCCGGAAAAAGAGTTCCGTGCAACCTATAACAAGTTCCGTGCGAACTTCCAGTGCAATCTTTCGGATCTCTCTGACATCCTGTACATCTCGCTCTCCAATGACGAAAATCTACGCGAAGTCGTGGAGCAGATTGAAGGAGAACTCCAAAAAGGCAACAGTTCCATCAATGACCTTTCCCGAAAATTCAGTGTCAGTCCCATATTCATCAAAGGACTTGCCAAACGGATCACTCATATGGATGTAAAGGGACAGGGACTGGTGCTGCTTGACACTGGGCGCTAAGGATCCCCTCTATTCTATTTTGCGCAGCAAACGCGAGGTTTCGCGACTACAGATCCTCGTAGAGATCGCTGAGCACCAGCCGGCTGTCCGCCAGCAGGAGATCGCAGATAAACTCGGTGTCACCCCACAGGCAATATCTGAGTATATCCGTGAACTCGTGGAAGAAGGGAAGGTCTCTGCCAGTGGCAGGGGTAATTACGAGGTGACGAAAGCTGGTATCGAGTGGGTGCTGGAAAATGCCGAGTCACTTGAATCCTATGCCCGGCACATCCGGCGCGATATCATCCAGCAGGTTTCAGTCTGGACGGCCATTGCGGCAGAAGACTTAAACGAAGGTGATGAAGTCGGCGTTTACATGAACACCGGATTTCTCTATGCAGGAAAAAAACCCCTGGCAGCAACCGGTACCGTAATTGCGGATGCGAAAAAGGATGAGGATGTGGGTGTTGCACGCTTAAACGGGATCATCGACCACAAGGAAGGGATGATTCATGTCTGCAAGGTACCGCGGATCCAGCACGGGGGTTCCAAAAAGATCAGGCGGGACAAACTGCTGGAGGTCACTAATACGGCCGGTATCATTGCGGCGGTAGGACTTGAGGCGTATATCGCCCTGAAAAAGGCCGGGAAACAACCTGATATGTTCTTTGGTGCACGGGAAGGTGTCATCGAGGCAGCATTCCATGGGATTGATTGTGCGATTGTCATTGTTGACGAGGAGTTCACGGACTTTTTAAAGAGGCTGGAGAGTGTGGAACTCGCGTACGTGATCCATGACCTGATCTCACCATGAAGATCGTCGTCCAGCTCCAGCGCAGCGGCAATTACAAACTGCTCTTTTATGACGGCAAGAGTGTGCAGGGCGCAGCCTATGTTGAACTGAACGATACCCCCCGCGGCCCCCGGCCCACGAGATACCGGGTGAAGTGGGGCGGGAAGAAAGAGTACCGTCACACACCTTCAAAGGAACTGATCACCCAGCTCCGCGAGGCTGATGTGCGGATGGTAAAAAAAGACCATCTCTTCGAAGAGTTTTTAGAAGCGTTCCAGGTCAAGAGCGGGCCCGTGGTGCTCTGCCGGATGTGCCTGCTCGACGAGCGGTATACCCCGATCAATGACGAGAACGCGATCACGTTTGGCAAGAACGAGCGGATCTGCATGGACTGCGGGAGAAAGGAGCTCCGCCGCGAGGTCTCGCACATCGGCCGGCTGGGACTCGAGGGGATCGGGCATCTTGAGAAACTGCTCGCGAGTTACCGCAACCTGGACCGGGTGTTAGCCACCCTCTCGCCCGATAAGACCTCGATGGAGTCGACGATGTTCGACAAGCTCGAGGCCCATCCCGTGATGACGACGGCCTCGATCGATGAGCTGCCGCTCCCCCGTCAGTTCGTGGAAGCGAGCGGCGTTACGCAGCTGATGCCGGCGCAGCATCTTGCGGTCGAAGCGGGGCTGCTCCGGGGACAGGACCTGCTGGTGGTGGCCGCAACCGCGAGCGGCAAGACGTTCATCGGCGAGATGGCCGGTATGAAGAACTACCTGGAGGGACGGGGGCGGACGCTCTTTTTAGTCCCGCTGGTGGCGCTGGCAAACCAGAAGTACGAACGCTTCACCGAACGCTACGCGAAGTTTGCCAAGTCGGGCCTGCTGACGGGCACGAGCCGGCTCAATCTTCCCGAGACCCGGAAGGTCGGGGACCGGAATCCCCAGGCCCCCATCATCATCGGGACCTACGAAGGGGTGGACAACATGATCCGCCGGGGCCAGAAGATGGCAAATATCGGGACCGTGATCATCGACGAGGTGCAGATGCTGGAGAATGCCGACCGGGGCCACCGGCTCGACGGGATGATCGCCCGGCTCAAGTATCTCGCCCCGCAGGCCCAGTTCCTGTATCTCTCGGCAACGATCGGCTCGCCCAAGATTCTTGCAAAGAAACTGAACTGCACGCTCGTGGTGTACGCGGACCGCCCGGTGGGGCTGGAGCGGTATCTCCTCTTTACCGAGCGCAAGAACAAGATCCCGATGATCAAGCAGATGACGACCGAGGAGTACAAGCGGACCTCGTCGAAAGGCTTCCGGGGCCAGACGATCATCTTCACGAACGCCCGGGCCCGGTGCCACACGATCGCCGATGCGCTTGGCATGCGGGCAGCCGCGTACCATGCCGGGCTCAGCGCTGTTGAACGCCGGGACGTGGAGAGCCGGTTCCTGACCGGAAAACTGATGGCGGTTGTCACGACCGCAGCGCTGGGGGCCGGGGTGGACTTCCCGGCATCGCAGGTGATCTTCGATGCCCTTGCAATGGGCCGGGACTGGCTCTCGGTGCAGGAGTTCAACCAGATGGGAGGACGGGCAGGAAGGCCGGACTTCCACGACCTCGGCCGCGTGGTGATCCTCGCAGAGCCCGGCGGCAGTTATTCGCGGGAGAACCCCGGCACGGAAGAGGAGATCGCCATCAAGCTGCTCAAGGGCCAGATGGAAGAAGTCGCTCCCGTGCACGAGTTCGAGGCGAGCTCGGAAGAGTACGTGGCGAACGCGATCTGCTGCAATGGCGAAGAGGCCGACCTCAACCGGATCAATGAACTGATGGTCGGGAGCATGGAACCGGTGCTCCCGGAACTCATCACCCACAAGCTGGTCGAGAAGCACGGCACCCGGCTCGTGATGACGCCGCTCGCAAGAGTGATGGCGGAGCATTTCATCGGCATGGAGCGGCTGCTGGAGATCATCCGGCTGACGAAGTGCAACCTCGAGCCGCTCGATATCATCGGGGAGCTGGAGAGCGAGGATGTGCACAAGGATAAGCGGCCGGAGAAGAAGAGGGGGCCGGGGAAACCGGGGGAGCGGCTGCGGGAGCCGGAGAAGCGGGGAAGGGAACCGGAGAAGCCGAAGCGTGTGCAGTCGGCGGGGACGAAGATGAATGTGGGGCATGAACTCCCGGGGAAGCGGCAGAAGGTGAGGAGGAAGAGGTAGGGGTTTTATACTGAGATTTGATGTAGATGCCTCTAATCCCCTGCATCTTGGATTAAAAACCAATACGTACAAAGTTTTTGCTCTATTTCTTTATGATTTTCAAATTTTCCCCCAATACACTTCCAAAAAAAATAATCGTGTTTCCGTCCCACAAAGGGATGCCCCCGGTGGCGGTTTATCGCGCAGGACACCTTTATTCCCGTATCCTGCTTTCAGCTGTTATTATTCTCCTGCCCGGTCCGGATTATAAGAACCGGTATCTGTGTTCTTCTTACAACCGTGAATGTAGTACTGCCAAGGAGCAATTCCCGTAACCAGTCAGTTCCGTAGGCACTCATCGCTATCAGGGATACATCGTCTTCCTCAGCAATCGAGAGTATCGTCTCAGTAGGGTCTCCTGTCAGGACGTGAAGTTTTACATCAACACCCGTATCACTATACTCGTGTTTCATGTCCTCAAGCCGGGTTTGTGCTTCCTTAAGGTAAACCTCAATATCCTGTCGTGATTCCACGCGATTAACGACATGCAGGAAGATGATCTCCTTGATCCCCGGGATTGTTTTTACAAACGCGGATACATTCCCGGCAGACCGGGAAAAATCTGTTGGCACCAGTACTTTCGAAAACAGGTTCTGGTGAACCGGCTCAGAAGAATCCTGACTGATATCCCTTGCCGGATTGCTGTGCATGATAAGAACATTCGTTTTTGCATGCCGGAGTACTGAGGATGAGACACTCCCCAAAAGAAGTGACTCGATGGGGTTAATCCCCCGTGCACCCGTGATGATCAAGGATACGTTTTCCGTTTCCGCAGTCTCAAGGATCGCCTGCGCAACTGTTCCCTGAGTAATTGCATTAACAATCACATCCGTGCGTATATCCACCTTCAAACCGAGATTCTCAAGAAACTCTTTCTTTTCTTCCATAAGGAGCTGAGTATTTTTTAATTGCGGGTGCCCGTTTTTCCACACCAGTCCCGATGGGCGGGTCGCGTCTACCACATGCAGGAGCACCACTTCCTGAATCCCGGGAATATCTCTGATCCGGTCAAGAATTTTTTGTGAATAGACGGAAAAATCCAGGGGAACCAGCACTTTTTCAAACATTGTGACAACCTTACTGTTTAATAACGTTTACCAGTGATAAAAAGATCACGCCGGGCTGCTCCTGATAGTATACCGGTTT
>DATKZP010000035.1:0-4783 GCA_035527915.1 Methanoregula sp. | reverse complement strand
CACTTTTACGGCAGGGGAAGCACGAGGAAGCCCTGCAGAATTTTCAGCGGGCTGTTGAACTGGTCCCCGATAATGCTATGTACCGGGATCTTGTCGGGAATGCCTATTTAGAACTGAAGCAATTGGACGAGGCACAAAAAGTATTGGAAAAAGCAATTGAGATCGATCCCTCCTATCCCCTTGCCCACTACGACCTTGGCGTGGTTTACTCAAGGATTAAAGGACAAGAGAACGAGGCCATGAAATTGTTTGAGCATGCAATTGCGCTCAACGAAGATTATCCCCTTCCTTACTATGCGATTGCATGTCTCTACTCACTGCAAAATGAGAGAAGATCAGCATTGGATTTCCTCAAAAAGGCGATTCAACGAGGATTTGATGACCGGGAACACATGGATAATGACCATGATCTCGATTCGTTAAGGGATGATGAAGAATTCATAAAAATCATACAAGAAATGGAGCTGAAGTCTAAAAAATGAGTGAGACCGCTTCCCGGCGGCTCACTTTCGCTTTTTCTCGAGCTTCTTGAGCTTCTTCTGGGCATCTTTGCTCCCCGCAGCCGCCTGCTTTGAGAGCTCTTCTGCCTTGACCTTCTTTGCCTGGTTCAGCTTCACCATCTGTTTCTTACTCGTTGGCATACAGTTACTTCACTACTCCTTTGGCTGATTATATGTTGCTTTTTTTCCTTCTTAAAATATCCCTGTATCGTTGAACCCACACGCTCCGCCCCCTTAAAAAAACCCGGCCTTTTCACATCCGCCCTTTCGGTATGGTTTTCCTGATATACGTCGGCGAAAACTGAATTGTTTTGAATTTTTTATCTTTTATGTATACTACTTTTGCAGGCGAATCCCCGATCTTTTTCTCATCAATCTCAAAAAGGTCGGTTGCTTCCACAAGGTTTTTGAGTTTTTTATACCCGTAGTTACGGGGATCAAAATCCGGAGACTGGTTGACCATGTTCCCCCCTACATCTGCAAGGTTTGCCCAGCCATCATTATTGGAACAGTCGTCAACCGCAGACCGCAGCAGGTTTAACAATCCGGCATCACCCTTGAATTTGTCAGGACTTTTACCGGGTTTTGTTTCCTTTAAGGTTTCGGGAGGCTGTTCATCGGTCAGCCGGGTCTTTCGCAGGATCTCGGTATACACAAACTTGTCACATGCCTGGACAAAGGGCTTGGGGGTTTTCCTCTCTCCAAACCCGTATACCAACAGCCCGGATTCGCGGATCCGTTGTGCCAGCCGGGTAAAATCACTGTCGCTGGAAACGATACAAAAACCATCGAATTTATTGGTATACAACAGGTCCATTGCATCGATGATTAACGCAGAATCAGTGGCATTTTTCCCTCTCGTGTAGTCAAATTGTTGTATAGGCTGGATTGAGTAGTTCAGCAATACTTCTTTCCAGGGCTGAAGGTTTGGGGTGGTCCAGTTCCCGTAAATCCGTTTCACGCTTGCGATACCATAGAGGGCAATTTCAGCCAGCAGACCTTCGATAATTTCAGGCTGGGCATTATCAGCATCAATGAGGACCGCCAGTTTTTTTTGCGGTAAAGCCTGAAGGTAGGGATCTTTATCAAAACTCATATGCGTCTGATATCAATCACCGGGATATTCAAATTATTCATATGTACACCGGAGCATCATCGTGCCGTATGTATTTCTCGTTCGCATACCATCGTGCCCGGAAATGATTATCACCTTCCCGGACGATGGAAGCGTGGTGAAAAGAATGCTGGTTGGCGTCATGTCCGATACCCACGATGATATTGTGCAGACAAAAAAAGCCGTAGCAAAGTTCAACCACGAGGGTGTGGAGCAGGTGCTGCACGCGGGAGATTTCATATCCCCGTTCATGATCGATACATTAAAAGAACTCAAAGCACCCCTGACGGGAGTATTCGGCAACAATGACGGGGACAGAGCCCTGCTCGAAAGAAAATCCGGCGTGCTTCCCTCCATGAAGATCGCGGGAACGTTTGCCCGGTTTGAAATGGGAGAGATGAGGATTGCGCTCCTGCACGGTAATGAGCGGGAACTGCTGGAGACGCTTACGGCCTGCGGTTCTCTCGACCTGCTGGTGTACGGTCATACCCACCGCCCGGAAATCAGGAGGGAGGGGTCCCTGCTCATTGTCAACCCCGGCGAGGTGTATGGGCACCTGACGGGCAGGAGCACCGTGGCGCTCGTCGATACAGTAAAGCGATCCGCTGAGATCGTGGATATCTGAGATCCGGAAGCGGGTTACCGGCAACACCCCGCACCGGCTCGCCGTGTACCAGAAATGAATTTTAATGCGGACAGTTTCCTGTTCCACGCCGGCTTCCTCTACGACAAGATTTTTCTTCTTATCAACCACTCCGGCCTGATGTTCCCATGGACACCGGTATCCTTCTCGTCGGGGTCATTCTTGCAGGAACGGTCATCCTCCTGGTGAGTTCCAAGGTGCGGGTCTATCTTGTTTTTTGTCCTCGCAAGCCTGGCTCTTTTCGTGGCTGGGTCTCATCACTCCTGTTGAAGCGGTTTTCAGGGTTTTTAGTATATTGTCATGTGCCGGGGAGGACAGCGGGCGAGTATTGCGGTCAGCATCTTAAGGAGGCACCGGGGGCCGCATTGTTATCCGGACGCTTTTTTCTCTCTGATCATTGCCATAACCTCTCTGTGTTTATCACACAAACACGTTCAGGTAAAAAAAAAGTCTCGCAAAGTTTAAAGAAAAAGAACCCCAAGGGACTATCACGATGCTTTTTCTAACCGTGAGATCGGAGATTGTTTCTCATTTGAGCTACATAATCGGCTCGAAAGGAGAGGCGTTTGTCGTCGACCCCCGGAGAGACTGCGATGTCTACAGCGGGATCGCACAGGACCATGGGATCAGGATCCGGGAGATCTTCGAGACTCACCGGAACGAGGACTATGTCGTCGGCTCTGTTGAACTCTCCCGGATCACCGGTGCCAGGATACACCATGGTCCGAATCTCCCCTGGACCTACGGGGAGACGCTCCACGACGGCGAGGAGTTCAGGGTCGGGGCATTGAAGGTTGTCGCCCTGCATACCCCGGGGCATTCCCCGGATAGCACATGTTATGTCCTCTACGATATGGAGAGCGGGGACCGCCCCGTGATGGTCTTTACCGGAGACACTCTCTTTGTCGGTGATGTCGGCAGGACGGATTTCCTCGGCCCCGACAAAACAGCGATGATGGCCGGGAAACTCTACGACAGCCTTCATGGGAAACTGCTCACCCTTGGTGACGGTGTTGTGGTCCTGCCCGCGCATGGGTATGGCTCGGTCTGCGGCGGTACTATAGGTGAACGTGAGATCAGCACCATCGGCGCTGAGAGAGTGATGAACCCTATGCTGAAGCTTACGAGGGACGAGTTCGTCAGGCGAAAGGTCGGTGAGAAGCATGAGACGCCACCCTATTTCAGCGTAATGGAACGATACAACCTCGGGAGCCCGCCAATTCCGTCACACCTGCCTGCGCCCCCCGCGCTCAAACCCGACGGGTTCAGGGCGGCTGCTGCACGAGGGATTCCCATCATAGACACAAGGGCCCCACCCGCTTTCGGAGGGGCACACATAGAAGGCTCCTACAGCCTCCCGCCATTGAGGCTGTCAAACGCCGGCTGGGTCGCTCCCGTCGAAAAAGAGGTGCTCCTCGTCGTAGATGACCCCAGGGCTCTTGACTTCGCGGTCAGGAACCTCTACCGGATGGGATACACATCCTTCAGCGGTTATCTCGAAGGCGGCATCGAGGCGTGGTATAAGGGGGGAAACCCGCTCTCCCGGGTGGATCTGCTGACGTGCCAGCAGCTCAATACGCTCATCAGCTCAAAAGAACCGCCAGTGATCGTGGACGTTCGCCGGTACAGCGAGTGGGATGAAGGGCATATCGAGGGAGCGACCCACATCTATCTTGGCAGGCTCCCGGAGAGGCTGGATGAGATCCCGGAAGGAAAGCCCGTCGTCCTCCAGTGCAAGACGGGGACACGCTCCAGCTTCGCTGCAAGCATCCTCCTGAAAGCGGGCAGAACGAGGGTCTGCAATCTCCTCGGAGGCATCGACTCCTGGAAGAAGCTTGGGTACCCGCTGGTGAAAGACTAAACTCAAAGTTTATTATCCACCATACCGAGTTGAACATATGTTCCCCCTTGGTATAGGACCCTACCTCATCGGTGGGATCATCATCGGCCTTGGTGTCAGCCTCATCTACATCCTGACCGGGCTTCACGCGACTCAGAGCAGCTTTTTCACAACGACGCTCTCATGGTTCTCGAAGCTGCCGCACTTCCACAATGAGAAAAACATCAGGGAGCGCGACTGGCGACTGGCGCTGTGCCTCGGCTTGATCTCTGGCGCTGTTCTATACACCTTCACCCTGTCACCTTCCGGTATGTTTGTAACCGGTGTCGATCTCTGGAGGCTTGCGCTGGGCGGTTTGTTCGTCGGTTTTGGCACGCGGCTCTCAAGCGGTTGCACATCCGGTCATGGCATAAGCGGGATCGCATCCCTCTCAACCACCTCGCTCTACGCCGTCATTACCTTCCTTGCGTTCGGCATCATAACAGCCCACCTCCTCGAATTCATGGGGGTCCTGTAATGAACGCCAGGAACATCGCGGTCTACGGGGGAGGCATACTCTTTGGTTTTGGCCTCGCTTACAGTGGCATGACCCGGCCGGAGATTGTCCTCAGTTTCCTCAGGCTGGATGATCTCGGCCTCATTTTCGTCATGGGTGGCGCAGCGGCGGTCACCTTTTTCGCGATAAA
>DATKZP010000034.1:0-7317 GCA_035527915.1 Methanoregula sp. | reverse complement strand
CCATCCCAGCAGGGAAGACCTTGCCAAATCTGACGCGTGGAAACTGATGCACCAGTTCCGGGACTACGTGGATACGGCCTGCGGGGAGTGTAAACACATAAAGTACTGCCGGGGCGGATGCCCGTATAATGCCATCGCACCAACAGACGGGGTAATACAGGGAGTCGACCCCCATTGTGTTGCCTACAAGAGGATCTTTGATGAAATAACCGACCGGCTCAACAAGGAGATGTTTGATTCGCCCATGATGGAGATGAGCTTTACCTCTCAACCAATGAAGAGAAAAAAGCCCGGCGTCATGTACCTGATGCATAAGATGGTTTCAGGGTAGTAACTCAAGCCCGCTCATAGGTGTAAAGAGCCGGTATATGGCAATACAGAGGATTCCCAGCCACCAAACACCACTGCATTCAGGAGCGGCTGATCCTCAAAGCGAGAATCCTGACACTCCGCTGTCGCCCGGCACGTTGCCTGCATCATGAGGAATACCGAGCGCATTTAAGGAATCGTTCCTCGATACCCCTCGGACCGGCGATCTGGAATACCCCCCGGGCTAAAAATTCCCACGACAGCAAGAACCGCTATGAAGATCACCATCTCTTTTTTGTGTCGGTCGTTTTCATGGCTGTTTGCCTTCCAGCAGGTCCGGCCTGGCCTTGATAATTGCGGCAATAATCATACCGGTGATAAATGCCTCGATAACTGCAGCACCCATATTGACACCGGCAATCAGGGTAAGCCCGGCCAGGATCTGGGAGCTGGTCTGGGAAACTCCCTGCACACCCGATACAAGGATAATAGCGATCATTGCGAGATTGCCGCAGGATAATCCCAGGAGGGTCGCGATCCCGGCACGGGCAAATGCTCCCGAAAAGACCCGTTTCAACACGCTCCATGTGCCATACGCGACAAGTACCTCGGTCACATTGACGAGCAGGTTTGCCCCGACCAGGCCCCAGCCGCCGTGGCCGATTGCGGCGGAGAGAATATTGATGATAAGAACAATAAGCGAACCAAACGCAGGTCCGGCAAGGATACCGATCAGGGGCGTGAGGTTGAGGTGCACGCCGCCAAAGAGGGGGAGACTCACCTGAAAGATCGCAAACGCAGCTGCGGTACAGAACGCAGCAAGAGTGATCTTCCGGTTATCTGTTTTTTTCACGGACCTGACCCAGACGATAGCGGCTGCGATCACCACAAGCGCAATCATCCACCAGAGAGCCACCCAGAACAGGGTAAAGGACCCGTCTTCAAGATGAATATGCGCCAATTCTAAGAACCTCCTGTTCCATTACTCCATTAAATTCACTGGATCAGGTACACCTTGCCTGACCAGAAATAAATACATTATCAGGAGTTTGGATACACCCCAAATTTTTTCCGGGGTTGATACCGTATCATTTCCCACGGATTGCCACCATCATCCCGTCGATACTGATCGGGTGCTGGTCAGCAACAATTCCCCTCATCCTGCAATAGGCAAGATACATCTGCACGATCTGGGGTGGCTTCAACCCGGTCTCCTGCAGCAGCTCCTCATCATAGAAGATCTCGGCAGGTGCACCCTCGGCATATACCGAACCTTTCCTCACCAGGCAGACCCGGTCTGCTATCCGGGCGGCAAGGTCAAGGTCGTGTGTTGCGATTACCACACTGATCCCAAACCGCTGTTTAAGTTCAAGGATCAAGCCTTCAATCATCCCGCTGTGGACCGGGTCGAGATCTGAGGTGGGCTCGTCCAGTGCGATAATAAGGGGTTTCATGGCAAGAATGCCGGCAATGGATATCAGCCGCTTCTGGCCACCGGAGAGATAGTTGGGGAGTTTCTGGACAAGGTCAGCCGCCCCGACCGCTTCAAGCGCCACTGTTGCCGCGTTTAAAGCGGCCTCGCGGGACATGCCCATATTGAGGGGGCCGAACATCACGTCATCGAGCACAGTCGGTGCGAAGAGCTGGTCATCCGATTGCTGGAACACTACGCCGACCTCCCGCCAGAGATTAGTGAGTTCCCCGCTCGTGATCGACCTGCCGTTCACCGCAATATTGCCCTCTGACGGGGTAAGCAGGCCGTTGAGATGTTCGATGAGCGTGGACTTTCCCGACCCGTTCGGCCCGCAGAGGGCAACGATCTCGTTTTTCTGGACATAAAAACACATGTCATGGATACCAACGCTCCCGTCAGGGTAGACATGGCTTGCGCAGTCGACATGGATCAGTTCACGGTCCTTGTCAATATGCGGGCAGTGTGGTGAGCTTAAAGGATCAGTACGGATGATGGTCATGGTCGTTTTACCCTCCCAATGATGGTGTCATGAGTGCCACTACAAGGACAACTGCTGCACCTGCGATGATAAGCAGGTATTCGGCATGCCGGAGTGCCGGGATCGCAGTCGCGGTCCCGTATGATCCGGAAAAGCCCCGGGCGATCATTGCCTTGTGTACCCGTTCCGATCGCTCGAATGAACGGATGAATACAAGTGCGAAGACCTCGGCAAACATCCGTCCCTGCATGCGGACGCTGTGGATGAGACCTCCCCCACGGGAGCGCACCGCTTTGAGGATCGAGCCGGTCATGGCAAGCGTCAGGAATAAAAACCGGTAGGCCATGAGGAAGATCTGGTCAAGAGGTGACGGGAAGATGCGGTAGATCATGGCAGAAAAATGCATATACCGCGTTGTCATGAGGAAGAAGAGTGAGAAGGTCACGACAATGAGCGCCTTAAGCAGCAGGGTAATGACAAGCAGAATGCCCTTATCGGTGAGCACGAGCAAAAACCCGGCAAGAGAAAAAGAGATGACAGGATTTCCCGGTTCGCTCCAGGCCATGATCCCAACAAGCGAGAGGACAAAGACGGCCGGCATGGTATACCAGCCAAACAGTTTCCAGACCGGAAGATGTGCCGCTGTATATGCCCCAAGAATGACAAGATAGAGCACAGCGAGTATTACGAGGTTTCCTGACAGGGTGACAAGGAGGATAATGAGGATGAGGAATGCGAATTTTGTCCACGGGCTCAGGCAGGTGAAACAGGACTGCTGGTTTTCAGCATAGTAGGTTATCAGGTTCAGGTCCGGGATATGATCTGACAGTGAAGCCGCGCTCATAATACCCTATCCTGTGCCCACGGTAACCGTTGTGTTTTCATGGATCATCTGCCTCACATCCGTGACAGTAGGTATCGTGGGTTATTTCGCCGCAGACACCCTGTCGTGGATGGCCCATTGCATGGCACATCCGCTCGATTGCATCCTTTGAGACGAGACTTTCAAACCGGGTGACTTCGCTGCAGGCCTGTTCCTGTGAAAGCCCGAAATGCGTCAGCATGAGGGCGAGTATCCGGTGCCGTTTTACCAGGAAATCCGTATACTGTTTTCCGTATTCCGACAGGCTGACGCCCCGGTAGGGAATGTGGGTGAGATAGCCGGACTCCGCAAGTTCGCTGATGGTCTTTGTGATCGTTGAAGGATCGACATTAAAATGGGAAGCAAGGTCATTGGTTTTGACTGACACGCCGCGCTCGACAAGGTACTTGAGGTACTCCACTTTTCTGGGGGAGAGCTCAAGACCTTCAGGAATTCCCATACGTTTCCTCAGTTAGTCGGCGATCCAGAATAAAGTTTGGTATGGCACCAAACTTTTGCCTGTCTGTTGATCCAGGGGCTCAGCACAAATGAGAGCACGAGAAGGGTTCATGTGTGATCCCGAGCCTGCGGCGTCCACCCCCTATCCCTGAGGGAGGTACCTGGATCCCCCGAGTGGCACGAAGGGTGATGCAGGCTGTGATGAAAGAGGTTGTGCGATTCGGTTCGATACCATTGAAGCCTTGCCGATTCGCTGTAATTTTGATTGTGGTACCAATGTACCTTTTTCTTTTGACTGGTGAGATTTCCGTTGTGGATTCGGCTATGGTCATGAACACATTCATGGAGAAAAACACGGCCATAATCACGAGGTAAAAACTCATCACAGCACACACATGCACGGAGTTATGAACCCTCAACAAGAGCCACACGGCTTTTTAAATCCTGGCAGTCATGAAGGCAATGCTCTGCTCAACGGTCAGTGCACTATCCCTGTACTCTAACTAAACTTTTTTTTCGTTAAAGTAAATTTACATGATTAAATAATCCAATATTATCGCTGATTTTATAATTCGGGCAATTTAAAGTGCGATCTCGAAAATTTAGTTTCGAAACCTTTTAATTAAGCTCTCACTAAATTTACACTAACCACAAAGAGTTTTAACTCAATGTGCGTGGCATTGCATTTTGAATACTCTCGTGCATTAGCACGTAGGGAGGAGGCTAAATGGAACAAATTGTATTTGGCATTGGAATTACTGCATTAACAGGAGCTCTTGCCACTATAGCCGGTTCTGCGGAAGATACTGAATCCAACATCGGGTCCCAGGGTGACCCGAACTCACAGGTTCAGCTCGCACCGCAGATGGGTTTCCTGCACCGCATCTATAATAAGGCGGTCGCCGGTGAACCCCCAGCATACGGTCTCTGGTGTGCACTGGGTGCAGGTCTGGCATGGGCTTTTATGGCGATGCAAGTTAACGCGGTTCTCGCAATCGTTCTTGGCTGTGTACTCGCAGTCTTTGTACAGGGCGTCTATGCAACCACCGCGTATCTTGGCAGGACCGCAAGTCTCGCCAAGTTCGGTCAGCCGGTCTACATTGACATTGTTAAGTCCATGACATCGGTCACTATGGCACATGCCTTCATCGCAATATTCTGTACCGTAACACTCTGTCACCTGATCAACAGTGGACTGGGACACCCGTTCCCGTTACCGCTGCTCGGACTGATCTGGGGTATTGCACTCGGTGCAGCAGGCTCTGCGACAGGTAACCCGTATTATGGAAAGGAGAGACAGTACCAGAACCAGAAATACGGAGCAGGTGTCCCGATCTCAGCATCGGGTAACATCGTCCGCTACGCTGAAGCCGGTGAGCGCAACTCACTGGACAATGGGTTTTTCACCCATAAGATTGGCGGTTCCGCATCAGGAGTCTGTTTTGGTATGATTGTGCTACTTGAACTCTGGCGTACTGTTCTCTTTGAGCAGATCAGCGCCGGCTGGGGTGCAATCGTTGTCGGTATCGTGCTGATTCTCATCTTCACCGTTATCGACCGGTACATCGAAGTCTGGGCACGCACGAACTACGGACCATACTCAGAAATCAAGGTGGAATCATGAGCGCAGTCGGAGCAAAACCACAGGCTGGCGGCGCAATGAACCCGACCGCAATGGCGGTTGGTGTCGTCATGCTTCTCATTATCCTCGGACTCTGCTGGTATGTTTCACCGGGCATCGGTGTCATGGCACTCATCGGTATTACCATTGGCGGTGTCATGATTGGGTTCGGCACTCACTTCGTACCAGTCGGGGGTGCTCCGGCAGCCATGGGACAGGCACCGGGTATCGCAACGGGTGTTGCGATGCTGGCAGCAGGTGCAGGTCTCGCCGGTCTCTTCGGTGGTGCATGGGCAGCTGAACAGGGCCTTGTCGTTGCAACAATCACTGGTGGAATCGGTGGCGGACTGCTGATGGCAATCACCTGTATGATGGTGAATTTTGTCTATGTTTTCGGCATGGGTATTCCCTCAGCATCAGGGAAAGTCGCAAAAGACCCCATCACTGGAGACACGCAGGCAGAATTCAAATCCCAGGGAACTGAGGGTCACGGTCTTCCGTTTGTATCATTTGTCGGAGGCGTAATCGGAGGTTTCCTCGGAGGCGCAGGCGGTACACTCATTTACCTGCAGCTTCTCGGACTCTACGAGGCATCACTTCCGGCTGTTATGGGTCTTCCCCCAGCACAGGTGGTTCCAATTGCAGTCGCAGCAGCAGGTATGTTCGCTGTTGGTCTGTTCCTTGTGAATGCAGTGCTGACTGCATATAACATCACGGGAACAATCGAAGGACCCCACGACCCGAAATTCAAACGCTGGCCACGGGCAATCGTTGCATCCGCTGTCGCATCAGCTATGTGCGGACTTGTAGCGATCCTGATCGTAGTACCAATGTGAGGTGTTGAAGATGTCTATAAAAGTTGAAGTTATTGAAGGAGGCATCCCGCACAATAATATCCTGATGGCGGGGCTTCTTGGCACTCTGGTGTGCCTATACCTGACATATCTCAATGTACTCACCAACACCGAGATATTCGCATTGTTCGGTGGATTGGCTGCGATTATCGCGCTGATCTGGGGAAGTCACACCATCAAGGTGCTGTGCAGTTATGGTATCGGTACTGGTGTACCATCAGCAGGTATGATCGCATTCGGATCTGGTGTGATTGCAATGCTGCTCGCTACCAGATTTGGTATCCTCGCTCCGATCGTCGCCCTTATTATCGCAGCGGTTATCGGTTTCATTCTCGGGTATATTTCAAACGATATCCTGAACATGAAGATCCCGGCAATGGTCCAGGCACTTACCGAAATGGCAGTAGTTGGTGCACTATCCCTGATGGGATTCGCAGCACTGATCACCGGTGGATTCACCTTTGCCGGTCTGACTGAAGGTACAGTCACGATGCTCGGCATGACGGTTAGCTCAAACCAGATTTCATTCATTGGTGGCGGACTTATTGCTGTAGTATTCCTGCTTGGAGCTATCGCAATTCAGCACCCATTCAATGCCTGCCTGGGACCGGGCTGGAAACAGGACCGCATGCTCATGTTAACCGCCGAATGCGGATTCCTGAGCATGATTGTCGCTGCGGTCATGTCCTTTGCATTTATCAGCATGGGATCTGCGATGATATCGTTGCTGGTTGCGATCCTCGGATGGGCATACACCTACAACCAGTATATCATCCTGTCAAAGCGTGACGCCCATTCATGGCTTGATGCAAAGCCGATTCCTGAAATGGAGGGACAGTGAAATGGCATACATTCACGTACTTCCGGAATACGGACTTGTTGCAGATCCATTGATAGGACTCGTAACCACTGCAGGTGAATCACTCTCACCCGTTCTCGAGAAGGTCGTAACCCTTGAGGCAGTGAGTGATGATCTTATAAACATGCTCTCAGGGGAAGGCAACTTCCTTGCATCGTTCCCCAACAGGGAGAAGGGTCTTGCGACCGGTGGGATTATCACATCATTCTGGTACGGGCTCGCAATCGGACTATTTATTGCCGGAATTATTGCATTCCAGATGATCAAGGTGGGTTGATATGGTAGACAAAAAATCACCAGCAAGTGGATGGCCACTCGTCAAGGGAGACTTTATCTCAGGTGACGCCAACAGCCCGGTGGCTGTTGTCACCATGGGCTCGCACCTCGACGAAAAAGGTATC
>DATKZP010000033.1:0-26224 GCA_035527915.1 Methanoregula sp. | reverse complement strand
GAAGCTGCTGCTTGACAAACCCGATCACATACGCCATCTTCAGCAGGTGGGTGGCACTCTTGGCAGAAGCTGCTGTACGCTTGCTCTCCTTGTCACCATATTTCCAGACTTCGCTGGCATCGTCATACTCGATATTATATTTCGTCCGCGTAGGCAGCGAGATGGAAGGGATCTCCCCTGCCTTCATCTGGTCATACCAAGTACTCGCGATCCTGAGCAGCGCCGTCATCGACTTCTTTTCCAGCTCCTCTTTAGACATCGAGATCCACCACCATCTTTTTATTATCGTCTATACCCCTGATTTCGAGCAGCCCTCCGCCCTTGCCGGCATAGGTCACGCACCAGGCAGTCTGCGGTGGCACCTTCGCTTTCCAGACTTTGGTGAATTGCCCATCCAACTCGCTTACAAAATCGGCTTTGGGGAGGGCATCAGCCGCATTATCCGGGGAAATATCATATACGGCTATCTCACCTTCATGTCCGGTATAGTTACTCAGCTCGATGGTCACCTTTCCGTCATGGGTCGATTTCTTGGCGATCAGCTTGTGCATCAGTTTTCCTTCGATAGGTGTAGTATCGATAATCGGTTTTTCTACAATTTCGCTCACTTTTGCCGCAATCTCCGGGATGATCGCACAGACGGCACGCGCCCGGTCTTCCGCAAACTTGTTTTTGTCTCTTCGGGATACAAAGAGTTTGAGATCACGCCCAAGATCCTGTAACGCGAGTACAATCTCCTTTTCAATCTCCGGAATGCTGGCAATCGCATCCTTACTTTCGCTCGTAAACGGAACATTTGTCGAAGCAACATGAACGAGGATGAGAATTGGTCCCGTCGGGAGCCCCTGCTGCGAGATGTTGTAGGACTTCCAGTTGACATTTGAGATACAGCTGGTGATGGCACAGGCACCCTGCTGGTACATGAGCGGGACCCGGTTTGCGAAACGGAGGATGATGGCATTGCCTTCCGGATGAAGTTTTCCCCCGTAACCAATCGCCGCCTCGACCATGAACGGGTGGCCGGAGAATACAGAACTCTGGCGGGTGCGAGCTGCAACAAAGTCCATCTGGAACTCCTTATCAAGCCCCCGCCGGATAAGTTCTTCGCCAATCGGGGATAGGCACTGTGTGGATGGTGGAGCAGGAACGGCAACTGCCTGCATTGCAGCGAGAAGCGCCTTGAGGTGATCCGCGGAAAGACCTGAAACTTTACCCGTGCCCTTCAACCCGGATTTATCGCATATGTCCTGTGCTATCTTTTTCCCGACCCGGCTGAAACCTTCAACAAGAAAATCCAGGAGTTTCTGGTTGCTTGCAGCCGCCATTCGCTTCAGTTGCCCGAACTCGATGCCGTGAGGGTGAGGCTGGATTGCCACCGGGCAGGTAATAATCTCATGGCTTACCCGGTCGAACGTGAATGCCTCGTCATCAAGTTCCACACGGAATCTCGCATGGGGATTCACGATTGACGTATACTTAAGATATTCGAGCAGCTTCTTTTTGGCTGCCATTGTACTCTTGAATTCTATCTGTACACGGGTACCGTGGATTCGGTCCCACTCAAATGGTTGCTCTGAAACAATATCAGGTTCATTTGTCTCGATCTTGATCTGGATCTCACATTTGTATGCAGATTCCTTTGGTCCCGTGCGGGAGATAACAACAGTCGGGACGCCACTGGTAAGCTGCGCATAGAGCACTGCTGCCGATATCCCGATACCCTGCTGCCCGCGTGATTGCCGTATCTGGTGGAACCGGGAGCCGTAGAGGAGTTTCCCAAAGACAAACGGTACCTGGGCAGGAACGATACCGGGACCGTTGTCCTCAACGATTATCCTGAAAATATCATTTGAGACTTTTTTAATGCTGATAAAAATATCCGGGAGCACCTGTGCCTCTTCGCAGGCGTCAAGCGCATTGTCCACTGCTTCCTTGATGGTGGTGATTACCCCGCGGGTGGGGGAATCAAAACCGAGGAGATGCTTGTTCTTCTCAAAGAATTCTGCGACACTGATACTGCGCTGCTGCTTGGCAAGCTCATCTGCCAGCACCATGAGATGCCACCTCGGCTATTGCTGATTCGACGTCCAGCGTCTTCTGCTCCCCGGTGTGCAGGTTTTTGAGGGTCACATTTTTGGATTCTGCCTCACGCTGCCCAATCACGATGGCAAAATCAGCGGATTTGGATGCATGGGCAAGCTGGGCGCCCAGTCCCCGCTCCATGAGGTCCATCTCTGAACGGATGCCCGCTTTGCGAAAAATACGGGCAACCTCCAGTGCATGGTTCCGGCCCTCACTGGTGCAGACTATGGCAACAACGGTATCCTTTTTGTGCTGGGTTTCGCCGAGGGAGACCATCACCCGGTCAAATCCTGTGGCAAACCCGCAGGATGCTACATCATCACCGCCAAAAAGGTGGGCGAGACGGTACGTACCGCCACCAAGGATCTGGTTCTCTGCCCCCAGGTTCTGTGCAAATCCCTCAAAGACCATGCCGGTATAGTAGTCCAGTCCACGGGCGATGCCAAAATTAAGAGAATAGTCGACACCTGCTGCATCTAGAGTAGCTATAGTCTGCTCAATGCGCTCCTTCTCAGGAATCGTGCCGGCAATTCCGAAAGCCTCACTAAGATCGCGGCATTGTACCAGGGAAATGAGGGATTTGCAAAGCTCTGGTTTGTCCATGGCATCGAGCGTCGCCTTCAGGCCGTCATAATCCTTCTTATCCAGGTGCGCCATCACCCTGCGCTGTGCAGAAGGCTCAAGATCTTTGAGCAGGTTTTTCATGAACGAGAGGTGCCCGACTTTCAAATCGTAGGTAACACCCGTGGCATTCAGCATATCAGCCGCGAGCATAATGACTTCAGCATCGGCAAGCGCGGTATCAGCACCAATAAGCTCCACACCGAACTGCCAGAACTGGCGGTAGCGCCCTTTCTGGGGGCGCTCATACCGGAAGCAGTCGGCAAAGTAGCACCAGCGTAACGGTTTTGGTGCAACCTTTGCTTCGTTGATGTACATCCGTATCACTGAAGCGGTGATCTCCGGCCGCAGGGCAAGGTTGCGTCCGCCTTTATCTAAAAAGACATACATCTCTTCAATGATACCTTCGCCCGAGCGAATCGTGAAGAGCTCGAGATCCTCAAACTCCGGTGTGCAGACTTCCCGGTAGCCCCACCGTCGCGCCACCTCCCGCATGCGCCACTCGATTGTACGCCGCGCCTCCATCTCATCCGGTAAAAAATCCCGCGTCCCTCTCGGTTTTTGAAGCATAGGAAAAATCCCTGTCTGTACTGTTTGTGTTTGTGTTATTTCTTATTCGCCCTGCGGATTGGTACACTTCCCAACAAGCGCTGGAGCTTCCCTTCACTGCTTCCCCATACCTTCTCGCGTTCGATCCTGCCTTGTAAATACAATGCACCGAGGATCAGGCCAAGGCCAAGCAGTTCCAGCAGGTATATCGTAAAAAAAACTCCAAGCGTTGCAAGAGCGCCGTAGGCCACTCCCCAATAAGCTGCTTTCCGGTATCCCGGAAGTCCGGTCCGGAAAAAGATCCGCGCATCCCGTAGCCAGAGAAAAATCGTGGCTGCGGCACCGAACATGGCAACATACGTGAGGTACGACATAGCAATGAACTAACTTATTATACGCCGTTTTAATATCTGTATTATTACGATCATGATACCAAACCCGACGCTGCAGGATGTACTGACGCGCTACAAGAGCGGGGATATTTCCCTGGAGAATGCCGCAGAAGAGATCGAAGGGCTCCGCCTTGACTATATCGGGGATTTTGCCTGTATCGATCTCGGGAGGGACGTGCGGTGCGGTATGCCCGAAGTGGTGCTTGCCGAAGGAAAAGATCCTGCGCACCTGGCAGAAATTGCAATTCGGTGTGCGGAAGATTCAGGCCGCTGTATAATCACGCGCGTGATTGCAGAACAGGTAGTCTCAATAAAAAAACTTGCAGAAAATACGGGCATCGTCATCCATCACCATGAAGCCGGGCGCGTTCTCGTGCTTGCAAAGGGAGCAGCACCTAAACTCACGGGAGGTGTGGTAGCAGTAATCACTGCCGGTACCTCTGATATCAGGGTTGCAGAGGAAGCAAAGATTATCGCTGAGGAGATGGGATGCGAAGTGCGAACTGCATATGATGTGGGGGCTGCCGGCATTCACCGCCTCTTCCCGGCACTCAAACCCCTGCTCGCTGCCCATGTCTTTATTGTCTGCGCCGGACGGGAAGGGACCCTTCCCTCGATTGTCGCTGGTCTCGTTGACAAACCGGTGATTGGCGTTCCGGTCAGCACGGGGTATGGCTTTATGGGTGAAGGCAGAGCAGCACTTGCAAGCATGCTCCAGTCCTGTTCGGTAATTGCCGTAGTGAACATAGATGCCGGTTTCACTGCCGGAGCATTTGCTGCGCGTATCGCAAATATGGGAGGAAAACCATGAGACGCGGATTTTATATTGGAAGGTTTCAGCCGTATCATAACGGACACCAGTCAGTCCTTGAACATATTGCACATGAGGTGGATGAGATTGTTATAGGTATAGGGAGTGCCCAGCTCTCGCACCTGACCGATAACCCGTTTACTGCTGGTGAACGAGTTCTGATGATCACCCGCGCACTTGCATCTCTTGGCTGCCCGTTTTATGTCATTCCTATTGAAGATATCCGGAGAAACGCACTCTGGGTTGCCCACCTCCAGTCAATGACACCCCCGTTCGACCTCTGCTACTCTTCAAACCCGCTGGTTATGCAGCTCTTCAAAGAAGCAGAGATCCCCGTACAATCCCCCGCTATGTATGAGCGCGAAACCCTGAGCGGCACCGCGATCCGGAGCCGCATGCTCAACGGAGAGCCATGGAAAAAACTCGTACCCCCTGCCGTAGTTCAGGTGCTCAAAGAGATTGACGGTGTGGAAAGGCTTCGCCAGATTTCAAAGAAAGATTAACACGCATAAAAAACCCTTCCCTGAATTTCCTGAAACAATCCGATCCTGGTGAAATCCATGTATTCATTCATCAAAAAATTCCTGAAACAAAAAGAGCCTGAGAAATTCACCCTTGCGTTTGATACCATCCCGGTATGGCTTAACGAACGGGAGAAGATTTCACGGTCAGCACTTGAAACTGAAACGGACGTCCCTGTCAGGAATGTCAGGAATGCAACAGCACAGCTGCAGCATATTGTCAACGGGATCGCCGATGCCGAACATGATCCGGCAATCCACCCAAAACTCAAAAGTATTGCAAAAAATTCCCTTCCCTTGTTTGTAAAGGCGATGAATGCCTCACTGTCAAAAGAACTCCCGGAGGATATTGAAGGGTTCTATTCTGCCGCAGTGGAATGCGTGAAAGGCTGCCTCAACAGCACCCGCGGGCAGGGGCGGTACCTGCAGGTAGTATTTCCCGAAGAGATGAAAGCGGTAAAAACCGGGATAGATGCCATCGGGCGCGAGATGAATGCGATAACCACGTCACTCACCACGTACCGGAAACAAAAGGCGCTGATGAACAGGATCCAGGCACTGTATGATGCCATCCATGATATCAGGATTGATTCTGAAAAATCTCTTGAGAAGAGCCAGCGGATATCCACTCGCATTACCGAGATTACCCAGCGGATAGCGGTCATTGAAAAAGAGTTGATGGAGCTGCCTTCTGATCCAGGGATGAATGAAGTCAATGAAAAAAAATCCGCACTGAACGAAATGGAAAAGAAACAAACTGAGATTACGCGTACCTATGCGGCTCTCTCGATGACGGTATCGCACGTTTTCCGGAAAGCAGAAAAAATTGCCACAAAACAGCGGCAACCCACAGAAATCTCAACGCTCCGTCACGCAATAGGCCTCCTCTCGAACCATACCGTTCCTGATACAGAAGAGCTGGAATCTGCCCTTACCAGGGCATGCCCGATTGCACAACGGATGATCGATGCCGGGGAAATTGTATTAAAAAACAAGGAAGAACGAGCAGTTTTTTCCGATACTGGTCAGTTTTGTACCGAAATGTGCACCACCTGCACCGGCATCAGAACACAGGAACTGGCATGCAGGAACTTACAGGATGCGCTCGAATTGCACCCTCTTCTCGTGATGATGAATTCACGTGAACGGGAAAAAATCCAACTGGAATCGATCCTGGAAAAAGAAAGACAGGCACAAAAAGATCTGTCTGATTGGAGCAATAAAATAAAAGAAAAAATCCCGGCATTAAAAAAAGAACTCCAGATAAAAATTGAGGAGATTATTGGGGAGAACGTGCAACTTCAGATCGAACACCTGGTGCTGGATTGAGAGGTGAAAATCAGCAACCGGGTTTGTTCACCACTTTGAGGTTTCATTTTCATCCTGACTCGAAACCTGGATAATCGAACGTTTTTAAAAAAAGCAAGGAATTCTCCTCCACGTCCGGATCTTGTGCATTCATCTTTTTCATTGGATCGGACAGGGTTGATCAAGGCCTGTCACGAACTCTGCATTTTTTCTTGAAATTATCGTGCATTTATCTCAACAAAATCCCCCAGATCACTCTGGTTGGCGGTAAACTCATCGGACCACCCATAGCAGTCATGGAGCATCTGTGCAATGACGTCGGAAAACGTCATATTCCCACGTTTTAACATGAGAAGCGCCTCATACACTTCGGGATCGATTCGTATTGAACGCCCCTCGCCTGCACGAGGCATAATTACCACTTTGTGGTTACATTATATAAACTTACCCCAATAAATGTTTTTAACATTATAGGAAATGCATGAAATAATGGCTCTGTAGAAAACCTGATTTTGTTCATCTTTTTGTTGACTTAAAAAAAATACGAAGGTGACCCCCTCTCTCCCCCAGAGGGGGAGGCATCCCAAGGGGTGTACCCCCTTGACCCCATTCTGCAATCTGGTTAACCTTATGAGAGGTAATCGCAATGGGGGGGGATGCCTAAGCGCCGGGGGCGTAGGTGAAACTAAAAGCCTCCAGGAGCGGTATGATTTAATTGATCTGAGCATTTCTACAGAGCCGAAATAATCGCATTTTTCAAGAGGTCTGAATTCGTTGCCATCTTGTTTTGCATGCACTTCCTTTGGTACAATACTTTTGGTGACAGGGTAAGATCCGTTCCCAAAACAAGTTACGGTAGTTCAGGAATTTTTAGCGCATGAAAATTTTTTTTAAAATTGTTGATCGGGCTACCAGGAACGTTCCCCGGGACGTTGCCCCCGCACGTTTGAGGCGCTCCTGATTGCGATAGTAATAACCCGGGTAATTCATCACCATCACTATCTGCACTGCAGAGGTAGAGGATAGCATGCCAGACTAAAGGAAAGGTATGATTCGCAAAAAGAATTTCATCAGGAAATCTTTGAAGGGGACAGGCAATGTCCCCTCCTTTATCCCGGGGGTGGATCGTACACATTTACAAAAAAACCGGATAAAGGTTAAGACAGAGATACGGTTAATTCCGGGAACGTATCCGGATGAATGAAAATGTGGAAAAATCCGTGTAGGCAAATTCGGGTTCATCCCCACGGCAACCTCCGACACGCATGAGGGTAGGGACATCAAGCGGGATGCTGGCTGCTTCAATAGGGCATTCCTTTTCTCGCTTGTTTCCGATGATCGGCACAAACTCAATCGGTTTCCGTACAATCCCGTCCGGCATTTTCCGGCAACAGATATTCTGGTGCTGGTGCCCGAAGCACATATGGGTAAGACCACGCGCAGCAAGTGCTTCAAACGCCATATCAGCAGTATAGTTGTACCCGGTAAAGGAATCACCTGATGTGTAGGAAAGCCGCTGCCAGCACTTGAGACGGAGCATCTGGTTGCCCAGATCAAGCGGTCCTCCATGGACAAACAGCATGCCGCAATCCGACCATTCCATAGGCATGGTGTCAAACAGGGAAAGAAGGGGGGAGCCCCGCATCTGCTCATGACGGTACGTGCTTGCCGGGTCACTTCCACTTACTAAAAGCCTGTTAAGAAAGGCGTGATCATGGTTGCCGAGCACGGATACTAACCGATATTCCTGTGAGAGAGTATGGATCATCTCAAGGGTTTCCTGCGGGCGGTCTCCCCGGTGAACAAGATCCCCGAGATTCACCATAAGGTCAACCTTGCCAAACGATTGTCGGAACAACGGGGTCCGGATACATGACGCAAATGCACTGATGGCCACTGAATCAGCGTGCACATCAGAAAAGATCACAACACCCATAACGGTGGGGGAGTATTAGTGCTTCTTTGTCATAAAAACCCATGATACAAGGAGTTATATCCTTGAACATAAGGGCATTAAGATATGTTCATGTCCGAGAGATTCCAAGGTACTAGCGGAAGATCTGATGAACCCACGGCAAACAGGAGAAATGCCATACGGCCATGAGAACCGTCTTTCCAACGCAATCCCGTTTGTTGCATCTGGCTGGATTGTAATTGCTGTTTTACTCCAGAATACCATAATCATCACTGCAACCAGTGCTTTTGCAGGCTGGTGCGTAGCAGGTTCAGCAAGATTCTGGTACATGGCGTATATCCTGCTGAAGGTATATATTGTATCTGTGTTTATACTCCTGTATGCACTCATTATTTTTTCTGTTTTGAGGCAGTTCCCCCCAACTCTTATGGTGCTGTTGCTGTCTGCTGCATGCGCCATAATTCTTGTTGACCGGTTAAACGTGAAACAGGGTTCACCAGAAAAACTTTAGGAGGATATGAAACAATGGACCGATTTCTATCAGAGTATGTCAACCATATAAAACCTCACTTCACCAGCATCCCCGCTGCAACCGCACATGAGATTGCATCAGCATTCCTTGCATACAGGTTCGGGCTATACTCCAACGTTGTCCGGGAATGTACCCATGCAATCTCTCTTATTCCTGACGGCGGGTCAGGCACAGCGTTAAAAAAAGCACTCGCAATTGTTCGTGCAAATGCCCAGAAACTTAATAATGCACATTTTACAGCTGATTTGTCAATAACATTCTCTGAAAATGAGATCCCGTATATTCCCCTCAATCTTCCAAAAGACCAGATCGAAGATCCTGGTACTTTCGAACTGGACAACGCACTTGTCCTGATCTATGTTGTGGCAGGTATTACCTCTCCGGAGGATGAGGAAGTAATGGCCGAACACCACAAGTTCATCATCCAATTGTTAAACGGGTACAAGAAGGCATTAGGCATCAAGTAATCGCACCCCTCAAAAAATCCCCTACCCGGAAAAACTGGTCCGCCCAAAAAACCTTTTTTCCCGGGATCGCTAAGGATGCTTCCCTGATTTAAAAAAAACCGGTGTATACTACGTTGCTATCCATGGTGCTGATCCAGATCCCCTTGGGGTACTTCCTGCCACAGCACGCCGGGCTTGGCATAACCGGTATCCGGATTGCCGTAATTGTCGCAATCATCGTCCAGGCTGTGCTTCTCGGGTACATGTTCCGGCAGGGAAACTGGAAAACCGTATCACTGTGATTTTTATGGGGAGTGCGGGACCGGGTTGTGGAGTATTACCGGCCTGCACGCATTATTGGAAATATCCTCGTGTAACGCCAAAGGATTCTTGTAGCGATCCGGCGAACTATTTCCCATTCATTTTCTTAAAAGCTCATCATTAAGGTACCTGCAATGAACAAAACTGATGAACTCTTAAAAAAATACTGGGGCTATCTGGAGTTCTTACCCCACCAGAAGGAGATCATCGAATCCATCTTAAACGGCAACGACACGCTCGCAATCATGGCAACCGGTGGCGGAAAGTCGCTCTGCTACCAGTTACCCTCCCTGTTCCTTGGCGGCCTCACCGTGGTTATCTCCCCGCTGATATCGCTCATGAAGGACCAGGTCGACGATCTCAATGCCCGGGGAATTCCTGCGGCTGCCTATAACAGCGCCCTTGAGTACCGCGAACGGACCCGGATTGAGAACGAGTTGAAAGTGGGGAATCTCTGCTTACTGTTCATCTCACCGGAAAAATGCATGCAGCCCAATTTTCTGGAATCCCTCAAGGTGTCCCCGGTTCATCTCATCGCGATTGATGAAGCGCACTGCATCTCGGAATGGGGTCACAACTTCCGGCCGGAATACCGGCAGCTGGCCCAATTAAAAAAGGTCTTTCCGGCAGTTCCGCTTGTGGCACTAACCGCGACTGCAATTCCCGAAGTGCGCAGAGACATCTGCGAACAACTCGGGTTATCACAGGCTAGGGAATTCATTGGCAGCTTTAACCGGAAAAATCTTCAGTACCGGATCATACCAAAGAAAAACCCGATGGTCTTTCTTGCAAATTATGTTGGCCAGCACCGGAACGATTCCGGGATCATTTACTGCCTCAGTAAGAGAGAGACCGAGGAGATTGCATCTGATCTCCAGAAACGGGGGTTCAAGGCACAGGCCTATCATGCGGGGCTCTCAAAACCGGTGCGCGAAAAGGTCCAGGACGCGTTCATCCATGATACAATAAATATAGTCTGCGCAACCGTTGCGTTTGGCATGGGCATCGATAAACCCGATGTCCGGTATGTCATTCACTACGATCTGCCAAAGACCGTGGAATCCTATTACCAGGAGACCGGTCGGGCAGGGCGCGATGGTCAGTACAGTGAATGCATCCTTCTGTACAGCCGGGGGGATTACACCCGGGTCCGTTCCATGCTTGAGCATGACGATGCAAGTGAGCAGAATATCAGAATCGCACTCAAAAAACTGCAGGATATGACGGAGTATTGCGAAACCACCACGTGCCGGCGGAAGTACCTGCTCACCTATTTTGGTGAGGAATATACTGAGGAGAATTGCGCATCGTGCGACAACTGTGATCATCCACCTGACATGATTGATGGAACAGAACCCGCAACGATGATCGTTGCGTGCGTAAAGCAGCTGCCCTCGCGTTTCGGCATCGAACTCATTGCCGATGTGCTCCGCGGTTCAAAGAGCACAAAAATTCAGGATTACCAGCTTGAGATTATGTCTGCGTATGGTTCCGGGAAAAAGTACAGCAAGGCCCAGTACCGGACGTGGATCAACGAGCTGGTCCGGCAGGGATACCTGGACCGAACAGGAGACAAGTACCCGGTAATCAGCTGTACTGGAAAGAGCGAAGAACTGCTCAAGGGAAGAACGCGTGTCATGCTCCTGGTTCCTGAACGCGAAACAACAAAGCATAATGCATCCCCAGCAGTCGAGAATGCAAGTGCAGAAGATACAGCACTGTTCCTGCGCCTGAAATCCCTGCGCAAGGCGATTGCCGACCGGAACGGTGTACCACCGTATGTCATCTTCCCGGACAAAAGTCTTCACGAGATGGCCCGCACCCGACCAGGAGACCGGGAGAGTTTTTCGATGGTTTCTGGTGTTGGTGAATTTAAGCTGGATAAGTATGGGCCAGAGTTCATTGAAGAGATCAGGAAGGGATGCGCGGGAATAAAGTGATGATAAGTTTGAGGAAATGGGGACGGCTTTTTAGGTTGTCATAACACTATCACCACGCGCCCTTCGAAATATACATGCCTGATGATGACAGATAGAGAAATCGGGCAATTCATGGATACCTTCCGCATCGGGATCAAAAAACCGGCCGAAGACTGGTTGATGCGGTACGACAAAGAGATCCAGCGGAGGTTCGCAGTTAAGATACGAAAATTAAAAGAATACCCGGAATCACATGGAAAACCGTTGCGCGGTGCGCTCCATGGGTACTGGGAAATCTATTTTGAAAACAGGTTCAGGATTATTTACACCATCAATCATGAAAAAAATCTCGTGATGATCGAAGCGATAAAACATAAGGACGAGTTTTAAATCCCGAGTTCTTTTGCCAGAGTTTCAAAATCGCGGGACGGTGTCTCCTGGCATTTCCCTTCCCGGATCTGTGTCATAAGTTCTTTGTCTGAGAGCACGTCAATCGTCCTTTTCATGGAATCGTATTCATCTGTAGAGATGGTGATCCATTCAGCCTGATGCTTTCCACGAACTGCAGGTGCGCTCATGATTAATCAGTATTCTACCCGGTGAATCATAAAATGTTTGTGGATATGGTAGTAAGCAAGAGCATACCCGGGCTGCCCCTCACACCGGCCTTCCACTGAGCGCGTTGGCGGGAAGGGAACACCCGGAGGCGGGATGAAGAGGCTCCGGAATGGTAGGAATCGGGGCTTTACCCGGTCATTGCCCATGGGCAACAATGCCGACCCGGCATCCTCCCTAAAACGGGCGACTCGTCGTTTTGAATCGCAGAGTTCATACAAATCCACCATCTGGCGTATGTCTGTCATGTTCTTCACCTCACGTCCCACGTCGCTCAATCTCGTTATTGGGTGAAACTCGTCTTCAGGTGGATCAAAATTGGATTGGCGTTTTCCCGTTTAGTGGATCAAAAAGGAATTGGCGAAAACACGCAACCGCCCATTATATCAAGCGCTGTAACAAAACCCCTCCAATTCTCCGACGTGATCGCATTATCGGGCAATAGCGGGCTTCCGGCAGCCTTTCGCACCCTGCCTCCACCTTAAACTATGTGGCAAAAAATGTGACTAACCGGAGCCCGCTAAATTGCAGGCTCAATATTCGATTAAACGGGTTATTTTGGAGAAATAACCATTTAAACCAGTATTTTCTATAGCGGTGGACACCGTTTCCCCTTGAACCTGAAAACGGGATCAGGAAATTGGCAAACGGAGCCCTTAATGGACTCCAAATAGATCATCTTCCGGAACGGGAGGAACTGCCAGGAGTCCGGCTCTGTCTGACGTGATCCGAACCTCCTGTTCAAGCAAATACTCAAAGGAGTTTTCGATCGAACAGGGCCTCGCATGCATCAAATCGGAGCCCATATTGGAGAGATTCAAAAATCAAAGCCCGTAAAACGCCGGGATTTGGGGTTTTTGCGATCGGAGTTCACTCGTATTTTTTGGGGGGAATGGCCCTGATTTGGGGGGTCTGATTGACGCATACACTGGGATTTTGCGAGTGTTTCCGGAATAATTGCTTGAGGGAGCGAAACATGGGTTCACATTTTTTTGAAAAAAAAGTGATCGCTACCATGTTTAAAAAAATCAATCGCAATCATCAACAGAAAAAAATTCCAATCGTGAAAAAAAATCCGGCTGACTCAAAGAAAAATAGTCAATCAGATCTCTAAACAATGGCAAAAAAAGATTTCAGATTACAGACTGTCCATGCTGATACCGCTGAAGTCCTGAGCAACTTCCCGGATATCCTTGACACCGAACGCAGTCTGGACCATATTCAGTTCGATCTGATTTGCCGCATCGCACATGTAATCGAGGATGTCCACGGACAGCTCCTTTTGTATCTTACTCTTCCTGAGCTGGTCGACAAGGGTCACCATCTTTTCCGGGGACTCCATGCGAAGTTTGGCAAGGCTCATCACGCACATGTAGATGCGTGTCAGGTTCCGGTCAGTGCCGGTGATACAGTCAAAGAAATTCCGAATCACTTGTGCCTGGTATATCTCTCCACTCATGACTTCACCTCCTGCCATTTTTGTTGGTAACTTTTCTGTTCGAATTGTCCTTATAAAAGGTTTGTGGCAAAAATGCTGTTTGGCATGAGAAATAATTGATTTAAACCGTTATTTTCCTTATGAGCGGCAGGATTGTCTGACAATGAGGCGCCGGGCGTCGTACTATGCTCTGTTGCCCCGCACTTACTTGGCAGCACTTACGATCTTGATGATATCCCCATCCCTAAGCACGTGGTTTTCCTTAATCCGCATCTTGGTCCGTGCATCAATCGCGTACAAAAATCCCTTGCCAATATCGGTGTGTACCTGGAACGCGAGATCATGGGGTGTTGATCCTTTCTTCATCAGGAATGCATCGGGAAGCACTTCGCCTTTCTTGTTGCAGAAATGGGCCTCGTCTTCCACTGGGTAGACAACGATCATTTCGAGCAGCTCAAAGACGGCACGGTTGATTGCCTGCTGAACCCCCGTACCTTTGCACTGCTTCATCACTTCTGCGATCTTTGCGAGTCCTGCTTTCTGGGCGGGTGAGAGACTCCCTTCGTTGGCAATCCTGAATTCAATATCACCGGGAAGATACTGGATCAGGTGCGCACCTGCTGCATTCCTGAGAGCAAGTTCCGATGCCGCGCTCGCAAATGCAACGTTCTGCCCTGCAAGTTTTACGCGCAGCGCTTCAGGTGCCTCGTCAAACTTGTTCCCCACGACCAGCATCGGTTTTGATATCTTCACCATCTCCGCGCATAATGGAATAAGATCCTCGATAGTAGCATGGACGAGATCCAGCTTGAGTTTCAGCTCCACATCCCGCACATCCTCCATTGTAATGCCAAGACCGGTGAATATGTCGGCGATTCCCTGTTGGATGGCAGTCCCTTTTCCCTGGGACATTCGGCTTATCCTTGTCCAGTGCTTGTCAAGAATCCCGTGGACCCACATCGTCATCTCAATAATCAGGAACCTGATATCTTCTTCCGGGTCATGATTGCCTGCACCCACCGGGTTCCCTTCACTGTCCGTGCCGCCACTTGCATCGATAATGTGAAGTATTGCATCTGCCTGCCGAAGATTGTCGAGGAACTGGTTACCCAGTCCCTTACCCTTATGGGCATCAGGTACAAGCCCGGCAACATCAATTAAATTCACCGCCACAAACCGGTTCCCCTCAACGCAGTGCCCACACGTGAGGTGGATGTCATGGCATGGGCACGTGGTTTTCACATAGGCAACACCAAAGTTTGGATTGATGGTCGTAAACGGATAGTTGGCGATTTCGACATTTGCCATAGTCGCAGCCTTGAAAAATGTCGACTTTCCGCAGTTGGGTTTACCCGCAAGGGCCAGGGTAATCATGTAAGTTTCCTCATAGGATTATTCGTACTATTTTTTTTACTATTCTTATCTGATGAGAACCGGACACTATTTGTTGTCCGCCGGGAAGATCCTGATAGTTTTCATACTCCCCCAGAGATCTAAACTCTTTTTGTTGCCAGTATGAAAAAAACTGATCGTTTTCATGGATGTTGATAATCTGACACCGTTTTTTGCTGCCCGCATGAAAACTCACTGTTTTTTTTTTTAGTCCGCAAAGACTCTGACAAAGTTTTTCATGCCTGCTTATTAAAAGGTACTTAATGACGTTCACACAGAAAAAAATATATTATTTTGAAAAACCCGGAGAAGCTAATAGCCCGGAAGCGGCACGGTTTGCCATCGAGCGTGCACAAGAACTCGGGATTAAAACAATTGTTGTGGCAAGTACTTCGGGAAAGACCGCACAGATTTTTTTTGATGCAATGAGTAAGTCAGGGCTTGAACTTGTCGTAGTAACCCATGTTATTGGATTTAAAAAACCCGGTGAATGGGAATTTTCTCAAGAGATCGCAGATCGATTACAGAAGCAGGGTGTCCGGATCGTTACCGGTACCCACGCACTCTCCGGACTTGAACGGGCACTATCCCGCTCGCCCAAGATTGGAGGTGGATCGCGCACCGATGCAATCGCTGAGGCACTCCGGCGTATTGTGGCGGTCGGTCTGAAAGTCGCAGTGGAGTGCGTTTTGATGGCTGCTGACCAGGGTGCAATTGGCATCCTTGAGGAAGTCATTGCGGTTGGCGGGACAGCAAGCGGTGCGGATACCGTATGTGTTATCCGGCCAGCGCACACCGGGAGTTTCTTTGATCTCCAGGTACGCGAAATTGTTGCCATGCCAAGGGTTCGGTAATAATGGCAATTGCAGAACTCAAAGAGGCACTAATCCTTCTCAAACGGATGCCATTACTCTGGATACCCGGCATTATTGGCGGATTTCTGGCCGCCGCACTCTGGGTGATCTTCAACCTCTCGGGTACTTTTTTTGCCAGCAGGCTGCTGGTAATCTCCGGGTTGGTGCTCCTGATTTTTACTACCGGCATGCTTGTGATAATCAGGAACGATGAAGGAGATATCAGGGCAATGCTTGCCGGGGGCATCAGGTATTACTTCCGGGTGCTTCTGCCCCAGCTTATTATTATATTTGGCGTCATGGTCATCGTTATTCTTGCCATGATCAGCTTTGGGCTCATCGGAGTGACCTCGGATATCAGCATACTAACCGCCCTTTCGATTGGCTTTATGATCCCGACCGTAATACTCACCTTCTTTTACGATACTGCCGCAGTATTTGAAGATCTCAGGGTGTTTGAATCCCTCCGGCGCAGCATCCAGCTGGTTTTCACCCATATTAAGGACGTGGTCGCATTCTTATTTATCTCCGCTGTCATATTCTTTGGGATCATTTTTTCCCTGATGATTATCTGGGAGGCACTCCTGTTCGACAAGCTCGAACCGATCAGCCAGTACAATGAGACGCAACTCCAGGCATTTACCCCGGATCAGCTCATTGCGATGATCGGCCCGAGCGGCATGTGGATCACGGCAATCATTATCTTTGCCGGTCTCTTTTTACTCATCCCGCTTTTTTACAGCTACAAGGCGTGTTTCTTTAAAAAACTGGCCCACGGGGTTGTTATCAACCAGCAACCGATAACCGGGGAATATGATAGTAAAGGACGTTACTACAAATATTAAAGAAAAATACAACCCTGTTTTTTGGGGTTTGGAGAAAGTATATCTCAACTCCGGATTTTTTCTTTGGTAAAGAACCGATAATCGATTGATAATAAAAAATTGCTCATCGTCATTTCGTGTGGGTTAGAGATGGTATTAAATTTCGTTCTTGATGTTTCCCACTCCTGATGGAGTCGCTCGGCCGCGTGGTCGGGGCCTCGCTGGGCAAGGTAGTTTTTTGCAAATCACGCTCATAAAAAACTGCACTCGAACACACCTGAGGGGACGCCCCTTCGGGGGCGGCGGCGTTTATCGTGCAGGGGGCATGGGGGCATCAGGCCCCATCTTTGTAATCCTCTTACTACATGCGTTATCCACCAGTGAAGAGCAAAAAAATGATAGATACCTGGTATTAAACGATAAACAGAACGACCGGTCCTAAAATTTTAAGAACAGGTACAACGCGACTGCAAATACTCCCCCGCCAATAGTTGCGAGCAGATTAGTACCTGCATTCCCTATATATCCGCGGTTCTCCAATGTCGCTCCAACAAGGCTGTCAATATTGGTACCGACAAAACCTGCAAGGGTGCATATAATCATCATTTCAGGAGTTATCACGTTGAGCAGCAGCGCAACAAGCGAGATGGTAAAACCTCCGAGGAGCGCAACAAATTCCCCCGTCAGGGTAACGCCCCCGTTCAGGCCAATCGGGACTTTTTTGAATGTGGTAATCATATAGGGGATTCCCCCGGTCACACCAATCTCACTTGCCAGGGTATCGGCAGCAGCTGTCGCCACACAACCGACATACATGACAATAAAGACCGGCTGCTGAAAAATGCCGAAAAGAACTGCCGCAGCTGCTGCAACTATCCCATTTGCAAAAACATTCCGGTAGCCCCGTGCCCCGCCCCGCCCCTGATCAACACCAATCCGTTTCTTATACTCAAATTTATATTTGGTCGCAGAAGAGCCAAGGATGAAGAAGGATAGCATAATCAAAAACCATTGTGTACCCTGAGGAGCGGCAAAGACCAGCAGGATAATCCCGATAAGTGCGGCAGAGAAGAGACCGGAAAGATCTGCGGTTTTTGCCCGGAATGCAAAATATCCGAAAGTAAACCCGACAATAACTGCCATAACCACCATCAGCAGGTCTGCTTTGTAGTTAAGCTCCCGGATAAGCCACATCGTCATAGCGATCCCGAGCGCTTCGATAACCAGCGAGTCATCATACTTGATCAGGATGGTTTTCAGGAGAACTGCAGCGATGATTCCAAAGATGACTGTTAAGAAAAAATTTTCTTTGAGATATGCGATGACGAACACACCCGCCCATGCCGTCGAGATAATATAATAGAGATAGGTGTTTAAGTCATCAGCACCCTGCTGGAAGACAAGTTCTCCCAAAATAAGCATGGCAAGTGTGCAGCAGAATACAAACAGAGGAAGAAGCGTTAAGCCGTAAAGCAAGGCAATTACACAAAAAGAGTACGTAAGATACCGGGTACCAAAAAAACGCCAGAGGATAAGTGCATAGAGAATAACAATCAGGCTCATGAGCCATGCGGGCTTGATATAGGGGGCGACCAGAATGACACCTCCGACAAGCCCTGACGCGTATCCCAGTCCTCGTTGCTTCTCCATTTATCAATCATTTGTCTTTTAAGCAAAAAGAGTTTTATCGTGCCCGCATCTCTTAAAAAAATACAAGTGCCGGCACTACTTCGTCATATAAAAAACCAGAATACGATTACTATATTTTATTTCACAACCAATCTTCTCCCGAATGGCATCAACTGATCAACTGCCGAAAAACTACGATTTCGCTGAGGTGGAGGAGCGCTGGCGCGGCACCTGGCGCGATGAAGATCACTATTTTGACAAAAATTCAAAAAAACCGCAGTTTGTGATCGATACGCCCCCGCCCTACCCTACAGGCAACTTCCATATCGGCAATGCATTAAACTGGTGCTATATCGACTTTTTAGCCCGCTATAAACGTATGAAAGGTTTTAACGTGATGTTCCCCCAGGGGTGGGACTGTCACGGTCTGCCCACGGAGGTAAAAGTCGAAGAACTCAACCATATCACAAAAAACGATGTCTCCCGTGAAGAGTTCCGGCGGATGTGCCACGAACTCACCGGGAAAAACATTTCCCTTATGCGGCTCACGCTCCGCAAGATGGCGTTCTCCACCGACTGGAGTAACGAGTACATCACGATGATGCCGGATTACTATGGCAAAACGCAGCTCTCATTCCTGCGCATGCAAAAAGCCGGCTACATCTACCAGAGTGAACACCCGGTGAATTACTGTATCCGGTGCGAGACAGCGATTGCGTTTGCTGAGGTTGCGTATGATGACCGGGAAACGCAGCTGAATTATTTTGACTTTGACGGAGTGGAAATTGCAACCACCCGTCCCGAGCTCCTTGCTGCCTGCGTAGCAGTTGCGGTGCACCCGGCAGATGAACGATACCATCGCCTAAAAGATACAAAGATGACAGTCCCGCTATTCGGTCACGAAGTTCCGGTCGTTCAGGATGAAGCAGTTGATCCTGTATTTGGTTCTGGCGCAGTCATGATTTGTACGTTTGGTGACAAACAGGACGTTCACTGGTGGAAGCAGCACAACCTCGCGCTGCGCAAGGCAATTGATCGGCAGGGAAGAATGACCGGCATTGCAGGCAGATACAAAGGCATGAATACCGCCGAGTGCCGCACGGCAATCCTTGCCGATATGAAGTCCCAAAAAATTCTCAAACGCCAGGAGAACCTGGCCCAGCGTGTCGGAACCTGCTGGCGCTGCAAGACTCCCATCGAGATCCTGTCAGAGCGCCAGTGGTTCGTGAAGATTAAACCCGACGAGATCCAGAAGGCTGCTCACGAAATCAAATGGTATCCTGAGCACATGCTCCGCAGGATGGAAAACTGGGTTGAGCAGATGGAATGGGACTGGTGTATCTCCCGGCAGCGGATCTTTGCTACCCCGATCCCTGTCTGGTTCTGTACAAAATGTGGTGAGATGGTGACACCTGACGAAAAGGATCTGCCTGTTGATCCAACGCTGGTACAACCGAAATATCCCTGCAAAAAATGCGGGAATAATGATTTTGCCGGAGAATCTGACGTTCTTGATACCTGGATGGACTCATCCATCTCTGTCCTCAACGTGACCGGTTGGGACGGAAGCGGGATGCCCCCCTACTTCCCCGCTCAGATTCGTCCCCAGGGACATGACATCATACGGACATGGGCATTCTATACGATCCTGCGTTCAGTCGCACTCACCGGAAAAAAGCCATGGGAAGAGATCCTTGTCAACGGAATGGTGCTGGGTGAAGATGGTTTCAAGATGAGCAAGAGCCGTGGCAATATTATCGTGCCTGAAGAAATTCTCGTGAAGTATGGCGCTGATGCGCTACGACAGTGGGCAGCCATGGGAGCGGCAACCGGTTCTGATATCATGTTTAACTGGAACGATGTTGTTGCTGCATCCCGGTTCCAGACCAAGATCTGGAACATAGCCAGGTTTGCCCTGATCCAGCTGGAGAAGGAAGGATTTGATCCAAACGCACCGGTTACTGCCCTTGCCGACAGGTGGCTGCTTGTACGACTCTCGGACACGATCCAGCAGGTGAGTGCTGCGATGGAGGGCTACCAGTTTGACACCGCACTCAAGGCAATCAGGGAGTTTGCCTGGGATGTTCTTGCCGATAATTACATCGAGCTGGTCAAGGGCAGGTTGTATACCGGTGACGTATCCCGCAGGAGTGCGCTCCTTGTACTCCATACGGCATTTGATGCGCTCTGCAAAATGCTCGCACCCTTCACCCCCTACTTTGCTGAAGAGTGTTATTCGCACCTGCACAAAGGTGCAAGCGTCCACAAGCAGCCATGGGTATCCTTCACGTATGAGGACGAAGCCGCAAGATGCGAAGGCAACCTTCTCGTGCAGGTAGTTGCCGAAGTGCGCAAATACAAGCATGATTCGGGTCTTGCACTCAATGCGCCCCTTGGCAAAGTGACGATCTACGCACCGCACATGGTTGATGATGAAGGAGATACCGGGCGCACACTCAATGCAGAGGTCCACTGGCGCACCGATGCGGTAAAACTCGATCGGGTGATCACGGGCATCGATTTCAACCGCGCAGTAATCGGACCCGCATTCCGCAAACAGGCACAGGCATTTATGACCGCGATCAAGGCGCTTTCTCCGGCACAACTGGCAAACCCGCCAAAAACCATCATGCTCGAAGGATCAGAAACCGCAGTTCCCGAGAATGCGTTTACGCCAAAATATTCCTACATGGAAGAAGGTGCACAGGTCGACGTGATCACCGTTGGCGATGTGATTCTGACGATTGCGAAAGCGTGAGATTTAATTTTTAATTTTTAATTTTGGGAAATTTCGGGTTTTTTTATTCAACAACGATTGTCAAATTAAACGTATGTTCATAGCCGGTATTCTCTCTTCCCGGAAATTGAAGAATTGCTTTTATTGTCTGTACATCATGTACCGGCAATTGCCAAACGACACCCGCTCACCGGCTCCGGCTGCACCGCCACGTGACACCGGCCAGCCCCCGGGTGTAATCAGAATCGGGATCCTTCCAAAAAAAGATTTGAATATTAATACACTTCTTCGTGCGAACCGATATCGATCAGTACAACTTGTGTCCGGCTCTCGTCAACAAAATCGAAAACGAGACGGTGCTCATATGTAATCCTGAATGACCAGAGACCCTTTAAGACCCCGCTCAATGAATGGGTTTTCAAGGATGGATGAAACGGTTCTTCTTCAAACTGAACAATTTTTTTGGCGAATTGCGCTTTCAGCTCCGGGTGCTGGTGCAACCATTTTTTGTAAATTTTTTTGAACCGCTCGTCCCAGATGAGTTCAACCATTCAGATCCGCCAGAAGATCCTTGGCCGTTCCGCTCCGGCTCGTGGGTTTCTGCACACTTCCTTTCGCCTGTTTAGCCCGGCGTACAAGAGCTAATCGTTTTGCGTCGATAAGCCTGCGGTGGATGATCTCCTGCAGGTATTGCTGGTCTTCGATATCGAGCTTATCCACGTATTCAAGAACGGTATTGAGGGATACTGCTTCGGTTCCCATAAGATGCCTCTGTACCATAATTGTTGTTGCTATACAAAGGCATTTTGATGGTACGGGTGATCGAGTCTCTAACAGCCCATTCCGCTCTCACTCACTCTCCCAAAATCTCCGGTGAGTGCACGTTCCGGTGCCCTTCATGTACCAACAATTGCCAAACGCCCCACGCTCACCGGTCCCCGGCTGCACCGTTACGCGAGACACGGCCAGTACCCAAACCGGAAAAAACCAGCTCTACCGCTTCCGCCCCTCTTTCCCCGACCGCACAACCTGCCGTATCCCATCCGCAACAAATTTCGCAATATCTTCTTTTCCCAAAGAAGCATCCACGATCACAAACCGTGAGGGTTCGGCCCGGGCATACGCGAGATAATTATTCTGGACTGCTTCGAGCACTTCCCGCCGTTCGAAATGCTCGCGCCCGCTCTTGTCAGCGAGCCGGGCAAGAGCTTCATCGATCGGGAGTACACAGAGAAATGTTTTATCCGGAACGATTGACCAGCCGTTATGCATCGCCCGCAGCCATTCCTCAGGTTTTTGTATCACGCCTTTGAGGGTGACTGACTGGTAGGCATATCGGCTGTCGCTGTACCGGTCCGAGATTACCAGTTTCCCGTCGGCAAGTGCAGGGCGGATAATTTTTGCGATATGAGCTGCATGGTCAGCAACAAAGAGGGTTGCTTCCGTTACGGGATCTATCTGTTCTGCTATCGCCCGGCGTACTGATTCACCTACCCAGGTGGCTCCCGGCTCGCGGGTAAAGACCGGATCGAGATCGGCAAGCAATACCTTCAGTGCGAGATGTAATGTGCTCTTCCCGCTTCCATCAATTCCCTCCAGCGTGATTAACAACACCTTCCCCTCCGGATCCATTCGATCGGGACAACGCCCCTGTGCAGGGCAGTACTGATGATAGCTCCGTCAAATCCTGAACTGCTGATTATTTCAAGATCTTCAAGCGTTGCAACACCTCCCCCATAATAGAGCCGCAGGTCATAGACCTTGCGCATTTTTTTTAACATTGTCCGGTCTATACCACCCTGTGTGCCAACAGCACTGACATTGAGCAGGATACAGCCGTCAAAATCCCAGCGTCGGGCTGATGCCAGCACATCCACCGGATCTTTGCCACAGGGAATCACCCGCCCATCTTTTATATCAATGCTGAGGATACCTCCCCGGTATCCTGACAGATTGCTGCCAACAGTCTCGGTCCCGACAACATTCACGATATTCTCGCCCTCCAGCAGATCAGACGGAGAATGACAACCCCGGTCAACATAACAGCACCCAACCTGTTGCGCGCACTGCCGGATAATCGCATCATGAGACCCGGTTCCCAGAATTCGATCGAGATCGGCAATATAGAGAAATCTTGGTTCAATGGCTGTGACAAAACCCAGGGGTTCTGCCGTTGGCGAACAGCCCCAATCAAGCGGTTTATAGGTAGCCCGTTGCCCGGATTTGCCGTGGACGACCAGATTTTGCTGCAAATCCATAGCAAGAAATAGTTCCATAGGCGAACGCAACCACTATTAGGATAAAAGATCATTAAACTTTATGCAATTGTTGGTCAGCCCCAGCACAATCGACGAGGCAAAGAATTCCCTTGCTGCTGACATTATCGATGTTAAAAAACCTTCAGAGGGCTCTCTTGGCGCCAACTTTCCCTGGGTGATACGGGAGATCAAAACACTTTCAGCCAAACCGTTGAGTGCGGCAATTGGAGACTTTGACTACAAACCGGGCGGGGCTTCACTGGCTGCCTACGGGGCAGCATGTGCCGGAGCTGACTATGTGAAGATCGGGCTTGCTTTTGACGGGCATGAGAAGGCGCGTGACATGATACGAGCGGTCGTTAAGGCAGTAAAAGATGAATTCCCCAAAAAATATGTCGTGATTGCTGCCTACGCGGATTACCAGCGCATGCATTCTATCTCACCGCTTGAGATGTCACCCATTGCTGCTGAGTGCGGTGCTGATTTTGCCATGATCGATACCGGTATCAAGGATCGCCAGAGCACCTTTGCCTTCATGAATGAAGTGGCTCTCAGTTCATTTACTGATTTGAATAAAAAGCTCGGACTCGGAACAGCTCTTGCCGGTGCACTGAAATTTGAAGATATTGATGCGTTAAAAAGGATCAACCCGGATATAATCGGTGTGCGGGGGATGGTCTGTGGGGGCGACCGGAACGCAACCATCCGTGAAGACCTCATAAAAACCGCACTTGCCATGATCAGGTGATATATGTACGTTGAGAAACTGGATGTGCCACTCTCTTTAACCTTTGATGATGTGCTGCTCGAACCCCAGGCATCCTGGCTTGAACCGGCCGAAACAGATACCCGCTCAAAGTTTTCGAAAAAGATTGATGTAAATATCCCGCTTGTGTCTGCTGCAATGGACACGGTTACTGAAGCATCCATGGCTATAGCTCTCGCCCGTGAAGGCGGGATCGGTGTTATCCACCGGAACATGACCGCTGAGCATGAGCTGCAGGAAGTCATTTTTGTCAAACAGGCAGAAGAACTGATTGAACGGGACGTGCTCTTTGTTGAGGATACTGCTACGGTCTCAGAAGCCGAGCGCCTGATGCAACAATACAGTATCGGGGGGGTTCCCGTTGTCAATAAAAGCAGGATTATCGGGATCGTGAGCCGGCGTGATGTTCGGGCTATTGTCTCCCAACGCGGCGATAAAAAGATCACCTCAATCATGACCAGGAAGCCGATTGTAGCTGACGAGGATATCACATCGGAAAAGGCGCTTGAGATCATGTATACAAACAAGATTGAACGCCTGCCGGTGGTGAATGGCACAGGCAAACTTCTCGGCATTATAACGATGCAGGATATTTTAGAGAAACGCCAGTACCCGCTTGCAACCCGGGATATGAAAGGTAACCTCCGCGTGGCTGCAGCTGTCGGACCATTTGATTTTTCCCGGGCCGAATTGCTCGACGATAGAAACGTGGATGCGCTTGTTGTGGATTGCGCCCATGGCCATAATATGAAAGTTGTCGCAGCGGTCAAAGACATCAAGGGTAGCATGAAGGCAGAGATTATTGCCGGTAACATTGCGACCAGCGCAGCAGCAGAGGCACTGGTCAGCGCCGGTGTTGATGGGATAAAAGTCGGCATTGGCCCGGGTTCGATATGCACAACCCGGATTGTCGCAGGTACGGGTGTTCCCCAGATCACGGCAATATCGCAGGTGGCAGACATTACCCGCAGTGCAAATATTCCCGTAATCGCGGATGGCGGCGTACGGTTCAGCGGTGATGTGGCAAAGGCGATCGCCGCCGGTGCCGACACCGTGATGCTGGGCAGCATGTTTGCGGGCACGGATGAAGCCCCGGGCAAAGTGATTACGATCAAAGGACGGCGGTATAAGCAGTACCGCGGTATGGGATCGCTGGGCGTCATGAGCACAGGGGAGTCGAGCGACCGGTACTTCCAGAAAAAGGATATTGGCAGCACCAAGTTTGTACCAGAAGGCGTAGAAGGCGTAACCCCGTATGTGGGTCATGTCGGGGAAGTGATGTACCAGCTTGTCGGGGGACTCAAATCGGCAATGGGGTATTCGGGTTCAAAGACGATCAGCGAGATGCAGAAGAACGCAAAGTTTATCCGGATCACCAATGCCGGTATGACCGAGAGTCACCCGCACAATATCCTGATCACCGATGAAGCACCGAATTACCGGTTGTTTGAATAATTTTTTTATTTTTGATTTGAATTTTTTTAGGTTTTGACACATCAGGGTAATTCTCTAAAAAATTTTGCAGACGAGAAAGTTGAACAATTAATTGTCTGCAAGGAGATTCTCCCCACGAAACTGATTTCCTGTGCATCCCCTACCGGGAAACCCCATTACACGCTTTATTACCCAAAATCGTCAAAATTTGAGGCGATTATAATGCCTTCTCATGCACCCTGTTGCGGTTTTACTGGCACCTGTTTTACCCATGAGGCATTTGCCTGAATCAATCCTTTTCGGGGCTAAAAACAGCCATTATTAAAAAGTCAGAATGGGCTCTTTTTCGTGTTTTAAGCCCCAATATTGCTCATAAGGGATCCGTGCATTTTGCGGGGTTTTCTAATAATGCCCGGATTGCCAAACCGAGGATTTTATGGGTTTTTTGGAGTTTAACGTCCCTATTGGAAAAGAGGAGGGTTGTGCAGGTTTGGGGAGTATATTTCTTGACCGGACAAGTAGTCAGGTTGGCATTTTCTCTTCCATGAATGTGTCACCACTCAGAAGAAAAACTGGTTTTAAGAATAACCGCGTGTACGGTATCCCGAATTAATTTACATGTATAACCATGCCTGCAAATATGAAAGGAAGCCCGGACCGTCTGGGCTACCCGCATCACCTTTGGTTATTACTGTCTGATTTATCGGAGATCCTGGTTCGTTGTTTTACTCAGATCAAATTATAGACATGATTTCAAGGGATTTCGGTAGAGACGGCTTAAAAAAAAGAACTGGTTAAAAATAGTTTATCATCAGGGTTTGTTCGGTCCCGTTGTTCCCGGATCCTCCCGCTCCCGCATA
>DATKZP010000032.1:0-6164 GCA_035527915.1 Methanoregula sp. | reverse complement strand
ACGCCATCTGTCCGTCAACCTTTGACTTCTTCCCTGGAACGGGTATGCAGAAATAGTACGATTTTCTGGAGCCGCTGAGCATAATCCTCTCTTGTACTAACTCCGATGGATGGGTGAAAGGGTCTGTGGGGGACCAGTGGGGTTGTCCCGGAGGGATTCAAGGTACATGAATTTCATATCGTGCAACAGCAGGCGCTGGTGCAGCCCGCCACTCCTCCCCATTACCAGGGGACTCATGATATGGATCACACCGATAAAAAATAAGCATTGTTCAGTACGAAATGGTGGTATGATCGTGCAAAACGGAGCATTAATTGAGGAAATAAATCCTCCCGATAACGAACGACTTTTCGGATTTTAATATACAATTATGATTGTTTATTCAATCCGGCAAATTGATCATGCTTTTATACCCCTTTCCTTCCACTGGAGCGGACGATATAAATGTGCCAATTGGCCAGAACGCTTATTATTCACGATTGTTATACAATGCAGTTATGCAATAAACACTGGCAGGGAGCGTGGACAGGAAAATACGGCATCTCCTATCCGCGAGACAGCATATGAAAACGTCCATATGAGCCCGAAATCAAAATTTATGTAATTTAATGCAGTTCTCCAGTGGAAAACATAGGGTTGATTGTGGCCGGGTTCGTTCCCGGCACTGGAGCACCAGTACCGTGGCAATGCAGGGGCAGAAACAATCATCTCCCTGACAAAGCAGGAGATTGGTCTCTATACAGAGCATTCTGCTGAATACGGGTACCAGTTCTTCTTACTAAAAAAACAAGCAGTGAACTTTTATTCCATCACCTTTGTTTTTCGAGTAGTGCCGCCTTTACTTCCTCAGCATGCCCTTTCGGGCTGACTTTTCGCCAGACAGCGACGATCATTCCCGCGGGATCGATCAGGAACGTGTCCCGCTGCGTGCCTGAAAACTCTTTGCCGAACATCGTTTTTGGTTTCCATGCCCCATATGCCTTAAGAACGGTATGTTCCGTGTCCGAGAGGAGCAGGATGGAAAGGTTATGTTTTTCTGCAAATTTCCGGTGACTATCCTGAGAATCCGCACTCACGCCGATTACCTGAGCACCAAGATCTGCAAATTTCTCAAGGGCCGCGTTGAACTGCATTGCTTCAATCGTGCACCCCGGTGTGTTATCCCTCGGGTAAAAATACAGTACTACCCATTTTCCCTTGAAACTATCAAGGCAGATGCTGGTCCCTTCAGCATCCGGAAGACAGAATGCCACCGCATGTTTGCCCATCAATGGATCTTCACGTGACTGAACCATGTATATCAGGAGTATGATTGGCACTTCAGGTCTTCAAGGCACCTGCACATGCATAAAAGAATGATACATCCTCTTTGTTCGGCAAGCAGGAACCCGAGGCTGAAAAAACACGGTATGATTCTTGATTGAATGCACCATTTATCAGGATAAAAAAAAGTGTATCGACAGTATCTTTTACTGCCGCACCTCCTTCACTTTCACGCTTCGTTTGCCATGCCTTCATATTCTCGTGGTTGTCACTCTGGATTATGATTGCACAACCTTTGATGAGGGAAAATACGGCGACTTCCCATAGCCAGAGAATAATTCAGATACGACAGAAGATCAAGGAAGTATTTGGATGGAATTGTACCATGAAGGACGATGTGCTGGTACAACGCTATTCAATGACCAGTGATGGAGAACTGATCATGATATTGAAGTAAACCGCCGTTAAAAGAGAACATCGCCCCGGCCGGTCATGAGGCCTTACCACTGCTGCGTCACAGATTACCCGACCACAGATGAAGACCTATCAGCGGTATCGGGATGATGTATATGCTGGCTGGGCGGACCCCTGTTTCGTTGATCATTATTGTGCATGAGGCAGATGATGGAGAGACCCAAAATATTAACAAAATCTCCCGGCATATGTTCTTCCGTTAAAAAATGGTGAAAAAACAATACCCGTTCCTCATATCAATCCCTCATGGTGGTACAGAAGTCCCTGAAATCATCCGTCCGCTTTTACTGCTCGATAATGATGAACTCTGTTATTATTGCGATCCCTCTACCCGTGTTGTATTCGGGTTTGAAGACCGGATCGCAGCCTATATTGATACTCCCATCTCCCGGATGGTTGTCGACCTCAACCGCCCCCCATTGCCGCTTCCCCCCCGCGATCCGGACGGGATTATCAAAGTGAGGACGATTGATGGCAAAAATGTCTACCGCCCCGGGCTGTTGCCGGATATGCATCTCATCCATCACCTTCTCAAGACCCATTATTTTCCCTATCACCAGCGAATCGATGAGCTCATCGACCGGCAGCCTGTCAGGATCGCGTTCGACTGCCATTCGATGCTCCCTTTCGGCTCTGTCAAGCAGAAGGATGCCGGGAAATCACGCCCCCTGATCTGTCTTGGAAACAACGGTGACCAGAGGGGCAGGGCCAGAAAAGGCAGTATTGCCACATGTTCAGTGGAGTGGATCACAACCCTCGCTGGTGTTTTTAAAGAGGAGTTCTCATTCGACAGGGAGGTGGCAATCAACAATCCTTTCTCCGGTGGTTTTATATCAAACTCGCATTTCTGGCACAAAGGGATCCCCTGGATCCAGATCGAAATAAATCGTTCGCTGTATGAACCCGATGGATCATCTGCTCATTCCCCTAAGGAGATTACTGATCGCGTCATCTGGCTCCAGGAAAAGATCTGGAATGTTTTAACTACCTTCTGGAACCGCGTCCAATAACCAGACAGGTTACTGCACATCGTTTAACCAAAATTCACTATCATGGTTTTGTGAAAAACCAACGAACCGGCAGCAGCCAGTATATTGAAGGGAGCGTGTCAGTGACGTTGTATTCCGGAGAAAGGATGTCGATACGGTTGAGCCCTGAAAAAATGCTGACGGGGGTTGTACCAGAGTTCAGGAGGTTTTAGTTCCGTATCCGGTGCGGCTCGAGCAGGCCGTCATAATAAACCATGACGGTAATCTCTTCTCCCTGGTTGAACCGTCTCAACTGGTCATCGTATACTTTCTGCACGTGCCGGAGCCGGTGACGGGCAAAGTAATCCTGCATAAAAATAAGGAACCCAATCTCCTGCATAAGATACGCCTCCTCGTACTCTTTTGTTTCGCGGGCAACGGCAAGGCATTCCTCTTTGGGAATATCGGTATTATATTCACCATGTTCATCAAGCCCCGAGACCTGACGCCAGTCCACTTTACCTTTCTTATCGGGTTCGCGATGGAGCATATAGGGGTAGATACGGCAGATGGAGAACCGGCGATCATAGATCCGGCACTGTCCGTTTGTGAGAAAATAGCACGAACCTGCTTCATCCTCCTGCACCCGCAGTGCGTAGCCTGAGACGTAGAACGTGCCGTTCTGGTCACAGAATTCTGCATAGGGCGCCGGTTCAAGTGCACGGGGGTCAATCTCTTTTACTGCTGCAGTATCCCGGTCGAGTAAAAAAATATGACCGTTAAATGCCTGCGTGCAGCACTTTGCGCAGAAATTGCACCGGAATCCAACTTCTTTTACAATAGCAGCGAGGCGCTCGGCCGGGTAAGCACGAAGATCGGTAAGTTCCTGTCTGGCTGCATCAATCCGGGCCGGAATGGGGAGGAGGGAAATTTACATCACCACGTTAAAAATCAGTGTGTAATTGTGGTGGCACACCTTATTGCTTTTGTGACGGTGTCATGGTGTGAAGCGCATTCCCGTAGAGGTCTCTTACAATTACTTTTTCGTGCAAAGACCGTAATCACGCAGAGCATTTTTGTCTTTTAGAAATGATAGTATGCATGATGGAACCGGTCCGGGAACTTGTGCGCAGCGTTGAGATAGATGCCGGAAAGGTACGGTATACGCTCAACCTGTATCATGAAGATTTTTCTGAACTCTATCCCGGAATGACCCGATATACGGTCATCGTCATGGCAGGAGAGCAGATGATTGCGGTTTTCCGTACCAATTCATTCGAGTACTCCCCGCTTGTCTCACTTGCTGCAGAGAACATATCGATGCAGACTGCGGATGAATGGGAGCGTGAAATCCGGAATAATCCAACGGGGTTTATCCTGAATCACCGGCAGGTGTTACCGGAACACCCGATGGTGACGACATCGGATCTTGTCGTTATCCAGGGAAGCCCGCGTGGTGATGGGAACTGCAGCATCCTTGCCGGTTGGGCAGTTGACGCAGCACACGAACTCGGCCGGACTGCCCGGGTCATTTACCCTCATGACATGGATATCCGGTCCTGCATCGGGTGCTACCAGTGTTACAATACCGGCTCCTGTGTCTTTGAAGACGATATGGAGGGGATTATCAGTGCAATAAAGGGGGCCTCACTTCTTGTTGTGTGTTCTCCTGTTTATACCAATACGGTACCGGGAGGGCTCAAGCTGGTAATCGACCGGTGCCAGGCATACCATGCCCAGCGGGTATTATCCGGTGGACGGACGGGACAAAAAGGACTGGTATTTTCTGTTGCGGGAAGGAAAGGGGAGGAGAACTTCACCTGCATCACCCGCGTTATTTCGGCATTTTTGAGAAATCTTGGCATCAGCCCGGTGGGGGAGATCCTGATTGACCGCGTGGATGCGATACGGGATATCAGGACCATTCCCGGCATGGAACAAAACGTAAAAGAAAAAGTAAAACAGCACCTGGTTGTTGAAAAGTAACCAGAAACTCAATGATCCAGGACAAGGTTTTGGGAAAAAAGGATTTTTGTAAATGGATTTAGTTGTAAGTCCTGAAGGGTACGTAATCATCGAAGATCTTTACTTTCTCTCCTTGAGGATTCGTTGCCCAGACTTCGACTCTGTTAACATTTCCCATTTGAGATGTAACCGGTAATGATACAGATTTTCCGACAGAGAGTGGCTTGGCAATTATACCATTTTCGATGATACCGTCAGGTCTGGTGACCCTGACATCGACCTGCAGGATAAAGTTGAGCCCTTTGCCGCCACGGACGGTAGCGATGATCTGCGGGTCGATTGCTTCACCATTGCCAGATACCTGGACCTCCAGGCTCCATATTTCAGGAAGTGTCTGCGTAGGACCGGGCGTTGAGGAAACCGATGTTGGTGTTGGTTCAGGTGTGGCGGTTGTTACAACCGGAGTTGGCGTTGGTGTTACCGGGGGTGCAGGTTGTGTGCATCCGGCAACAAGTACGAGTACAATGCAGAGCAAACCTGCAGATGCAATTACCAATGACTTGTTCATACCGGATAGTTACCCGGGTTGGTATTTGATAGTTGTGCTCAATGATAAAAAAGCAGGATTATATTTTGATCTGGCTTTGTTGAAACGCAGATGAACGGGAGTTCACACCCGAATCATGAAAATTGATTAGTTACGACAGTCCCCCGCCTCAGGGCCTCTATGAGGCACGGCGGGGCAAGGAGGTTTTTTGCATTTTTTGGCTCTGTAGAAATGCCCGGGAAAAATTACAACATAATACTTTTTTGCACCCCCCAGGTTACAATTACCTTCCATAAGGCTAACCAGAATTCAAAAAAGGGGGTCAAGGGGATTCTCCCCTTGGGGTGCCTCCCCCGCCGGGGGAGAGAGGGGGTCACCATCGTTTTTTTTAGTTAATGAAAAGATGAACAAAATCAGGTTTTCTACTGAGCCCGTTTTTTGTCACGTAAACCGCCGCACAAAGAAGCCCTGTCTTGGGGCGTCGTCGTTCATCGCAATGTAAAAGATGAACATTCTCCCATTATATCTGAATATTTCGATTTTCATAAGAAACCCTCATAGCTGCTGCAGAGAATTTCCGAATTACGGGAAAAAGTGGGTTTCGATAGAATCCAAACGCTAAAAAATCCGATGAAATACCCGGGCAGGAAAGAGTAGAAAAACCCAATAAAAAATGAAGGATGCAGGATTATGCCCGTTTCCCGGAAGCCGGTTCGATCCCGGTCGGCTGATTACGGATCGTCCGCTCTTTCATGATGGTATACACATCGGTCGCGTGCTCGCGGGGTATCTCGACAAAGGAGTAAGAGTCAAGAATCCGGATCGCACCGATGGCCTTTCCGGGAATTCCTGTTTCACCGGCAATCGCCCCGACGATGTCTTTTGGTGCGACTTTGTGGATCCTGCCCACTCCCAAAAAGAACCGGACCATGCCGGGTTCTGCACCA
>DATKZP010000031.1:0-12138 GCA_035527915.1 Methanoregula sp. | reverse complement strand
GATGAATGGATGAATTTACCCGACAGGATCTAACCAGATGTCCGCCGAGACTATTACTACTGCATTGTTTTTGATCACAGCGGTGGTCGCATCGGCAGTACTTATTAATGCAATATATCCCGTAATTCAGAATATGGCGGGAACCTTTTCTTCATCAACGCATGAATCTGATGTAAGGATCCGCACGGATTTTAAAATTATTGCCACTTTTGCATCTGGATCAACAGGAAATGCCCAGGTGTGGATGAAAAATACCGGAACTGAACGGATATCGGTATCAGAAATTCAACGGGCTGATGTCTTTTGTGGTGCGGTCGACAGTTTTGATCATCTTACCTATACAAGCGGTAGCCCAGGGGTTAATCAATGGACCGCAGATTTTGGCCCCGATTATGATCTTAACGCGAATAGTTACTGGGACTCTGGCGAAACCCTGAAGGTCACTGCGAAAACGTCAGTTTCTTCTGGTGATAAGGTCTTTTTCCAGTTTGCACTCCCCAATGGTATCTGGCGATCAAACGAATTTACCGCGAGCTGATTTACTATGGCCGTTGCTGGGATAATCGGGACGGCGGTGGGAATAATACTCCTTATTGTTGTGGCATACGTAGTGGTGGGCGCTACCATTACCTCGGCTGAAACCGTCTCAAACGCCCAAAAAGATCTTACCCTGCAAAATGAAATGCGTATACGGACTGCTTTTACCATTACCGATCAAATAAATAACAGTTCAATAATTACATCGAATGTTACAAACACAGGTAATGAAATCATCCGCGATTTTAACCATATGGATGTGATAGTGTATGACGCGGGATCAAATGATTATCGAGTCTGTACCTACGATGAAAATGGCAGTGGCGCTCCCGGAACCTGGGATATCGTCAACCGTTACCAGGATTTCATCCATCCTTATGAACTGGACCCCGGGGAAAAATACCAGATACGGGTAAGCACCCTGGGATCCTCTCCAAACTGGTTCCAGATTACTGCAAGTAATGGGGTTTATGCATCAGCGTTTGTTTAACATAAAGAGGAGGTCCTGATGGCAAACATTTCCGATCTGATGGGTGGTGAAGACCGGCGGATTATCTCGACCGGCAACAGTGAACTGGATAAAAAAATTGCCGATGGTCTGCCGCTCGAATCCCTCACCCTTATCGAAGGGGAAAACGATACCGGGAAAAGTGTACTTACCCAGCAGATCATCTGGGGTGCGATGAAGCAGGGGATGTCAGTCGATCTCTTCACAACAGAGAACACCCATAAGAGTTTTATCAAGCAGATGGAGTCCATGAGTCTTGACATCTCTGAATATTTTGCCTGGGGCTACCTCAAAATCTTCCCCCTCCACGTGGTCGGTTTTGAATGGAAAAAAGAGGAGATGGCAGGGATCCTTGCACGCCTGATCAGCTATATCCGGAAAAGCAAATCCCAGGTAATAATTGTTGATTCACTTACCCTTTTTACCGAATATGCGGCGACTGACAATATCCTCACCTTCTTCACGAACTGCAAATCCCTTGTCGATCAAGGCAAGACGATCCTGGTAACCCTGCATACGTATGCTTTTGAGGAAGACACCCTCGTACGGATACGTTCAATCTGCGATGCCCACCTGAACATGAAAAAAGCTCTCGTCGGGAGCAAGTATGTCATGGTGATGGAAGTTGTCAAGGTCCGCGGTGCACATAAGACGACCGGAAACGTTGTCAGTTTCGAAGTCCATCCCGGTTATGGCATGAAAGTCATCCCGATGAGTTTCGCGAGGGTATGAGATGGGTACTCTGTCTGTTGCCGTTAACCTCCCCTTCAAGCAGGAGATCATTGATTCAACCGTTGATTTTTATAATGATATTGAATCAAGTCCGCTCTATAAAATGCTGCCGGCAAATGCCAAAGAATACGTGAAAGCCAGCCCTCACCTCCTTGAATATCTTCACACGTTCCCGGTAAACACCTACGGAATTCCCCTGTTCCTCTCGGAATTAAAAAAAGATCTTCGCACCATGACGAGCCCTAATATCATTTATCCGGTCAATGATACCACCTTTGTACACATCCTCCCGGACCCGGATGATGTGAGGAACTATTACATTCCCATCGAACCCTCATTCCTCCATAACGTGAACCAGCTTCTCCCGGAAATTGAGACGAAACTTATTGACCTGATCGACGGGCTCGAAGATGATCCGATCAGCGAGAAGGAGCGGGCTGATGTAATAAAAAAGATGCTGGCTTCCGTTGCCGTCATCCTGCCAAAAGGTATGGATCACGCCCAGCTTCAGGGAAGAGCTTCCGGCCAGCAGGATCTCAAATCAAAGATCACGACATTTTTAAACACCGACTTCACGGCACAGAAAAAAATGAAAGACACCAAATTAAAGCACCAGGTCCCCCTCACTCCTGATGGCAAGGTGATCCTTACCGATGAAGAATACCGGGCAATCGAATACCTCCTGATTCGGGATAAGATCGATATGGGGGTGCTCAAACCCTTTCTTTCCGACCCTTACATAGAAGATATATCCTGTGATGGCGTCGGTCCCATCTTTATCGAACATAAGATTTTCAAAGGTCTCAAATCGGTTATAGAGTTCAAAGTCTCCAGCGAGCTGGATGAATTTGTCGTTAAGGTGGCAGAACGGATCAAACGTCCTATCACGTACCGGAGTCCTATAGTTGATGCCACCCTGCCCGATGGTTCCCGTATCAACATCGTATATGGAACTGCTATCAGCCGGCACGGGAGTAATTTCAGCATCCGTAAAGTGAACGATGTGCCTATGAGCATCCTCAATATTATCGACAGTAATGGTCTTGACTACCTGTCAGCCGCATATATCTGGATCTGCGTGGAGTACGGGATGTCATTGTTCGTTTCGGGAGAAACCGCAAGCGGAAAGACCACTCTCCTGAATGCAATCACAGCATTCATTCCCCCGGAAAATAAAATAGTTACCATTGAGGATACACCAGAACTGAATATACCGCACCGGAACTGGATACGGGAAGTGGCACTTGCAAAGGGGAAAGGAGAGGGAACAGGGGGTTCGGCTGCTGGTGGAGAAGTGACCATGTTTGACCTGCTCAAGGCTGCCCTGCGTCAGCGTCCCAACCAGATTCTTGTCGGTGAAATCCGGGGTGTTGAAGGATCCGTTGCGTTCGGTGCCATGCAGACCGGTCACCCGGTTATGAGTACATTCCATGCAGCATCGGTTGAAAAACTCATCCAGCGTCTTTGCGGAGACCCGATCAATATTCCTAAGACCTATGTAGACAACCTCAACCTGGTGATCATCCAGAGTGCCGTCAAACGACCCGATGGTCAGTTAGTCAGACGGATGATCAGTTGTAACGAACTGGTAGGTTTCAACCCGGAAACGCAGGGGTTCACTTTTGTCGAGATGTTCAGCTGGGAACCGATTACAGATACATTTACCTGGTCGGGGAAGGGCAGCTCCTATTTACTTGAAAATAAAATCGCTACTATGCTTGGCATGCCCGACAGTAAAAAATCAGAGATCTATCTTGAAGTTGAAAAGCGGGCAAAAATTCTCGAGCGACTCCACAAAGCTGGATACACCAAGTTCTGGGACTTATTCAGCATGATGACGAAGATCAAGAAGCAGGGGCTCTTAAAGATTGGTTCCTGATATGGTTGATACAATACCGGATCAGGATAAAAAACCAGAAGGCCGTCAAATCCCGTTTACCTCCCAGATAAAGGGATTAAAAGAGAGAATCCTGCAGATCACCGAAGATCGGAAAATGGGGGCCGATCTCCTCTTTTTAAACACGTATATGGCATCGCTTGCCATTGCAAATGCATCAAGGCCGGAGATTTTTGCGTATGCGTCAAACCGGAAAGAGTACATCTCAGCGAAGTATATTGCCAAAGTGGAAATGTTTGTAAAAAAATGGAATTACAGTTATTCCGAAGCACTGGGGATAGTGGCTGACAGAACACACAATACCATCGTTAAAAGCATGCTGAACCGGTACGCAAATTCAATAGACTCCGGTGTCCCTGATGATGATTTCTTAAAAAATGAACTTTCTACGGTCAGAAGCGTGTACCGAAGTCAGGTCGAGCAGGGACTCGAGATGCTCAAAAAATGGGGAGATGCGTATATCGCCATGCTCCTTTCCGGGACGGTTATTTGTGTTACCATCATGATCTCCATCGCCATCTATTCCCCCCAGGGTTTGGATGCTACCCTGAACATGGCCTACGCAATTGTCCTCACGATCTGTGTCTTTGGCAATCTGCTCATGTACACATCAGTGCCGGATGACCCGAAATCCCACGGGCTCATTGAAAGAACGTCTAAGGAACAGCAGACAATACATGCCATGGAGAGGATTATTTTACCCCTTGCCATAGGTGCGATTATCGTAATGGCGCTGTTGGGGATCAATGCAGGTTTAATATTCCTGCTGGTGGGAATCCTCATGGCACCCCTTGGTATCATCGGGTTTATTGATGACAGTAATATCACCCTCCGTGACAACGATTTTTCCACCTTCATACGGAGTCTGGGATCGATAATGGGGGGCCAGGGCACCACAGCTGTACATGCTCTTGCTACTATTGATAAAAAGTCTCTCACCGCTCTTGAACCTCTGGTGAATTCAGTCTATTCCCAGATGAACCTTGGCCTTGATAACAAACAGATTTGGGATAAATTCATCGGGGAATCGGGGAGTAACCTCATATATAAATATCTCAACATCTACCTTGACACAGTTATTATGGGCGGTCCCCCGGAACCGATCGGTACTGTAGTCGGATCTTCGGTACTCGAACAGACACTTCTGCGGGAGAAGAAGGACATGCATGCCCGCAGTTTTATCGTACTCCTCGCACCCATGCACATGGCAATGGTAGGTATTTTTGTTGTTCTTTTCCGCATAATGTTAACATTGACCGGCTCTGTCACGGCGATGATGGAAAAATTTGCGGCAACCACTGCTGCTTCTGGAGGCGCGAGCGCCGGAGGGGTGTCTGCGGGCAGTGCTCTTGGAGGGATGTCGATGTTCACCAACTTCCCCGAAAAGGAGATGGGCAACTTTGTAGTAGTGTCGCTTACGATCATTACGGTGTCCAATATTATCGCTGCACGGATTGTCGGAGGTGGGGATCGGTATATGTTTTATTTCTATGCAGCTTTATTCTGTACACTGACAGGACTCATACTATTGATTGCGCCTATAGGAGTTAACATATTCTTCAGCCCCGAGGGACTCTCGAATATGGGAAAAACAGTCACGGGAGCAATAGGAATGTATCTTATATGAAAGAAAGTCTGCGCAGGATTATCCTCTTTACCGTGATTGTGATCATCGGCGTAGTCATGATCCTGTTTGATGTACCTCTCACTCTTATGATCCCCCTGATCCTGGCAGTAGGATTTGTTATTCTCCTGCTTCTTGGTGCGATAACCGTTGCTGATATCAGGTCTGTTTTCACGAGGAAAAAATTAAAAAACACCAAAAAAATTTCCCTCATACAGCGGCTTGACGACATGAAATTTTTTGAAAAAAAACCAGTACAACCGGATAACAAACCAGCATCTCCCAATAAGAAGGAGGAGATACCAAAAACTGCTGCAAAAAAAACCGGCGTCGGTTCGCATCTGCGTTTATTTTTCACATCACTCGGTTCGCTGCGAACGGTTCTCAAAGAACGCAGCAAACATGCAAAAAAAGTGGAGCACATTGACAAGTTGCTCGATAAAGCGGTCAGTGAGCAGGTTAAAACCTCTGCACTCGACAGAGCCGGCAGTGGTGTCGATACAAAAATTCCCCTTCCCGACCGTGACGGGGGGCCTGGACTCAAAGGACAGGAAAAAGACCAGGATCCTTTCCTCTCCCTTTCCGGGGATGAATTTGACGTAAGTCTTCTTGACGGGTTGGACGACCAGGAAACCCCCACGTCACCGTATTCTGGTCAGATCCCAACCCCGGGCACCCCGGTAAATGGGTCCGCCCTGACAATCGATGAGCATGAGATCCCGATGCCCTCGCTGGATATCAGCTCAGAAGCGGACGATATCCTCAAAGATAATGAGGGGGATCTTGAAGAATTCATGGGTCTTGAAGGGGGGGAATCCATTGACCAGGACTTTAGTGATCTGGACAATGTGAATCTTGATGATATTGATCTTGATGACATTGATCTTGATGCCGATATGGAGGGAGAAACACCGTCAGCCACGGACAGTTCTCCATTGCCAGCCACGGATAGTTCTCCATTGCCAGAGGAAAGCAAGACAACGACGGTGAAAACAGACTGGATCGTTTCTGATGCTCCAAAAGGTGCGGGTCTGGCAGAGGATCAGATCTCCACCAAGACTGATATGTCCTCCTTTGCAGGAGGAGCTTCTGGCAGCGATATGGACATGTTAAGTTCACTCGCATCGGACATCAAGCATGTACCTAAAGAAAAAAATACCAGCCTGCTGAGAGATTTAAAAGATTTCAAAGTCCCGGCAGACGAAATTGAGAATGAATTGAAGGACATGTACGACAAGATAAAAGCAGGCCAGAATTCCGGGAAAAAAGCAAATCCACCCCCAAAGAAAACGAAATAAATCAGATAAATACGTTAATGTTCTACAAAGAAAACATACAAGAGCAAAGATCACGTCGTGAGGATATATGAAAGAAGTTCCGGTAAAAATCCAGCACAACAACGAGTGGATTGTCGTTAAGCTTGGCATCGCGGATGGCCTGATCTCAATTCCAGCCCCCATCAATAAAGAAATTCTCTTCAGGACAGTTTCAGATGTTGCCGAAAAGAAAAATATTCTCATAATTACGGTAAAAACCGATACAGAAACAGTCTACAGGATCCTGTCTGTTGAAAAGGTCCTGCAGGTATTAAAAAAACTCATCCTCGCGTCATGCAATGCATACCGTCTTATGGCCTATTTCATGTCACCGGCAATCCGTGGTGGTGTGATGATCAAGGATGCGCAGTGGGATAAAGGGAGTGTTGTTGTCGTCAGTTCCGGGATCTGGTTTGTTTCTGCAACAAAACAAATCTGCGTCCCGGTTAAAGACGTGGCAACCATAGAACTCACCAAACGGGACGTCGAGGGCAAACCAACCGATGTCATAAAAATCGATCATCTTGATTCGGGAGAAGTGTCCTCCAGTCTTGTGCTCTGCCCGTTTTCCACCCTTCAGGTACTCTACAATTACCTCAGGGACACGACAAAGAGCATGGATATGAAAGGTACCGAGCTGGACAGCATCGACCAGCAGGTTGCCATGCTCGTGTATTCAGGGATGGACTCGCATGCAATCGAAAATATGCTCAATATCCCTCAAAAACAGCTGGATGTAATCTATGATAAAATCCTCAAACTCGGTCTTGGCGAAGTGATCACGGTACGAAGAGAGATCCAGCTCACTACAAAAGGAGTACGATATATTTCTGATGCTACAAAATCCCAGACAAACTAGCCTCTCTCGTCACAATAAATTCAATACTTCTTTAAGGAATACTATGCCTATTATTTTATTGATTGCCAATGGGAAAAATTCTGATTGTGGATGACACTCTGTTCATGAGAACCCTGTTAAAAAATATTCTGTTCTCCGGTGGACATGCAATTGTCGGTGAGGCAGGGGATGGCGTGGATGGCATTGCAAAATATAAGGAGCTGAAACCCGATCTCGTCACTATGGACATCGTGATGCCCAAACTGAACGGGATCGAAGCATTAAAAGCAATAAAAGAGTTTGATCCGGCAGCGAGGATTGTCATGTGCACCGCAGTCGGTCAGGAACAGATGGTAAAACTCGCCATCAGGAGCGGTGCAAAAGGTTATATTATCAAACCGTTCCAGGCACCGAAAGTTTTAGAAGAAGTCAAAAACGTCCTGGCCTCCTGACCGTTATGGTGAAAGTTCTCATTATTGATGATTCAGTGTTCATGCGCACGGTCATACGTGATATGCTGGCCAAAGATGCCTCTATTGAAATAGTGGGAACTGCATCAAACGGTCTTGATGCACTCGAAAAGATCCAGGCGCTCAGTCCGGACCTTGTCACGCTTGATATCGAGATGCCGAAAATGAACGGTCTTGAGGTCTTAAAAAAACTCCAAAAGATAAAAAAACCTCCCAAAATCCTGATGCTGAGCTCCTATGCCTCCAAAGATGCAAAGATGACCCATGATGCAATTCGTCTCGGCGCAGATGATTTCATGCTAAAACCAAAAGATCTCCCTCACGTGCGTGAGATTGCCGAAGAGTTAATTTCCAAGGTCAAACATCTTGCCACACTTTCCTCATCGGGTATTTCCCATAAACCCCCCGCCTCACCTGCCTCGTTTGCTGACCGGGTTGTACTCATCGGGTCATCAGCCGGGGGACCCCAGCAGGTCGATACGTTGCTTTCCATGTTGTCTCCCGATCTTCCTGCGAGTGTTATCATTACCCAGCATATGCCTGTCGGTTTCACGGCACCTCTTGCTGAGCGTTTCAACAGGATTGCCACCATGCCAGTTAAAGAGACCCGGAACGGGGACATGCTTGAAACAGGAAAAATTCTGCTCTCGAAAGCAGGTGTCCACACGGTCGTTTCGGGAGTGATGGGAGAAAATGGCAAAACGACAGGACGCATCGTTCATACCATTTCACCCCCTGTTCATGGGGTCAGACCAGCGGTGGATAAGACCTTTGAATCCGCTGCTCAGGTATATGGAAAAAACGCACTCGCGGTCATTTTAAGTGGCATGGGAAATGATGCAGGTGAGGGAGCACATGCAATAAAAGAAGCTGGCGGTGTGAGTCTTATCTGTGATGAGAAGGATTGTCTTGTATATGGCATGGCACGATCTGCAATCAGGAATAACGCGGTCGATCAGATCATTCCATTAAAAAACCTGTCAAAAGAGATAGAACGGGTAGTGCTGATGATGGAGGGAACCTGTGTCTGAATTTGAGGCATATCGCGGGCTTTTTGTTGCAGAATCCCGGGAAAACCATGAAAACCTGGTCAAGAATCTTTTACTCCTTGAACTGGGTTCATACCAGGAAGCCATAGATGAAATCTTCCGCTCTATCCATACACTAAAAGGGGCATCTGCATCCATGGGTTTTTCCCGTATGGAGCATCTCTGTCATACGATGGAAGATGTCTTCTCGCTCATCCGCAGCGGGACTGCTGATATTTCACCGGAACTGGTCAACCTGCTCCTTTCATGTTCCGATCTCATTGAACAGATGCTTGATGATATAGAATCGGGAGGAGATTCTTCGTCCACAAACCCGGATACCGATGTAAACGCCCTAAAGCAATGGATTGAACAGCGCGGCGTCACGCCAAAAGAGAAGCGAGAGGTTATGGAAATCCCGACACAGGCAGAACAGCCTCCTGGAATTCCACCAGTTGTGGAAGGGGAGAATCGTCAGGAATACGACATGCAAATCATTGTTGCAGGAGAATGTACGATGAAGGATGTGCGTGCCATGCTTGCCCTGGGGAACTTAAAAGCCCTTGGAACGATCCTTTCAGTTAATCCACCCCTTGAAGCGATTGATGAGGGGAAGTTTGATGGAACGCTTCAACTCCTTATTGCAAGTGATGCCGGGGAAGAGGCGTTAAAAACTGCTGCTTCAGGAACCGACATTGCTGAAGTTGAGATACGACCTGCTGAGAAACAGGAGATCCCAACTCCTGATGAGGTCCCCGATAGCATAAAAACCGCCGATACTGGTAAAAAACAACCCTCATCATCTGATAAAAGCCGGGAGATCAAAAACCTCCGGGTCAATATCCGGCAGCTCGACCATATCATGAACCTGGTCGAGGATCTCGTTATCAACCGGGGCAGACTTAAACAGATTGCCGAACAGCACAAAATAAAGGAGATGGACGAAGCGATCACCATGGTTGACCGGTCAGTTTCCGAACTCCAGAACCTGATGATGAATATCAGGATGATCCCCTTAAACCATATCTTCAACCGCCTGCCAAGAGTTGTTCGTGATGTCGCCCGGTATGATGGAAAAGAAGTCGATTTCGTCCTTGAAGGGGGAGAAACTGAACTTGACCGGAGTGTAATGGACGGGCTCAATGATCCGCTTCTTCACCTGATCAGGAATGCAGTAAATCATGGGATCGAATCTCCTGATGCGCGGGAAAAGTCCGGGAAGCCACGGAAAGGGAATGTCAGGCTCTCTGCACATCGTGACCGGGACAATGTAATCATAGAACTCATCGATGACGGCGCAGGAATCAATGTCGACAAGGTCAAGGCAAAGGCCATCGAAAAGGGACTGATTACCCAGGAAGTTGCCGATATATTCACCAAGGAACAGGTAATTGAACAGTTATTCCAGCCCGGTTTCTCCACCGCAGATAAAATATCCGACATCAGTGGCAGGGGAGTCGGGCTCGATGTGGTCAGGAGGTCTATCGAGGCGCTGAAAGGTACTATCCGGGTGGAAACAACCCCGGGTAAAGGAAGCCGTTTTGAGCTTTTACTCCCGCCAACCATGGCGATTGTCGACGTGATGATTGTCAGGATCAATGGAAAACGGTTCGGTATCCCTATCAGCAGTATTGTCGAGGTTGCAAATTTCAGGCGGGATGCAACCCACCATATTGGAAAAGGTGAAGCAATCCTGCTCCGTAACGAGGTACTCCAGATCCTCTGGCTGAATGAGTTGGTTGGAGTTTCCAACTCCTGTGAAATACTCATTGTTGTGCAATACCAGAAGCGGAAGTGCTGTATTCCGGTGGACGAAGTTGAAGGCAAGCAGGAAGTAGTTGTGAAGCCATTGAGCAGTTTTATCGGCAACATGCGGGGTGTGAGCGGTGTTACCATTCTTGGTGATGGGGGCGTCGTGCCGGTGCTTGATGTCAACACCATTGTGTAGGAGAAGATCATGAAATTATCGGCAGTTCAGGCAGATGCAATTCAGGAACTTGGAAATATCGGTGCTGCACATGCAGCGACTACGCTTTCCCAGATGCTGGGAAGCACTATTGAGATGAGCGTCCCCTCCATCAAAGTGGTGGATCTTGCCCAGCTTGGAGAGTACATGGGTGAAGAATCGGCAGCAATGGTGGCGTTTGAGCTCCAGGGTGATATTCCCCATGGAGGATATATCCTGTTTTACATCCCGCGGGAGTCAGCAGTCCGCATGACAAACACGATGCTCGGACTAACGGAAATCAACCGCCCGCTCAGTGAGATGGACGAGAGCGCACTGCTCGAAGTAGGTAATATCATGGTCTCCGCCTTTCTTGATGCCACTGCCGAACTGCTCGGTTTTGTGATGCTTCCTTCTCCTCCGTCACTCACTGTCGACATGGCACACGCGGCCATGCAGTCTCTCATTGCCCAGATGCAGGAAGAGACGAATGAAGTATTACTTTTCTCTACCGAACTTGTCTGCGAAGAGTATAAAGTAGATAGCGATATCATCCTGATGCCCGAAAGAAGTACTCTTATTAAAATGGTTGAACTGCTCGAAAACATGATGAAGAGCAGTTAACTAAAGTTCCTGAAAATGCCCCATCCCCACCCCCTTTACGAACAAATGGCGATGATCGGTATTGGAGAATACCGCGTCGGTTCTTTCCCGATGATGACCATTGGCCTGGGTTCCTGTATCGGGCTTACCATGTATGATCCAAATCTCAAGCTGGGTGCAATGGTGCATATCATGCTGCCCGAAAGTGCCGGCAGAATGGATCGACCGGGGAAATACGTGGATACAGCCGTTCCACTCCTTGTAAATGAGCTTATTGCTCTTGGTTGTAAGAACCGGTCCATTATTGCAAAGATAGCAGGTGGGGCTTGCATGTTTGAGTACTTTGGCACCAATCTCAATATTGGCAAAAGGAATGCCGAAAAAGTCAGGATTCTTTTAAAAGAACATAATATCCAGCTGGCTGCAGAGGATGTTGGTGGCAAGGTTGGCCGATCGGTCACGTTCCTGCCGGCCAATGAAGGCAAGGTTTCAATCCGCAGAGCAGATGGGACATCAAGCAATCTCTGATTTTCCCACAGAATTCATGTTTCTTTTTGTAATTATCCTGTGAGGTGGTGACTGCTTTTCCGGATTCACCGGAACCATCCGGTGATAATCTTTCCCTCCAGCAATCGTGCTG
>DATKZP010000030.1:0-3391 GCA_035527915.1 Methanoregula sp. | reverse complement strand
AATGAAGAGAAATATCCAGATTGAAGCATTAGCCCAGATTCCTTTGGAGAAACAACAAATTGAACTTGTCGAGCGCAAATGTCTCGGTCATCCCGACAGTATCGCGGATGGCATTGCAGAATCGATCAGCAGGGCGCTCTGCAAGGAATATCTCGAAGAGTTCGGTGCAGTCCTGCACCACAATACCGACCAGGGTGAAATCGTGGCTGGCGAATCCGACCCAAAGTTCGGCGGGGGCAAGGTTATACGGCCTATTTTTATCCTGATTGACGGCCGTGCAACAAAACGATTCAATGACGTATCTATTCCTACTGATGCGATAGCCGTTGAAGCGACACGGAATTATCTCCGCACCCATTTCAAGACCTTAAACATGGAACGGGATGTCATTATGGACTGCCGGCTGGGGACAGGTTCGACCGATCTCCAGGATGTTTTCAAGCCACACAACGGGAGAGTTCCCCGGGCAAATGATACTTCATTTGGTGTCGGACATGCCCCGTTTTCTGATGTTGAAAATATTATTACAAACGTCAGTGATTTCATTGATGACAAACTGCGGCTGAAGTATCCGGCAATCGGGCAGGATATCAAAATCATGGGACTGCGCGACGGGAACACCATCACCCTGACCGTTGCCTGTGCAATTATCGACAGGTACTGTGCAGATATCCAGCAATATACTGAATACATGGAAATCCTCAAAGACCAGATCGGCAGGGTGGCTAAGAAGAGCACGAAGCGCAAGGTGGTTGTCCATCTGAATACGGGGGATAACATCAAGAATGGCAGCATCTACCTGACCGTTACCGGCACCTCGGCTGAAATGGGCGATGACGGGTCGGTCGGACGCGGAAACCGCTGCAACGGGCTTATCACTCCCAACCGCCCGATGAGCATGGAGGCGACGAGCGGGAAGAACCCGATCAACCATGTCGGTAAGATCTATAACCTGCTTTCGACGCAGATTGCCACCGATTGTGTAAAACAGGTAGAGGGGATTGAAGAGATGTATGTCCGTCTCCTTTCCCAGATCGGACAGCCCATTGACCGCCCGCTTGTGGCAAGTGTACAGGTACTGCCCGTGAAGGGTGTCAAAATGCAGAAGATCCAGGGTGAAATTAACGGGATTGTCGATCACTGGCTCGAGAACGTAACCGATATTACCGAACGAGTAATCAGCGGCGAGCTCAAGACCTTCTGAACACCCATGGCAAAACAGGCAATAACCCTCCGGAAAAAAAGCACCCCCTCTTCTTTTTCAGCTATTGTACGGCTTGCGATCCCCAACAAAGGCAGGATTGCAGCACCGATTATGGATCTTGTAGAGAAGAGCGGGCTCCACCTCCCCGATATCGGGGAAAGACGGCTGATAACAAAGACCCTCGACCCGCATGTTGAGATCCTGTTTGCCCGTCCGGTCGATATTCCCGAATACGTGGCAACAGGTGCAGCTGATCTCGGGATCACCGGTCACGATATGGTTATCGAGCGGGAATCGGATATAGAAGAGCTCCTGGATCTCCCGTTCGGGAAGGCAAAACTTGTGCTTGCCGTGCACGAGGATTCAGCGATAACCTCGGTACAACAGCTCGAGGGGATGAAAGTTGCCACCGAATTTCCGGTGATCACCAGGGCGTACTTTAAAAAACATAACGTGAATGTTAACGTTGTGCTGGTGGGGGGAGCCTGTGAGGCGACACCGCACCTGGGGATTGCCGATGCGATCATTGACCTTTCGAGTTCGGGAACAACCTTAAAGACCAACCGTCTCCGGGTCATCGATGAGGTGATGGAGACCACAACGCTCCTTATCGCCAATAAGGAATCCCTCACGACAAAAAAAGAGAAGATTGATGAGATTCACCTGGCACTGGAGAGTGTCATACGGGCACGTGGGCAATGTTACCTGATGATGAACGTGAAGCGTTCATCCCTTGAAGCGGTGAAGCGGGTACTGCCGGGTCTCTCGGGCCCAACCGTCATGGATGTTGCTTCGAGTGAAAACCTCGTTGCCGTGCATGCTGTCGTGAACGAGGAACGGGTCTATTCCCTGATAAACGCCCTTAAGCGTGCGGGTGCAAAGGATATTCTTGTGATGGCGATCCAACGGATGATCCGCTGAGTCTTATGCGCATTTTTCCTGCTGTTGATATCCTGGGAGGGCGGTGTGTCCAGCTGGTGCAGGGGAAGCGCGAGAGTGCGACGGTGTTTGGAGACCCGCTCACCTGTGCAACCCGATGGCTTGCAGAAGGGGCAGATGCGCTCCATGTGGTGAACCTTGACGGGGCATTCGGGAATTGTGCAAAAAATGCAGAGCTTATTGTTGATTTGATCCAAAAAACCGGTGTTGAGATAGAGCTGGGCGGGGGTATCCGATCGATCGAAGATGCCTCGCACTGGTTGAAAACCGGCGTTTCGCGGGTCATCATCTCCACGCTTGCCACCCAGAAACCGGAGAGTATACAGATTCTCGCAGATGAGTATGGGAGCGATCGGGTGATGGCAGGTGTCGATGCAAAAGGCGGTCAGATTGCGGTGCACGGCTGGCAGGAGACAGCAGGGAACTACCTTGAATGGGCATTTCGGTTCGAGGAACTGGGGGCAGGCTCTCTTCTCTATACCAATGTTGATATTGAAGGATTGCAGCAGGGTGTCCTGTTCGAGCCGGTCAGGCGCCTGATACATCATGTACATATTCCGGTGGTTGTTGCCGGAGGTGTATCTTCCCGTTCGGATGTAGCCGGTTTACGGGATGCCGGGGCGTTCGGAGCTGTGCTCGGCTCTGCCCTTTATAGCGGGAAGATCAGCCTTAAAGATGCACTGGAGGAAAGTCAATGAGGAATGTTACTGTAAAGCGGGAAACAAAAGAGACGAATATCTTGATTAAACTGAACCCTGACGGTACCGGAAAGGTATCGGTTGACAGCGGTGTACCGTTCTTTGACCACATGCTCACCGCGATGGCAAAGCACGGGGGGTTCGATCTCACCTGCATCGCCAAAGGCGATCTCGGGGTGGACTGTCATCATACCCTCGAAGACATCGGGATTGTACTCGGGGATGCCGTGAAGCAGGCAATTGGTGATGGCAGGGGTATCCAACGCTTTGCCCACGCAATAATTCCCATGGATGAATCGATAGCAACCGCAGTACTCGACTGCGGGGGCAGGGGATACCTTGTCTTTACCGGTGCCTTTGGCAACAGGACTATCGGGAACATTCCCGCAGACATCTTCGAGCATTTCTTTTACAGCCTGTGCACCCGGGCCGGTATCACCGCTCATGTCGCATTTTCCGGTAAAAACGACCATCACCAGTGCGAAGCATTATTCAAGGCGTTCGGGATTGCGCTTGGGCAGGCACTCTCAATGAGCGGGGATAAAAAAAT
>DATKZP010000029.1:0-8390 GCA_035527915.1 Methanoregula sp. | reverse complement strand
GCGGAAGCCCGTGCGGCAAAGGCCCCGATCATCCAGTGGCTGCCGGCACAGGAATCCGTCCACTGCACACTACTCACGCAGGACGGCGAGATGTCGGGTGCCTGCGAACCTGCGGTGAAAAAAGAATTGGGTAATGTTGTCCAGTTCGAACGGGTAGGTTTTGTAAAAATTGATGCCGTTGGTAATGATGGCGTGAAGGCATATTTCACGCATAAGTAATTTTTATGGATCTTTTTTTGGATATATGCCTGATACATCGCTAACGAAATGGAACCGGGACTTACGGCACTAGCTGGACACCTGCGAACGTATCGGCAGCATTCCCGGGACGTTCCGGTCATTCGGCCGTGGTATTTGACGTGCAGATGTAAAATCCCGTACCTTTTTTAGTCGCGTCGTGAACTACGTACAAATACTCCTGCCCATGAAAGAAATCCCCGTTGAAAAAATTATCCGCTCGCGTCGCAGGACCATCGGGCTTGAAGTGACCCCGGCTGCGACCCTTATTGTCAGGGCACCTCTGCAGGCCTCATCTGCATATATCGAGGAGATAATCCGGCAGAAGAGCTCGTGGATCCTGAAGAAACTTGACGAGATGAAGCAACGCCCGCTTTCACCCTGTCATGAGTATGCCGAGGGCGAGGTGTTCTTCTTTCTCGGGCGGGAATACCCGTTACAATTCGTAACCGATAGGAGCATAACCATCGAACGGAGTGACAAGCTCTACGTCTCCCGCACTCTTCTGCCCGATATCAGAAATCATCTCAAACGCTGGTACATAAAAAAAGCCCATAAAGAAATACCGGCCCGGTGCATGTGGTTCTCGATGAAAACGGGGCATGTCCCGGCTTCGGTCCGTATAACCGATGCACGGCAGCGGTGGGGGTCATGCACCCATAAAGGCGGACTCAACTTCAGCTGGCGTCTTATCCAGGCCCCGTCTGAAATTGTGGATTACGTCGTAGTGCACGAACTGGTCCATATCAGCCAGCCGGATCATTCGAAAAAGTTCTGGAACAAGGTGCGGGAGATCATGCCGGATTATGAACGACGACGGAAGTGGCTGAGGGAGAATGAGCGGCTGCTGAAGATATGAGCATTAGGATGAAGGAAGAGCGGTCTTTCGTCCCCCCTCGTGTGTCACCAGTCCCCGTTGGGGGACGGGGTACAATAGGATGACCTCGATAAACAGTTCCTCGTTTCGGAAAAATGAAAAAGAGAATTCCGGAATGATGAGCAACGTATTGAGTAGCGAAAAACCCGACGGTGTTTTTCGCGTAGGACATCGCAGTGGGGGAAGAATTAACAGCGAAGAATATGGTTTTTCTTCCACATTATTCTCTCTTTACAAAAATGCCCACGCCACAATCCCCCCGGCATAAAGCACCATCGCCCCGTGGAAGAGCGGCAGTACCTTGAGTGCTGCATCCGGTGTTTTATTCTTCAGGATCACGATGTTTGCAATGATGAGCAGGCACAGCCCGGCAATTATGCCGATCCGGGCTGGCAATCCCAGCCGGGTCATGAAAAGGAATGCCATCATCATATGGATAATGGTAAATCCCAAAATCCAGATCGTTGTCCTGGGTATATCAAAGAGTACCGGGATGGTATTCAATCCCCTCGCCCGGTCATTTGCCACATCGACCAGGTCATTTACGCCCAGGTGCGCCATGGCAAACGGGTAGAAGAAAACAAAGTACAGGATTGCATTCACGTCCGGGTTCCCTAAACAGAGATAACCGGCAACCGGAAACAGGGCAAAATCAGTCCGCCCGATGATCTGGGCAAAGGGGAATTGCTGTACCTGCCGCTTCTCGATCTGGTAGAACATCTCTATTGTATAGCAATAAATCATAATGAGAATCACATACAGGGAGTGCGGGTACGGGAGTGTCGCGATAAGGGCGGTGGTGATGGCGGTCAGCCCAATAAAAAGCCCTAATGCATGGTTTGGTGAAATAAGCCCTGCCGGGATCGGGCGGGTCCCGAATATCCGCCAGTACTTCGTGAGCTTATCCGGTTCGACGTCTTTTTTGTCATAATTGCGATCGATATAATCATTCAGGACAAGCCCGGCTTCAAAACCGAAGAACCCGATCAAAGAAACCCGTGCCAGATCAAACAAGCTGAAATTTCCATAGACGGTGGTCGCAAGCAGGTATCCCGAACAGAAGAGTAGAGGCCAGGCAAAAAAGAACTGGAGCCGGGTAAGGTCCATATATGCCCTGATGGTCGGGTTCATTATCAGGAGGTTTGCGCTGCCCGCACTTACACCCTTTGATGAATCTAAAATCGACCTGCTATCAATGATTTCAGTACGGTTTTTTTTAAAACACCTTTGTTGATACAGGTACACAAGGGACGTCTCCCTTATCTGCCCAGCCACCTAATAGATCAGGATGGATTCCTTTTTTATCCGGCCGGAAACTCCTGCAGATATTCCCGCTATTTTTGAGGTAAACTACCAGGCGTTTGCTCATTATGACGAAGCACATCTTGTAGATGCCCTGCGGGATGCCAGGATTTTCAATCCCGAACTTTCGCTTGTCGCTGTTCATGGTGACAGGATTATCGGGCATATCATGTTTCCTCCCATCACCATCGAATCTCCCCAGGCAATCACTCCTGCTATCGCTCTTGCCCCCCTCGTAGTGCACCCGGATTACCAATGCCTTGGTGTTGGCGCCGCGCTCATTGAAGAGGGACTCAACGTATGCCGGACTCTTGGCCATCGTATTGTTATCGTCATCGGCCACCCGGGATATTATCCCCGCTATGGATTTCGCTCAGCACGGTTAAACGGCATTGTAGCGCCATTCGTCGTTGCCGATGATGTATTTATGGTACTTGCCCTGGACCCCGGTGCACTGGACGGAATACAGGGCACGGTGAAGTACCCGGAAGCATTTGATGCAATCGTGGGCAGTGGCATACATAAAAATAAAAAAGCAGGTTCTCTCTCCTGATCCTTCGCGTCTCGTCTACAATTATACGAGGGCCTCTTTTTTTAATAACCCGGAATTTACCCGGGATTACAGAATTGACTACGGCGTCGGATTTATGTATCTATTGTGTTTTACTCATGCGCAAATTCTCCTGGGTAACCTGGTACCTTTTTGGTGCTGGTAAAACCAATGTCCTGGTATACTTTCACCAGCATTATCCCTTCGTCCGCCAACTAACCATAAGATATGATGATTGGCAGATCCCCTCTATCCGAAGATAACCTGAACCGGTATCTTCGCGCATTCAGGAGCCATGCTGCTATCCCGACGCTCGTTGAGGATATGGTAATCGGACCGGTTGCCACCCAAAAATATACCAATGAATTCTGGACCTCCCGGCAAAGGCAGGCATCTTCAATCCATGAAATATCCTATCGTGCATGCTTCAAACCACAACTTCCACGATTCTTCATCGATATCCTGACCCGGAAAGGTGATGTTGTGTACGATCCATTCAGTGGCCGTGGCACAACAGTAATCGAAGCCGGGCTTTCCGGTCGGGATGTATTCGCAAACGACGCAAACCCCCTCTCCCGGATTATGACAGAACCCCGGTTTTTCCCCCCCGATATTGCTGCTGTTGAGAAACGTCTTACCGCCATCAGCCGTAACAGCGAAAGGGCGACAATCGATCTTTCCATGTTCTACCATCCTGACACCGAGAAGGAAATTGTAGCCCTGAGACAGTACATCCTGAACCGGAAAGCGGATTGCAGGGATGATATGATCGACCGGTGGATTGCGATGGTGGCCACGAACCGGCTCACCGGTCACTCAAAGGGATTTTTCTCTGTATATACACTTCCGCCAAACCAGGCAGTATCACAGCAGAGTCAGCAACGAATCAACAAGAAACGCCAGCAGATCCCGGAATACCGGGATACCCACAAAATCATACTGGACAAGACAAAGAGCCTGTTACGTACGCTCTCCCCTGCTGAAAAGAAGGATCTTAAGCGGACCGGAAAAAAAGCCCGCCTTCTCACCGGGGATGCTCGTTCAACACCAGACATTCCGGATACCAGCGTACAGCTGACCGTGACGTCACCCCCGTTTCTTGATATTGTCCAATACCGGGAGGACAACTGGCTCCGCTGCTGGTTTAACGGTCATAATGAGGAAGCAATCGGGGAGCAGATTACGATGGCCCGGACTCTGGATGAATGGACAGGGGTTATGGGGTCGGCATTCCGGGAGCTCTACCGGGTCACCCGTTTTGGGGGATATGTTGCATTCGAAGTGGGGGAGGTGAGGAAACGGACGATTCGGTTAGAAGAACATATCATCCCGCTTGGCATCACTGCAGGGTTCACGTGCGAGGGAGTGCTGATCAACCAGCAGACATTCACCAAAACCTCCAATATATGGGGCGTGAACAATATGGCATCCGGCACGAATACAAACCGGATTGTAATTTTCCATAAATCCTGAGAAACGATGATGATCTCCATGATATCAAACGCCGATTCTTTTCCCTACAGCCTCTCTTTAATAAATACACTATCATTTTCTCACAAATTTTGAGGTAAAAGCACGCATTAAGTATCACGACATCCACATTGTACGCATGGTTTCCCGTATCATGCGGTATGCGCAGATCGCGGATGTGCTCAGCAAATACGGCTTCAGTATTGGGCTTGAAACATTATTTCCGGGGAGAATCCGGTTCCGGCTCCCCCACAAGGGAAAGATTACTGACGTATCCACTGTCTACGAACGTATACGGCTTGCCCTGGAAGAGCTTGGACCGACATTTGTGAAGTTCGGGCAGATTATGAGCACGAGGACAGAACTGCTCCCTCCGGAAATGATTGACCAGCTTAAAAAACTGCAGGACCATGTAAAACCGCTTCCTTTTTCAGAAATCCGTGCGGTTCTGGAAATGAATTGTCCCAATATTGATGAGTTGTTTTGCGAGATTGATGAAACACCGGTTGCTTCTGCGTCGATCGCCCAGGTGCATTCCGCAGTGCTAAAAGACGGAACCAGAATCGCCCTGAAAGTACAGCGGCCGGGTATCAGTGAAATAATTGAGACCGATATTGTTCTCCTGCAATCCATGGCAGAGCGGATTGAAACGATATTTCCCGAGACACGTTTGTACAATCCGGTCGGGATGGTTGATGACTTTGCCCACCAGATCGTAAAAGAGCTTGATTTCACCCGGGATTCCCGCAACGCTGATCGAATGTCACGGAACTTCCGTAGTGTTCCTGGTATCCGGTTCCCGAAGATCTACTGGGAATACACCTGCCCCCGGGTGATAGCCATGGACTTTATCGAAGGGGTCCGGATTGATGATCCCGAAGCAATAGCCGCGATGGGATTGGATCCCCATGAAATCGGGGTCCGGGGGTTCCACGCGTACCTCAAGATGATCTTCGAAGACGGTTTCTTCCACGGTGACCCTCACCCTGGCAACCTTCTTGTCACAAAAGAGGGAGATATCGCTTTTCTGGATTTCGGTATCGTTGGCATCCTTCGACCGGAGAAACGGCAGAATTTTATCAACCTCCTCTTCGCTCTTGTGAATGATGATATTGAACTGATGCTCAGATCGCTCGAAGGATTCGGCATCGTCATCGCTGAAAATGACCGGGAGGCTCTGCGGGACGACCTTTACATCATGATGCACGATTTTGGTGGCCGAGATGACGTATCACAACTCAATTTCCGGCTTGTCGTGACCGAACTGACGGAAGCTATGCGACGTTATCGCTTAAAAGTCCCCTTGAATCTGATGCTGCTGTTCAAGGTATTTATTATGGTACTTGATATCGGTGTCCGGCTTGACCCGAAATTCAACTTCGGCAAAGAGGTTACTCCCTACCTCACAAAACTTGCCGATACGGGCAACCTTTCTGCTGCTTATGTCAAAAGGGCCTCCACATCTCTCATGGAAGCAGCCGATGCCCTTTTCGATATGCCCCGTAATCTTAACCTGATGCTGCGGAGGCTCTCAACAGGAAGTTTTAAAGTGGAGATCGTGGAAACTGACATCCGGAAGCTCCAGATGTCGCTCGATAAAGCGAGTGACAAGCTCATGATTGGTCTTGTTGTTGCTTCACTGGTGGTTGGATCATCGCTGGTACTTCTTGGATCGCCATTTACCCTCCCAGCGGAGATCTCCTGGATCGCGATCCTCGGTTATACCGCTGCAGTGCTCTGTGGGTTCTACGCGATATACCATGTAATTTTCTTGAAGTTCCGTATGGAACGGTAATCAACCGATTTTTTACTGGATGTTGTGTGTCCGGATTATCCCCCAGGCTCTCACTTTTTCAGCAAGGGTGAACCGCGTGTTTGCCGGACTCGTTGACGGCAGGATAACCGAGGGGACCGGCGTTGATATGGTAAGCTGGCGATAGTACCGGCCAGCAGCGCTTCCATTGAGGACAACGAGGCGAAGCGTAGGATGTGATACAAGGAAACCGGCGAGATCATTAAAAACAGGGTCCTGGATCCGGGTATCTGCACTGCCTGCACGGCAACAGCCGGAGAGAACGTCCCAGAGTGCGATCCGGTGCTCTGCTAACCGGGAAGTCCGGACCCTGTAGGGGAGTTTTCGGTCGATATTATACAGGGCTTCTATAATGTGCCAGAAGTGGTTCTGCGGGTTTCCGTAGTACTCTTTTTTCAGCAGGGATTGCCTGCTGGGAAAACTGCCGAGAATGACTACCTCCGGGACCTCACCATGAACCGGTGGAAAACCCCTTGCAGAGCAGGCAGCGTGTGTTGTGGGGGAGTCGTTCATATGCAGGGTATAAAAAACTGAATATTTATTGGGTTAAAAAACCGGTATCAGGTCTTTTTAAAATAGAGATTGCAGTGACAATGTCCATCGTGGGCAACTTCATCTTTATGGTATACACAGGGACACTCGATGGCCAGGTCTTTCTCCTCATCCCCGCTCCGGAGACGGCAGGGACAGTACGGTCTTCCGAACTTTTTTTTGTTCCGCACAAGCCCACGGATAACCGTTGAGATTTGTTTCTCATCGGTATTGAGCACCCAGCCCTTCTTCTTTGCATACCCTTTTGCCCATTTGAGCATTTCTGCTTCATCTGCATTTTTTTCTGACATGCTATCTGACCGCACCTGTATGATAACCTCTGTAAGATATGTTTCCAATAAGAGACGTTAGTCTTTGTGTTCGATATCGCAGGTCATCAGATTAAAGATCTGCCAGCTCCATAAAGATCAAAGAACCCATCCTTAAAGAGACTCCGTGATTCAGAACCGGAAAATTCATTATTTCTTTCCTGGTTTGGTGATCCGCTGTGCCACCCGGTTGTAGATCGCCATCACATCCCCCTTTTCAAACCGGTATACATCCTTGTCCAGCGACTCGCCGGTTTTTTTATCCCAGAGACGCATGGAGTCCATACTGATCTCGTCGCCAAGATAGATCGTCTTGCCCTGCCTGCCAAACTCTATCTTGAAATCCACAAGTGTGATTCCCTCTGCTGCAAGTAACGCAGAAAGAAGCCGGTTCACTTCAAGTGCCACTTTTTTGATCTTTTTTAATTCAGCGGGTGTTACGAGTTTTAACGCAAGGATAATCTCATCGTTGAGCATCGGATCGTGCCGTGCATCGTCCTTATAATCGATCACGATCAGGGGTGGGTCGAGCAGTGTCCCCTCCCTGAACGGATAATTTCTGACAATTGAACCTGCAGCAATGTTTCGCACGATCACTTCAAGTGGGATCATATCGAGTTTTCTTACAACCATATGGTGCGGATCAAGCATGGTGAAAAAATGGGTTTTTATCCCATTCTGTCCGAGGTATTCAAAGAAGAATGCCGAAACCCCCGCATTGTAGCTCCCCTTATTTTTAAGCACATCTTTCTTCCCGCCATCAAATGCGGTGATATCATCGCGGAACTCAACAATGAGTTTGCCCCTCGTATCCGTATGGTATACCGATTTTGCCTTACCTGTGTAGAGAAGGTTCTTTTGCTTCACAATCCACTGCTCCTTGCCTTTACTGTTTGTGCGAGCCGGTTTATTAGGGGTTCCAAATCAGGGTGATACCACCCTCTCTTGATATACTGCGGGTAGATGCAGAGCCGCTCGCAAAGATGTGCGTTACCAATGATCTTTTTGAGTTCTTCAATCCCCGGCCAGGGGTGTTCCGGGTTAACATAATCGATGGTAAGGGGCGAAACGCCCCCGAGGTCGTCTACCCCGCAGGAGATGAGAATTGATGCATCGATGAGATTGGGCGGGATCTGGATTGCGATATCCTTTGGGAGAATGTCGCGTGCCATCCGGATGGTGGTGCAGATCTCATCAGTGCCCGGCACCGGATAGTGTGCCATCGGTGTCCCCGGTTTAGGACAAAAATTCTGGATGATAATTTCCTGGATGTGCCCGTAC
>DATKZP010000028.1:0-62995 GCA_035527915.1 Methanoregula sp. | reverse complement strand
AGGACGGATCTTTTATTCAACTGCTGTAAAGCACGAATGCAACGGTGGCGCATGGGCGCTGGGTCTCAGGGAGATCACCGAGAGCCTGAGGACGGGTGACTTTTACTTCAAGCTGGGAAAATTCGAAAGTACCGCTGCCTGTAAGCGGACCATCGACCGCGTCTTGCACCTCCAGACCCGTGAAACATATGCAACACTCTATGCTCCCCTTGAAAAGACACCGTTTGATCCGCAGGTTGTCCTTATTGTTGCGAGTCCGTGGGCGATGCTGAAACTCGCCCAGAGCGTGCTGTTCCGGCTAGGGGGGCGAATCAATGCGGAATTTGCCGGGATCCAGTCGGTCTGTTCCGATGCATGCGCCCAGACCTACTTAAACGGGAAGGTGAACTTCTCACTTGGATGCGATGGCTCACGGAAGTTTTCCGGCATAGAGGATGGCGAGATGGTGATCGGGATTCCGGCCGAATTACTTCCCGAGATTACCGAATCGCTCCAGGTGGTGGCTGCGGCCCCGGGTTCAAAGCCCGGTCAGAAGTAAAAGCAGTTAATCTACAATATTTTTTTGACATCATCTGGTATTCACTGCGTTATACAATAATCCGATAAACCGGCTGCGCCCCGAAAAATCCTTCGTATCCCCAATGGTAAGCGAATAAAAAAATCAGAGAATTTTTGCGCCGGCTGTCGGGCCGGGTTTGCACTCGAAGACCTCTGTGATCTTCACGATGACGAGCGAGCGTGCCGGGAGGGCCGGATTCTTCTCGTTGATCCTTGCCTTCATTTCATCGTATTCCTTGCCGCTTGTCTTCATGGCAGCCACACCTTTGATCTGGTAGCAGCCCTTGATCTCCGGCCCCCAGATAAAGAGCGCGATCTTGGGATTTACGCGCAGGTTAGAGAGCGTCTTGTTCATAAAATTGTCTATAAACCAGATTGTATCATCACTCATGAGCCATCCTATACCGAGAGGGATCACGTTCGGAGTGCCGTCTTTTGTTGCAGTGGCAACCGGGAACACCTTCATTTTCGCAAATGCCTCTTTCATCTCTGCGGTTAACTTCACCATGGTACCTTCACCAATGTTCATTCGGGATTCCTTTTGTATATACTTTAGTGTTAAAATCTCAAGGGGGGTAGTGTCCGACCCTTTCCACCATGTATCCGTCCGGCCAATGTGCCAATCGCACACTATCCCCCAATCGTTTCTCTTATCTCCTGAAGCGCGCAATCAATGTGTGTGTTACGCGAACCGCCGGTAAAAAAGATCCTCTACTGGTGCGAGCATTGCAATGTCCCCCTGATTGCGAAGAGCTGTGCGTGTGGAAAAGAAGGGAAAAAGATCGAGCTCCTTCGGCCATACGATGTGCGCCCGGCACTTGCAGCGGACGCAAGCCTTATCAAAAAACTCGTGTACGAGCGCTTTGGCACTGTCCCGCTCGCAACAATTCTCCTCCTGAACAAAACCGGCGGTGTCGATCGTGCGGATCTGGTGATCATGCATGGCGAACGGTTCGGCTGGCTCACGTTCGATCCTGTAACGAGAAAATTCAGTCTTGATATCGCGCCGGAAGCGCTCCCGTATATCCTGTCACATGTGAAGCAGGGTATCGTGGATCTCGACCTCCAGACCGATGCCAGGAAAGAGCAGGGGCGGATTGGGGGCAAGAAGATTCCCCTGAAAACACCGGCACCGGAAGGTACGATTATAGTGAAATATAAAAACCGGTTCGGGACCGGCATGGTAAAAGACGGTTCTGTCAAAGTCAAAGAGCTCATCGCCGTCGTTCCCCGCACACCGCCAAATCCCGGCTGGGATGTGGCAATCGAAAAGAACCGGTATCACTTAAAAAACCTTGAACGGAATGCAATCCGTACCATTAAACAACACATCAATGACCGGCCTACTGCAAATGTCTCATTCTCCGGGGGTAAGGACAGCACCGCAGTTCTCCATCTTGCGCGAAAAGCCGGCGTGACAAAAGCGTTCTTCATTGACACCGGTATTGAATTTCCCGAAACGGTGGACTTTGTCAGGTTACAGGGAGTTGAGGTCATCCAGAAAGCAGGAGACTTCTGGCAGGCTGTGGAGAAGGCGGGACCGCCAGGAAAGGATCACCGATGGTGCTGCAAACTGCTGAAACTACACCCGCTAAAGCTCTATCTTGCCGGGGTTGGCCCTTGTGTTACCGTGCAGGGGAACCGCTGGTACGAATCATGGAACCGGGCTGATCTTGAAGAGACAAGCCAGAACCCGGCCAACCCGCTTCAGCTCAACCTCTCCCCGATAAGGAACTGGCGGGCGCTTGAGGTGTTCCTCTACCTCTGGTGGCAGAAGTTGGAAATTAATCCGCTCTATGACAAAGGACTTGAACGCATCGGATGCTACCTTTGCCCCGCGATGCTTGAAAGCGAGTATGAGGAACTCCGGATTATTCAGCCCGAATTTGCCCGGCGCTGGGATGCATTCCTCGAAAAATGGGCAGATAAAAAAGGACTTCCGGGGGTTTTTTGTACATGGGGTCTCTGGCGCTGGCGGGCATTGCCCCCGAAGATGAGAGAATTGTGCAAATCAAGGGGCATCCCTGTCAATGATGATTATACGCTGCGGGTTGGGCCGGTACGGATACCCCAGGTGACGGTTGAAAAGAAGGCAGGAAAAAGTATGGAAATTAAAATGAAAAAACAGGATGTTACAGGATTTACGGTTAACGAGATCCGGAAGGATTTCATGATCCTCGGAGACATCATTTACCTCGACAACGCGGCAACAAGCTTTTCCCCGGAGCCCGTCATTGAAGCGATGGTCGAGTTTGAACACCGCTATCGGGCAAATGTCGGAAGGGGTATACACCGTTTCACCCAGATTGCCTCACAGCGTTACTGGCATGCCCACGACAAAGTGGCACAGTTTATTGGAGGTAATGATGGAGTCACGGTTTTTACCAAAAATACCACTGAAGCAATCAACATGGTTGCGCAGGGACTTGTCTGGAAATCCGGAGACCGTGTAATCACTACAATTCTCGAGCATCACTCAAACCTGCTGCCGTGGAGGAATCTCTTCAGACAGGGAGTGGGGCTGGATGTGATCGGTATTAACGCTGACTATTCACTTGATCTCGATGCACTGAAAAGTGCGATCACACCTTCCACCCGGCTCATCGCAATTTCCCATGCTTCGAACGTTAATGGTGTGGTTACACCGATTTCAGAAATTGCAGAGATCTGCCATGAAAAGGGCATCCTGTTGCTGGTTGATGGCGCCCAATCAGTACCTCACATGCCGGTGAATGTTGCGCATCTGGGCTGTGACTTTTTTGCCTTTTCCGGTCATAAGATGCTTGGGCCTACCGGTACCGGTGTTCTCTGGATGAAAAAACCTGTACTCGAACCAGTACAATACGGTGGCGGGATGGTGGAAACGGTTACCGCGACGGACTTCATAACCGCAGAGGGCTACCAGAAATACGAAGCAGGAACTCCCCATATTGCCGGAGGAATTGGTCTTGGTGTCGCGGCGGAGTACCTTCAGAAGATTGGCATGGAAAAGATCCAGCTCTACGAAGAAGCGCTTACAGAACGGTTGATTGACGGGCTTACCCGGATTAAAGGGATACATGTCTATGCTCCTGAACACCCCGTCCCCCGCATAGGAGTTGTCTCGTTCACTCTGGATGGATTCCATCCGCATGAAGTTGCCCAGCACCTTGACGAAACTGCTGACATCATGGTGCGATCCGGGCACCACTGCTGCCAGCCACTTATGGATTATCTCGGATTACCTGAAGGAACCGTGCGGGCGAGTCTTGCGCTCTATACCACAGAGCACGAAATTGACATGCTCCTCGCGACACTCCAGGAACTCACGCGATGACCGGAACACGGTGTCAAATCGCTACAATGGTTTTTCCTTCTGTCCCCGCACGTGGCACTGGAACAATATAATAATCCCCCCTCAAAAATATTCTTTGATTTCCCTTCCCCCATAATAAAATTTTAAAAGACTGGAGAATTCCGATGAAAAGTAAAACAATGTCTGAACTGTTCGCCCGTGTGCGGGAGAAGCGCCCGCTCATCCACCATATCACCAATTATGTGACGGTCAATGACTGTGCCAATATCACGATCTCTGCAGGTGCTGCGCCCGTCATGGCGGATGCCCCGGAAGAGGTTTGTGAAATGGTCACATTCGCCGGTGCCCTTGTCCTCAATATCGGGACGCTCAACAAAGGACAGATAGAATCCATGCTGCTTGCGGGAGGGATGGCAAACGATCGGCAGATCCCGGTTATTCTTGATCCCGTGGGAGCGGGTGCGACCTGTTTCAGGACAACAAGTGCACAGCGGTTAATCGATGAACTGAAGATCACGATTCTCAAGGGCAATGCCGGTGAGATAGGAACTCTTGCCGGTGCAGAAGCACTCGTGAGAGGTGTGGATTCACACGGGGTAACCGGAGATCTGGTAAAGATAGCCAAACACTATGCAAAACGGGCAGGTATGACGGTAGTCATCAGCGGGGCAACTGACATTGTGACTGATGGCAGACGTATTCTTCTTGTTGAAAATGGCCATCCGATGCTGGGCAGGATTTCCGGTACCGGTTGCATGGCAGCATCCGTGACAGGGGCATTTGCTGCAGTAGCAGATGATCCAGTCCTCGCAGCAGCAGCAGCACTTGCAGCATTTGGGATCGCAGGTGAGAAAGCAGCTGCGGGTGCACGTGGTCCCTATTCGTTTAAGACTGCATTATTCGATGAAATGGCTGCATTGAAGCCCGAGGATCTTGAAACTGGTGCCAGGATAAGTATACGATAATCGCTGTATCATGAAATACGACCTGTATGTCATTACCGATGAAGCGATAGCGGGTGGTCTGCCCCATGCCGAGATAGCACGGCGGGCAATTGCCGGTGGTGCAGATGTGATCCAGTTAAGAGACAAGGTGTGCGGGTGTCCGGAGCTCAATCGGATCGGACGGACTCTCCGCGAGATTACCAGAAAAACCGGGACGCTGTTCATCGTCAATGATCGGCTTGACGTGGCGCTTGCCTGCGGTGCAGATGGTGTTCATCTCGGCCAGGATGACATCCGTGCAGGTGTGGCCCGGCAGATCGCACCTCCCGGGTTCATTATCGGAGTATCAGTGGGGACTGTTGACGAAGCGGTCATAGCAGAACAGGAAGGGGCGGATTACCTCGCCCTTAGCCCGGTATTTTCCACTGCGTCAAAGAACAATGCAGGAACCGGTCGCGGTCTTGGTGTATTGCGGGAAATCCGGCGGAACGTATCAATACCTGTCATTGCTATTGGTGGGATTAACCGGGAGAATGTGCGCGAGGTCATAGCGGCAGGAGCGGATGGTGTAGCGGTGATATCTGTTGTCGTGGGAAGTCCGGACATCACGGCCGCAGCCCGGGAACTCAAAGAACTGGTTTCTGACAGCAGGGAGAACACGAGATCATGACCGGTAACCAGAACCCCCGCTTTGTCCTCCACGAGCATCTCTCAAAACATCCTCACTTCGATCTCCGGTTTGAGCATGGAGGAGTGCTGAAGAGCTGGGCGGTGCCTAAGGGATTACCAGAAAAATCCGGTGAACGACGACTTGCAATCGCGGTGGAAGATCACCCGATTGAGTATATCGGTTTTGAAGGCACAATACCGGAAGGCGAATATGGTGCCGGTGATGTGAAAGTACGCGATACCGGAACCTGTGAACCATTGATCTGGAACAATGACCGGATTGAAGTCATCCTTCACGGCACAAACTTTTCCGGAAAGTACGTTCTCCTCCGGTTCAAAAAAGCTGGTGAGAAGAACTGGATTGTTCTGAAAGCAAAAGATTGAGTGAGGATTAAAGGGAACTCACAGAACAAATGCATCGGGGAAAACGCCCTTGTGGTCAGTCAGATTATTCCTGAATTTTTCCTGTTTATTGAATAACTGCCAAAATCCCGATTGATGTCAGCAGGACAATCAGTGTCGCAAGAATCCATCCTGCAAATATAATCGTGACTGCCGGTGCTCCCCTCCATTTGAACAGCCACGCAATCAGAACGCATCCATAAAGCCCGATTCCGGGTACCCGGATGAAAGGAATGAGGGTAACGATTCCATATTTTCTGAACAGTTCGGAATTTTGTGTGATGGCTTCAATTTTTTGAGATGTTTGCGGGTCCATTCTGACCGGTTTGCAAACATGTCGCAGATTCCAAACAACACTAAAATAACTGAAATTCCGATTGAGCACATGATGAGCATCATGGGAAAGGGATTGATGCCCAGCCCGAACCCGACAACAACCGCAAAAGGCTGGAAAATGAGGATTGATGCGACCAGTCCGAGCATCTTTATCAGGGTAATATTGTGGAAAAAACCAATAACAAGTGGTATTACCAGCACTCCCGTTACCAGGATGAGTGCGATTTTTAAAAGTTCTGTTATTTCTGTATGCCAGGAAAAAGAATTCATTCAGCAGGTAAGTGATCGTCCTGAATGATATAATAACCATAAAAATCGGGTTGATATCCCCGCATTGATTCAGATAAAAATCGGGATTATTAACCGGTTAACTCAGGAACTTTTTTATCTTCCCGACCAGCAAATAAAAAGATAATGATTGTGCGCTTTTTACCGGTGATGGATCAATGAGATCTGTGATTACTGCTCTCATTATTACCCTCGCGGTCATATTGTTATTTTATTGGGCCCCTATTGTCGGGATAGTATTTGATGAAAGCGTAGCATTAGCCCAACCCCTCAGAGTCTCGGATAATTCAGTGAATATCGGATATGTTACCGGGTATGCAGCCGATTTTAGCAAAATCGGTGGTACTGAAATCAGTAATCCTATCCCAGATTCACAGAAGATGGGTGCAGTAACGTTCAGGATGGCGCTTAATTCCTACCATACGTTTTTCCGGAGCGATATGAGCATCGATCTCGATAAGATAACCGTGAATTTTGTCAGTCCGTCCGGGTCGGAGACTCTTTTACAAAAATCAAGTCGCCCGATGATAAAACCCGGCTGGACTATCACGAAGAAAACAGGTGTTTTACCTTATGAATACGCTGATCAGGACAATATTCTTGAACCCTATGAATCATATGAGATCCTGGTCTATCCTTCAACCCCGCTCCCTCCGATGTCACAGTTCCTTATATTCATTCGTCTGCAGGATAAAAATCAGATATTTATTACCCGGTCCGTTCCGGAGACCATAACTCAGGTAATGAGTCTGAACTGAAAGGTAGCCGCAGGTAAATCTCCTTCATTTCGATCGGGAAGCGAAGGGAAAACAGATTGTCGTGATAACATACCGTTTTTTTTTAAAAAATATTGAATGGATTGTAACCTTCTGTTTAAAAGCCGCCGGAGGGAATTGAACCCTCGACCTGCTGATTACGAATCAGCCGCTATGCCGCTAAGCCACGGCGGCGCAACATCTCACAATATCGACCTGTGCTGTAATAAAATATGTGTTTCAGGAATACCCACTCAGCGTAGACACCTTCTCGGTACCCTGTCTCTCTTTTGGGGCGGAAATGGAACCAAATTTTGACTCGTAGTCAGCAACGGTCTTTGTCAGCACCCCAAGCAGGTTTTTTGCGTGAGCCGGGGTGATGGAAACAATCGCCTTTGCCCGTGCCTGGTTCACCTGAGGGAGCTGGTGGAGGAACATAAACGTGAACTCATCATCCTTATAGGCGATCTGGATCATGTTGCTATACACCGGATCGAGAGTAGGGGGTATATTGACTGATATTTCCTGTCCTGTCATGATAATCAGATTTGCATTACTTGTATGAAATACGTTGGCCAGGAATTTTTCGGGTGCACCTTGCTGCAGTGCAGCAGATACTGATTCAATAAGTATAATCAGCCCGGTTCCCCACGCTTGTATGAGGAATCATCCTGATGGAACAGAGGGAACATGTCGCGATCTCGGATCTGGTGCGGGTTCACGCATGCCCGGTCCGGTTTTATTACGAACGAAATGACCCCATGAGCGAATCCGACCGGTACGTGATCTGCAAACAGCTATCCTATCATCTTGGCCAACCTCTGGAATCAGATGTGATTTGGAGAGAGGTGCTTGCGGTTCGTCCCAAGATTGATACTGACCTTCGATCATTTCTGGAGATCTGTATCACCTCCTGCAATAAAACTGAGTGGAAACCAGCAGTCCAGTTCGATATCCGGGTAATTTCAGATAAGCACGGTATCGTTGGTATGGTGGATCGCATTGCTGATGATGGCACATATTCCATCATACGAGCTGCCGGTGCCATGCCATTTGGTACGTATGCGGCAGATCGGTTGCGGATTGCAGGTGTTGCGTTCTGCCTCGAAGAAATGACGGGAAACGAGGTGACTGGTGGAAATGTGGAATATATTCCCGACGGGGTTTTACGGTTCCACACCGTCCAGCCCCGCGACCGAAGGCAGGTGATTGCCACCCTGCACAAAATACGGGAAATCCGGAAAGGAGGACTACCCCGGCGCCCGCTTAACGCTCCCTGTAACCGGTGCAAATACAACGAGCGGTGCGAGAGCAGTAGTGGACGGCGGTTGTCTGATCTCCTCTAGCTATTGATCCAACAGCGTTTTTGAAATAATATATTCCCCGCGGGCCTCACGTGTCGTGCCCACAACCAGCCAGTGTTCACTGCCATGCTGCTCGCAGATCCCGCATGCTTCGATTGTCTCACCAGCAAGCGCCTGCCCGCTGTAGGTATGAGTAAAGGAGAGGACCCTGCTCACCGATTCGTGCTCCACTTCATACACTGCCGGGCTGTCAAATGCAAGGGACGCATCGGTTACCTTAGCCTCAATCTCCATCTTGCCAATTACTGCTCCTCTTCCTGTTGGTGCACGTTTCAGCTCATCATACGATCGTGTATAGAGAATATCGAAATAGGTGCCCTCAATCTGCCCCCGGTTCCATTTCCGCAGCTCGTGAAGCACAAAATGGTCATAGGGAATCTCCGGATTACGCTTCTCATATACTTTTCGCCACATTTCAGGGGAGAGCCCCTCCAACTTCCCGTCAAGGATTCCTTGCCTGACCAGTGCCTGAGCGAAAAACCAGTGCTGCCCGTATACAACCATATCGATATCCGAAGTCTCGTTCTCCAGCCCGCACAGGAGAGACCCTGTGCAGCCGATGGTCCCTGGCGGAAGCCTGAAAAGATCGAGCAGTTTTTGCACCCGTACGTGATTATGGGCGATGCGTGGAATCTCCACATCAGGTTTTAACACTTTTTTTACATCTTGGATCGGGATGCGCTGGACGAGATTTGCATAGTATGGTTTATTGTGTGCGATGAACGCATAGGCATCTTCAAAATCATATTTCTTGTATCGCGTGCCTGAATGGTTTACGCGTTCGCCACTTTCATCAGGAACATATCTGAGAACACAACCAACTTTCTCATCATTATCGTAGGTAGAGACTGCATAGAGCCAGCCATCGGTATCCTCAATAAAATCTCGCAGGCGGACAGGCATCATAAAAAACTCAGAGTTTTGCAAAGAACGCTTCGATCGCTTCTGCCCGTGCGCCTTTGCGGAGGATTATTTTTTTTGTGAGGTCGACAACGGTGCTGGGAGTACCTGGCAGCCTGCCCCCGTCAATAAAAAGCTCGCGTGGTACCGTACACTCCTCTGGTATCTGCGGGTCTTTAGCGCCGTGGAGGTTGGCACTTGTCGCAGTGATCGGCGCATCGAACCGTTCGATGATCTGCAATGCAAGATCATGTGCTGGCATCCTGATCCCGATCATGCCGGTACCCCCGGTAAGGATATCCGGAACAATTCTGCGTGCGGCAAGAATTACCGTTACCGGGCCGGGAAGAAATGTCTCGATGAACCCATGCATAGAGGGTTCAACACGGGCAACCGCTGCAAGCATGTCAAAATCAGAAACAGCAATGGAAATGGGCATCCCGAGAGGGCGCTTCTTTGCCTCGTAAACTTTTAAAATTGCCTCATCAGAAAATGCATCAGCGCCAAGGCCGTAGATTGTTTCTGTGGGATAGATAATAGTCCCGTCATGCATCAGCACAGAAACGGCTTTATCGATGATATCCATCAGAACTCACGTCCGCGGACGCGATTTATATCAAAGACTGCCTTGCTGCTGATGTGCATCACTGCAAAAACACCGGCCTGGATGGGGTCTGTGACGACAAGGTCAGCATGCTCGGGTACCGTTCCCGCCATCTTTAGTGCAATGACCGGGATCCCCGCTTCGCGAACACGGTCGACTGCCCTTGAAATCTCGCCACCCATGATAGACCCGGCGAGGACGAGAATGGATGCACGGGGAAGTCGTGCAACGGCGTCAACTGCGAGTGCAAGTGTCCGTTCACCGGCCAGCGGGATGGTGTCCACCGAGATCCGCTCACCACGGATATTGTGCCGGTCCGCTTCATTTACTGCACCGAGTGCAACCTGCGCAACCTGTGCCCCGCCGCCAATGATGATGACCCGTGACCCGAAGATATGGCCGAATGGCTGGTAGGTCTTTAAGTCCCTGATCGAAGGGATGCGGGACAAATCTTCAATGAGCTGCTCGTGATCGCTGCCCTCTTCAGAATCGTACTCAAAATAGAGTTCTGCCATACCTGTGTAGGGACCGGAATCGAACACTTCCTGGTTGATCATCACGATGTTTGCTTCATGTTCAGCAACTACTGTCGCGATGTCCCGCAGGACACCCTGGCGGTTCTCTGCGATGATCCGCATTGCACTGCGTTCAGGTTCCATCTCCATATAACCAATGCGATAACCGGGGATCGAACCCGGGTTAGAAGCTTGGGAAGCTCCTGTCCTACCGCTAGACTATTATCGCGTCCTCATTTTTCTGCGCTCTAATATTGCGTGATTTTAAAGATAAATATAGTGTTTATGCAATCATTTCAGATCAGCTAAAAATTAATTAATATTGTGGCTGGTCCAAAGAGATTGGGAAGTATAAAAACTTTTTTTAGAAACCTGAAGAGTTTTCTTGATTCCAGATTATCCCGAACGGATTTTTTTTAAAAGACCTGCAGAAACATTATCCGTTCCTTGATACACAATCCGGTTTTCCTATGACGTTCGATATTTTTAAGCAATGCTGGACAGTATATGTATACTATATTTATTCCGGCATTCCAACAAACCTTTGAGTAATTATGAATGTTCCGCTGGACAGCGCGGTTTTGAAAAATCAGGTTGGGCTTATGCCAGGATAACAAAAGATCAAACCGGAGAATTCTCTATGAAGATACGAAAAAATGTTATGTGCCTTATCATTGCTGTAAGTCTGCTGGCATTAATCCCATCCCTGCAGGCTCTTTCCGATGATAATTCCTTCAACGTGATTTACCAGACTTCGTTCAGTTCAGATCCCCGCTGGACAACAAATAATCCTGCAACCAATTACTGGGATCCGAACCAGGATATGTACCACTTCTCTATCGAACCGAGTACTGGCGGTTACGCATACACGGTTATCGATTATGAGAGAGGTTCGTTCACCTTTGATTATGATCTCATCCTCACCAAAGTCGATGAGGGGGCGACGTTCAGGTTCGGTTTATCCGGAAGTGAGATGGATCCGTCCAAGAATCCAAATGTCCTCTCAATGTTTACCAATGAAAAATATGGGCAGATCATGTGGCTTCACCTGGTGACTCCCGGCAGTAAGCTGATGGAAGTGAACAGCCAGCATGCGGCAGTGGAAATGGGACCAACTGCTTATAACGGACCCACGGTAAAGTACGAATTAAACAAAACCTACCATGTTACGATAAAATACGAGGATGATCGCAAGATCATCAGTATGACGGTCAGTGAAAAATTAACCGGAAAGGAGATCTGGAGTTATTACCTGAACACTGCCGAGAACCTGAATGGGATGAACAGGATATTTCTAGGCTCCAAGGGTGACTATGGCAGGATGAATATTTACGCATTGGGATATATCGACAATGTCCGGCTCACTACTCCTGCTGAAGTAACAACCACGCCATCAGAGGTTACCCAAGCAACTACATTCACGACCACCCCGACTAAAAAACCAACTCCAAAACAAACCATTATTGTGCCAACCCCCTATCCCACCGATACACCTGCATCACCTTCTGCGGGTATCCTTGCGATCGAGGCACTTGGTATTGTTGGTGTTGTGTACGGTGTTCTGGGCAGGATGAAAAAGAATTGACCCTTATCTTTTTTAAAAAAGATTATTTGTTGCTTTTAATGTATGATTACAAAGGGATGAAGCCCCCTCTGTCTCTGGAGTGCAATTTTGATTTTATGCGTTCCTTTGTTGTCCTGTAGTACGGGTTTTTGATCTGGTCCGATGTGCATTGGATGGGTCGGTGACACCCCGAATACGTTTCGTGTATCACCTAAGTATTTACTATAAAGGTAGATCCTGATAAATACCCAAAATCATGATGGTTGAAGTATTGAACCTATGAGTTATTTCTATGAACAAAAAGGATTGACACTTCAAGGACAGATATATACTGTCACGACATTATAATGTATTTACCATTGGGTTATGGAAAACAAATTAGATGTAACCTCGGAGGAGTGCTATGAATCCTGCGGACAAATGTCCGACAATTATCGTTCATGAAGATTCAGACACACTAGAAGAACTATCAGAGTATCTCGATGTACTCTCAAGTAGCGTGCGGCTCAGGATATTGAAATTTCTCGAAAAAAAGCCCCGGGACGCCCGTTCCATTTCAAAGGAGATCGAGACCAGCTATGAAAATACAAAAAAGCATCTGGACAAGCTACTGAGTATAGGGGTGATCAAAAAAAAGGCAGGACTGGGTGCCCCCACTTCCAAGGGCATTCACCCTGTCTGGGAATATTCCATTGTGCCTGGTGGGCTTGAAGTCATTATAAGGAACCTGGGAATCTTTTCCAACACGCGGGTGCAGATCCTGGGAAGCGAGATTTCCCGCCGTCTGGAAAAGGTAAAAAACTCCCTTTCCAAAGAGGTTCTGGGAAATATACCCACAACCATCGTGCTTGGCGGTCCTGACGATGGGAAAGTGTTCATGCTGAAACATGATCAAATCCGTATTGGCAGGATCGATCCTGAGAACCCGGCTGCGTTTTCTCCTGACGATGATATCGTCTTTTCTGATGGCTATACTGCGGTGACCCGGGTGTCAAAACCCCACGGTAAGTTTCTTCGTAATAATGAGGGTTGGCACATCGAAGACTGTGGGAGCACGGGAGGTACCAGGCTCAACAACAAGCGAATTGAAAAAAATACACGCATTCCCCTCCATGATGGAGATCTCATTGAGCTCTCCAAAGGAGTATCAGGTGCTAAACTTCTCATGATCATCCCGCAGGGTAATTAACACATGCCTGGACGATTCTCTGCGGTTAAGGAGAGAAAAATATAACCAGAACTTCAATTCAACAAGACAAAAATATAAAATTCACTGCCTATGATTCCGATACACCGCCTTTTATGCTCCCTTGTTATTATTAGTCTCATTTCAATTACCAGTATACCTGCAGCAGATGCCACTGAATACACCGTTGCTCCCAGTGGTGCCGAATTTACCAGCATCCAGGCGGCGATTAACCGGGCTTTTCCAGGGGATACCATTCTTGTGAAAAGTGGCACCTACAGGGAAAATCTCCTGCTCGATAAAAAGATAGATCTTATCGGGGTTGACAGCGGAGGCGGGGCCCCAATAATAGATCCGGTGAAAAAAGGGAATGCGATGGAAATTCATGCCGATAGCTGCAGAGTTGAAGGATTTACCATCCAGAACATTGAGTTACTCAATGGCATCCGCGTCAAGTCCAGTATGAACACCATCAGACGCAATACATTCCTGAACAATGCCAACGGAATCTTTCTTGTATCAGCGATAAAGAATACCATTTATGGTAACACTATAACGAACAGCAGCCAGTTCGGAATTGCACTTGAAGACTCAAACGAGAACCTGATTGAAGAAAATATACTATCAAAAAATTCAATCGGGATCGAGCTTGACAGGTATTCCCTCTCAAACTTGATCTACCGAAACAATTTTGACAACCCCCAGAATGTAATCTCCAAGAGCGCGACTTCGGTCTGGTCTTCTCCTGATCCGTTTACGTACACCTACCTTGGCCTTAATAAACAGAGCTACATGGGTAATTATTGGAGTGATTACCGTGGAAAGGATAAAAATGGTGACGGGATTGGGGATATATCGTATGGCATTATGATCGGAGCAAATCCGATAGCAATCTTTGAATCCGATCAGAACATTATTGATGCATTTCCCCTGATGGATCCATTACCGTATTACTACGATGTTGTACCTGTCAGGGGGGGAGTGATCACACCTCAACCAATGACTCTGCCGACGTTTCCCGGGATATCCCATACGACATACCCTGCTACTATCCCCCATGATGTGACCCCGATCCCCTCTTCAATCCCTTCAACATCTGCGGAAAAAACTGCTAATGAACAACCTACAGACTTCCTTATGGTTGAACTTATTGTGCTGCTGCTCGCAGGTGCAGTAGTTTTGATCATATTCCGGCAGATAAAGCATAAAGAAAGCAAGCAGGAGTTTCTCCCTGATAGCAAAGATGCAACCCCCCGGCAAAAGACTTCGAGGACTTCCCTGCCAGGGATTAGCTCCGCTGCCACAATCCCCGAAGCAGGTACAGCAGTTCCGAAAACATCCAGGACTTCTACGTCTATAGCGGAACAAATGAACTTCTTTCCCAATGAACTGGTGAGTAAATATACCGAGATTAAATATATCGGACGAGGCGGTATCGCGTGGGTTTTTTCCGCTCGCCGAAAATCAGATGCAATGATGGTTGCTGTCAAGATCCCGATAAGTTTCGATGAAATGACCGGGAAATCCTTTTTAAACGAGATTGCGGTATGGGAGACCCTGCGACATCCCAATATTGTAAAAGTAACGGCCGTTAATATCCTTCCCGTTCCCTTTGTTGAGATGGAGTATGTGCCTGATGCGCTGGAGGCGATCGAAAAACCAATCCCCGTCCGGAAAGCAGTACACCTTATCAGAGGTATTGCGGATGGTCTGAAATATGCCCATGAACAGGGGTTCATCCACCGGGATATTAAGCCCCACAATATCCTTCTCGATAAGGACTTCATTCCTAAAATCACCGACTGGGGGATGAGCAAGGTGCTTGCCAATGAGGTAAAAAAGTCCAGTATTGCAGGTTTCTCACTTTCCTATGCAGCTCCCGAACAGGTCTCTCCCTCGGATTTTGGGAGGACTGATGAACGGACTGATATCTACCAGCTGGGTGTTGTCTTTTACGAACTGGTAACCGGCTCAGTTCCATTTGGTGGTGAGAGTATTGTTGAAGTAGGAAATGCGATTCTGAGGGAGCAGCCGATTCCCCCGTCAGAGTTCAATTCTGATGCGGCATTAGTGGAGAAGATTATCCTAAAATGCCTTGAAAAAGATCCTGTGAAGCGCTACCAGTCATCCGCAGAGCTTCTCGATGCACTCCATGGGTACCTTGCTGTGGAGGATAAATGACCCTGTTTTTTATACGGTTATCGACATAAGTTGTTATGACAGGGAGGATTCTTACCATGACAGATGGACAACAGATCTACGAATCCGCTACATGTGCTCACTGTGGCGGAATAGGATGCCTGTACTGCAATAAAAAAGGAGTCGTTCTTGTCCCTGCACCTAAAAGGCCATGCCATCATTGTGAAGGAATCGGGTGCATATACTGTGGGTTTACCGGTTGGGCCAGACCTAAAGGTAAGTATGACTGAGTACTCATCCTCTTTTTTATGAGAATTTTCCCTCAATCCTGCGTGGGATCACACATTCCTCGTATCGTTTTGCAAAGTACCGGTCGGTCATACCGGCGATAAAGTCCCGGACCAGTTCTGCTGACGTAGCTGACTGAAGATAGTTCTGATTGATCCAGCTGGTGTCAATAAAATCTGTAAAAATTTTTGCATCCCGTACCTCTTTCTGGACATCATTAAGGAATGTCGCAAACAGGGTTGCATACATCTGCCTTACTTTTTCCCGTTCGGAAGTGAGTTTTTTGTTATCATAAATATGGATCCGGGAAAATGTGCGCAGGGAAATGAGTGCCTTTTCCACATCCGGACTGTACGAGATATAACCAATCTCTTCCGTGTTACTGTTTTCAAGCAGGTCGTAGATTAGGGTGTTGATGATTTCCCGGTTGGAGTCACCAAGAGTGTCCCTGCACTCCTGCGGAAGCGGAGTTGCACGCCCGATCAATCCTACCTCCCGCGCATCCTGCAAATCCCTGCCAATGTAGGCGATGGTATCGGAAAATTTTACAACACAACCTTCCAGTGTCATTGGTGCCTTTGTGCGCCTGCCATCTGCATTATCCTGCACTTTTTTGTCAAATGCCAGCCAGGTCTGGCAGGGCACAGGGGAGATTTTAAGATCGTCAGCTTCTCCGTTGTGACAAAGAATCCCGTCCAGCACCTGCATGGTGAGGTCACAGTCTTCAATACGATCGAGGAATTGAACGCTCTGCACATTATGGGAAAACTTTCCGATCCCGTACTCCTCGCACAGTGTCGAGAGACAGGTCTCACCAAAATGCCCGTAGGGAATATGCCCTATATCATGCCCGAGAGCGATCGCTTCAATGAGATCCTCGTTCAGCCGCAGGCAACGCCCGATCGTCCGGGCGATCTTTGATACGATCTGCACGTGGATTACGCGGTGGGTGATGTGGTCGTTTTCGACGAGGTAAAAGACCTGCGTCTTGTCGATGTACCGCGTGTATGCCCTTGTATGGATGATCCGATCAGCATCCCGGGAGTAGGGGGTACGGATATCTTCAGCTGTCCGGTTATGACGGCGCACTGCATCTGCACTGGTTGCGGCAAGGGGAGACAGGAGGGATTCCCGCTTATCAGTCATGGTGCGAATGGATGAGTCGATACCGGGGCTGGGAAGGCGACGGTTCTTTTTGGAACGGGGCATCTTACCGTTGAATCTGCCCCCCTATGTATTAAGTGTGATGGAAAATACGGGATGCAGAGCTGACAAAAGATCCATATTGAAATGCTTTTCCCCCTTCATAACCCCAGTTATTGAACCGGGTATCATGCTCTTTTTAAATCTAAAAAATTGACGGGAAGTATATTTACTCCCACCAGGTCCCTGTCGCCCCATTATCCTTACCCATGCGGTAACCAGCCGGTGTAACCGCACAGGGAACCGAATGGCCGCAATGCCCGCAGAACCTCATACCGGGTGCGAGGGTAGTACCGCACTCAGTACAGAACTTTAGACCACGTGTCATTCATGACTGGAAAGATGGCAGGATATTTTAAAAAATGTGCAGATCCACAGTTCACGCCCCGGCAGTTCCATAGTCCCTCAGGGAGCTCATATCCCTATCTCCACATCTTTATTGTCTCTGAAGGATAACTGATGAGAGTACAGATTGGATTTATCAGAGGCGTTTCATGGCAAAGAAAACAATGAAAAATGAGGCGGCAGAAGAGGAATGTAAAGACGAGTGTTCCAGCTGCCCGACCGCTACTACGTGTTCATCAGCAAAGAACGGGCCGGCCGGCCTCCCCCCGAAAGCAAATGTTGATGTCAAGCATGTCATCATGATACTCTCGGGGAAAGGCGGCGTGGGCAAATCCACCGTGTCAGTAAACCTTGCATATGCCCTTTCCAACCATGGCTTCAAGGTCGGGCTTTTAGATCTTGACATGCATGGCCCTAACATCCCCAAGATGCTTGGTATTGAGGACCACAAGCTCGCTATTATGGACGAAATGATTGAACCTGTCCACATCACCGGGATGCTCTCGGTCATATCGATGGCGTTCCTTCTGCCCGACACAAGCACACCGATCATCTGGCGTGGTCCTATGAAGATGGCTGCAATCCAGCAGTTCCTCAACGAAGTGAACTGGGGCACACTGGATTATCTGGTTGTCGACCTTCCCCCTGGAACTGGTGATGAAGCGCTCACTATCGCCCAGCTCGCCCCCAATCTCCGCGGTGCAGTAATTGTCACAACCCCCCAGGATGTCGCGACACTTGATGCGCGGAAATCTGCAAAATTTATCCAGAAACTTGAAGTTCCCGTACTGGGGATCATCGAGAACATGAGCGGGATGATCTGTCCCCACTGTGGAGAGGAGATTGATCTCTTTGGTAAGGGGGGCGGTAAAAAGATCGCAGATGAACTATCAGTTCCATTCCTCGGTTCAATTCCGATCGACATCGAAATGCGTAAAGCAGGAGATGAGGGACGCCCGTTCATCATAAAGCGCGGCAACAGCCCCACGTGGGAGGCTGTTGATAAGGTTATGGAAGCACTCATCAACGTTGTTGAGGGATAAGCGATGGACTACATGCGGATTCTCACAGGAAAGGAAATACCGCTCCCGATTTATAGTGGTGTCATCGCCTGCCTGGAGAACCCGCTTGCATTTCCCGATCTGCTCGAACCGATCTATCGTGAGGCGATGAAACTTGATGATGAAACGCTTGACAGGTTCAGGTTCTCACTCCTGCGGCTCCAGCTCTATGCAGATATCCACCGGAACGAAGATCTGGAAAAAGCGATGCACATTAAGTACGTTGCGCAGGTGCTTGAAAAAGTGGTCTTTGGTTCGCTGGTAATGGAACGCGAAGACCTGTCCGCAGACTGAATTTTTATCCCTGCCGCAAAAAGATATTATCAGAGTGCACATGCACTGGTGATACCTATATGTGCAGACCCGATCAATACTAGAACCAATCAATAATCCCGCAACGGTTTTTCCTAAACCAGTATCAAAAAATATCAATAATTATTATCACTGGAATTACTATGACATCACGCATGCAATCCCCGCACACGACCTGTCCGGGGTGCCAGGAAGAGGTTTTTCTCGATGAACTCGTTGGCGGAAAATGCCCGCTCTGCGGCTGCTCACTTGAGGATTTTGATGAGTCGTTTGGGGAGTACGAAGGAATCCTCGACCGCTCGGATCTTTCGTGGCTGATCTTCAATTATTTCGTCTTCAAAAAATTTGTCGACATGGGTGTTCCTCCTCAACAGATCATGGAGTTTGTCGCCACCTATGAACAGAATGCGGAAAAGCCCCCGGAGGAGTGGACCAGAACAGAGTTCACTCTCGAAATCCCGATGAGCCGTTGGGACCAGATCAGACCAAAGCACTGTGCGAAATGCAAAAAATTATTCTTCCATAGTGGAAAGAAATCAATCCGTGGCGATATGCGCCGGACTCAGCTCACTGTTGAGTACGTGTGCGACCGGTGCTGATATCGCTCTCATTCTTTGTTGTTTTGCTATATTCACATTGATTTTTTTAAAATGGATCAATGCAGGTAATAAAAATCAAGAATTTTTCCCGACTGAGCATCAACCCAGCCTGTTGCGGGCACCGGCCACTGTTTTTCACGGATAACCTCATCATCAAATTGTACTTTCCATGCAATGGGGATACTTCCCGGACGGGGAAAGCTCCGTGAGGGGAGCTGGTCTTTCCATCGTATTTCTGCAGAGATGATCGTAAGTCCGTTAACTGATTCCGGGTATGTCTGCTTAGCTCTGTCCAGAACCGCATAAGTAGCCTCATAACGTGTCACAAGCGGCTCTGTGACTAAGGAAAATGCATTGTCAGGTGAGCTCCAGCGCCGGTTATATTCCGTTACTACCCCGGTTACCGAATCGACTGAAATAGTAAACCCCTCATAATCACAGGGAATATCCTGCACGATGCGGTTGTATACAAAAACATATTGCCCGGCAATTGCTTCTTTTTGGAATCCAAGAGAGTCATACCGGGCAACGCTCATGTTGAGGGGAAGGGGAAACCCGTTCAGATCGATAATGAAGCGATCTGCAATTTTTTGTGCAGCCGTGATATCAAGTGCAGGGTTTGCCTGCCTGCCCTGTCGTTCTATGCTGCTGGAAAATGATACGATCTGACCCGTGTCCGGGTCCATGGTTCCGGTAAGTATCGTAGTATTGTTCCGGTACAAGGTAAAGATCCATTCCTGAAGGGATTCCGTATTATTATTAAATCTCAATCTGACCTTTTCAGGATGATATGTAATGAATGCGTTATTTACGAGAGTTTTCGCCAGATCGGCAGTGATCCTGGCACGTTCCTGTCCTAACGTATAGGGATCGCCAGTTCTTGCATCGATAAACACCGAAAGCCCGGTATCATCTGGTGAAGTATTGACCTGTTTGATCCTGAACTCGTACAGGCTCCGATTTGCGTATTGATCAGTGATATTCACGCTCATCAGCATATACGCAGTTGCCGGATAGTCCTGACGAAGGAAAGCGGTTGCAGCATCCAGGGACTGCATATCACGTGTTAATTGAGCGGGCACACCCTCACCAATGATAATATCGGGGGTTTTTGTAACCGTCACGTTCCATGTCGGAAAGGATGTGGGTTCGTCCGACAGAGATATCGGAACTGTCCCAGCTGATGGTACCGGGGATGCGGGAAGTTGTACCGGAGTCTGGTTCAGTGAACCTGTCAGCATGCCGTTTAATATCAGGTACACGACAGCACAGATCGCGATAACTAAAACGAATACGGCGATTTTTTTAATTTGACGCCTTTTCTTCTTTGCCGCTATCTGCATTTTGTACCGCTGTGGCAGATACGTCATGTCTGATTCTTTGGGATTTTTATTCAATGCGGTCGCCTCAATTAATTACCTATTATTATATTCTGTTGCAGTAAAAAAAAGAACGGGATACTGAAGGCCAACAGGTTTGTTGATGGGGGAATGTAATTTCCATAAAAAAATTCGTCTGAATCGGGCACATTTGACAGGATAACCTGACCCCGCACGATTACCCTCGATATCTCTATGAGTGTTTTTTACCCTCATGGTATAAGAGGGAAAAGATAAGAATAACAGATAAAAACGATATCCGGTCTCAAGGGTATTTTACATCAATACGCCCTTCCGATAAGTGTTGCCTTGCCCGGTTTCCCGCAGGCAATACATTTACCCTCTGTGGCTGGAACATACACTGAACGCACATCGGTACCAAGAATACTCGCGTTTGTCTTCTCCTCAATCTCATCGCCGCATCCCCGCTGCTGACACCAGTGGACAACCGCGACCTTGTCATCATTCAGGGTAGCAATGAGTGCATCCATCGAATCAACGTTGCAGAGATGTGATCTTGTATGCTCTTCTGCCCGTGCACGGAGCGTGTCCGTGATCTCACTCAGCACGCGCTTTATGCCTTCTGTTACGGTTGCGAGTTCGATGGATGTCTTCTCTCCGGTCCGCTTCACCGCCATGACTTTTCCTGCATCAAGATCCCTTGGTCCAAGCTCGAGCCGGAGCGGGACACCGCGAAGCTCCCACCAGTAGTATTTTGCGCCAGGTCGCAGGTCACGGGTATCGAGTTTCACCCGGAACCCTGCAGCGGTGAGATCGGTTCTGAGTTTCTGCGCTGCTGCCATCACATCTTCGTGTCGTTTGCCAATCGTGATTGGCACGATGACTGCCTGGAACGTGGCAACTACCGGGGGGAGGATAAGTCCCTTGTCATCGCCATGTATGCTGATCAGGGCTGCAATCGAGCGCTCCGAAATACCGTAACAGGTCTGGTATGCGAGCTTCTGCTCGCCACGTTTGTCCTCGTACGTAATGTTGAACGTCCGGGAAAAGTGATCGCCAAGGTGGTGCACGGTGCCGATCTGGAGAGTCTTGCCGTTTGGCATTATTGCATCAACGGCTATCGTGTAATCGGCGCCAGGGAACTTATCCCAGTCCGGGCGTTTTGAGACGAGGGTTGGGATGCAGAGGCCATCGTAGAACTCGCGGTAGAGTGCTATTGCCTCTTCCACCTGCTGCTCAGCCTCCTCCCAGGTCGCATGAACCGTGTGGGCTTCCTTGAACGAGGTTATCTCCCTGAGGCGAATCAGCGGGCGGGTCTGTTTTGTCTCGTACCGGAACGTGTTTACGATCTGGTAATATTTTATGGGCAAATCTGCGTGAGAGCGGACCCAGAGGGCATACATCGGGTAGATAGCGGTCTCGCTTGTCGGACGCAGTGCCAGCTTTACTTCGAGAGGGGTCGTCCCGCCATGCGTCACCCAGTATACTTCATTTTCGAATCCTTTGATGTGCTCTGCCTCCTTCATGAATTCCTGTTCAGGAATCAGAAGGGGAAAAAGTGTTTCCTGGTGGTCGCGGTCAAGGAGATCGCGGAGTCTCTGGTACACGTATTTGCGTATCGCAAACCCGTAGGGGTACCAGACATACAATCCTTTGACAGGATAGCGTACATCCATGATCTCGGCCCGCCATAACAGGTCATTATACCATGCAGAAAACTCATATTTCGGTGGCAGGGCGCCCGTGTCATCGTCCATGAATCAGATCCTCTAAGCTACTAAATGTATGATAATTGGCGTAATAAAAGCCTCGACAAACGCGGCGATTACTACAAGTGGAATGACGTATACGGCAAACAGTCGTGTGTATCTTCTCGCCTCTTCGGCGGTGTCCCCCCTGTGATACCACTCAGTGATGAGTGACTGGGCGAGCAGGATACCGAGCGCCCCGGAAAGGATGAACGCAGGGATCTCAAAAATACCATGCGGCAGGATGGCCGCGACAACAAACGCGACAGAGTGATCTTTATGCACGATTTCCAGGATCGAGCCGATCAGGATACCATTCAGACTAATGATGAATATCGTGAGGATACCAAATGATGCCCCTCCTAAAAAGAGCAGGAGGCATGCCTCTAGATTGTTGAAAAAGAGCCTGACAAAGATATCCGGGGAATCTTTCCCCATGATCTGGCCTGCAACCTCTTTTTCAAAGAGTTTCATCAGGTTTTCACCAGTTGCCGGATTTTGCATTGTTCCGACCCAGCCAACCGTGATCGTAGCAAAAAAGAGGAGGGATATGATAATGATCGCATTTGCCAGCGGAGAATTAGACATACAGTACCATCCGCGTCATATCCCTGATTCCCGGAGCAAACCCGACTACTATCATGGCGAGCAGAACGAGATGCCAGAATGTGGGATTTGCCTCTTTGCGGTATAGTTCCATGACATAGATTGCCGGGAAGAGCACGACCAGTTTCAAGGGGAACATTACAAATGCGGTATGGGTCATCTCAATAAGGCCGGAACCTACCACATGTTGTTCTATATACCTGACTGACGGGTGAAGGTCAATCCCATAACTCGTCGCACTTGCATCCAGCAGCTGACCAAAAAGGAGTGTCAGGTAGAGTGGATCAGTTACATATTCCCAGTGGAGTATGTAGCGCATGCATGCCCAGACAAGCAGGGTTGCAGTGATTGCCATCAGAGGAATGATGGCAAACACAAAGAGGTCAATATGGGCATGGTTGATACCCCATGCAATCAGCACAAGCGAAACGACAAATGTCGACATAATGCCGGCAAAAGCGTAAAATGTGAGAAAATTCTGCGTTAGTCCCTGCAGGGTAATGTAGCCGGAGAGAAACAGCATTGCAATCGTATAAAAAAAGAGCACGAAGTAGATGAGTGGGGTCACAAGTAAAAACTGGAAGTCCCCCTGTATCATCCCGGTGTCCTGCACAACCCGCAACACCCCCCCGAGAATAACGTAGGGGAGTGTAGCAAGGATGAATCTGGCATCAATTTTGAATCCTGTATCGGAAAGCCAAGTCGATTTCGACATCCAGTGATACAACAAATACACCCCGAAGACCAGGATCATCGCGTAGGTGAGCGTATCTACTATGTTATAGGATTGGCCCATCCTGATAGGATCGATGTAGTATTTGTATATGAAATCACTAATCATCCATGATCAGAATGAGCGCAGATGCAATAAAATTACTCAAACCGAAGGTTTTTGACAAGTCCAAATGGATGCAGCTACCCCGTGACGTTGTTATCGGGCATGACGTGTTCGGCCAGATCCCGTCGGTCTGTGAAGATCTCAAACTTGGAAAGTCTGCGCTCCTTATATCCGGAAAGGGCACAATGAGTCTTGCCGGGAATACCGTCCGGAAGATCCTCAGTGACCACTATACCGTGAAGCCATTTCTTGCAGATGAGATCAGCCTGCCTGTCATTAAAAAGGCTGAAAAGGTTGCGGCAGGTATGGACTTTTTGATCGGTGTCGGGGGTGGGCGGGTGATCGATACCGCGAAGATCGTTTCATATAATCTTGACCTCCAGTTTATTTCCGTACCCACTGCGGCTTCACATGATGGTATAGCATCTTCCCGCGCTTCAGTGCCTACTGCTGATGGGCATGCATCGCTGGATGCCCAGCCACCCATTGCGATTGTCGCAGACACGGGCATCATTGCCTCCGCCCCGCACCGGCTCCTTGCCGCCGGGTGTGCCGATGTTATCTCCAACTACACCGCGATCCTTGACTGGGAGCTCGCACACCGGGTTAAAGGAGAACCAATGAGTGAGTATGCAATAGCGCTCTCAAAGATGACCGCTGAGATCCTGGTAAAGAATTCCCACCTGATCAAACCGCACCAGGAGCAGTCTGCGTGGTTTGTAACAAAAGCGCTCGTATCCAGTGGGGTTGCCATGAGCATCGCAGGATCGTCCCGCCCGGCAAGCGGTGGCGAACACAAGTTCTCCCATGCGCTTGATAAGCTCGCACCGGGTAAGGCGCTTCATGGTGAGAGCTGTGGGATTGGGACGATTATTTCCATGTACCTGCATGGGGGAGACTGGAGGAGTATCCGTGCATCGTTAAAAAGCATCGGTGCCCCGGTAACTCCCGCAGAAGTTGGGATTGATGATGCAATAGCCGTTGAGGCGCTTCTCATGGCAAAGACTATCCGTCCGGAACGCTTCACAATACTCGATATGGGTCTCACACGGGAATCAGCAGAGAATCTTGTACAGATGCTCTACAGGGAATAAGGAGTTACCGAATGGCAGATGTAAAAACAAAAGTGACACTGGTCGGGACGGTTCTGGCAAAACAGGGGGTTGAGTTCATCTACGAAGGTGAAGTTGCCGGGTGCGATACCTGCAAGGTAAAAAAGGCATGCAATAACCTCCAGGTAGGCAGACGGTACCGCATCAAATCCGTCAGGACAACGCATCATGAATGCACGGTTCATCTTAACGGCACAACCGCTGTCGAGGTTATGGAGGCGCCGATAACCGCGCTTATCAACGCTGATATGGCAATTATCAATTCAAAGATCAAGCTTGAACTCTCCTGCAATAAGAGTGATTGCCGGAGTTTCCCGCTTTGCCATCCCGACGGTGTAGTTGAAGGAGACAAGTATATCGTCTCCGATGTGTTGGGTAACGCTTCGGATATCTGCGAGAAAGGGCGGGCGCTGAAGCTTGTCGATATACGACCTTCGTAACATTTCTTTTAAAAAAAGAATTAAAATTCCGATATTCTGGCTTTTTTTTATCTTTGGAACGCGCACCGGGGTCTTAGGTGAACCCATGGCAGGTGCAATGCGGAGAACCAGTACCTCCGCTATTGATCGCGCCAATACAGAAATCCATGGTGATAATCCGGAACCGTAAATCAGGTATACAGGAATATTTTACCCGTAATGGTCTGCACAATACCAGAGCAGTTCTGCAGAGTGCAGGATATTTTTATAGCCATCGAGATCTCTTTTCCACCGATCCGGGATAGCTCCGGAGCCCCAGTATGCCCCCGCAAGTGCACCGCAGCAGGCACCTGCCGTGTCAGCATCCCCTCCAAGATTGATAGCTGAGAGGATTGCACCCTCAAGAGTGCGGGCGTTCATGAAGCAGGACAGGGCTGCGTGCGAGCAGAGCGCAGCGTCAAGTGAGGGTACCTGCGAATAATTCTGGTAATTTCCCAGAATTGTAAACACTTCATCATTCGTGCACAGTGAGCGTGCATGCCGGTAAGCCTCCCTACGGGAAACACCGCGGCACATATCACTCACCATTACGTTAAGCCATGCGGAGCAGTGGGCGGCGACTGGATCATAGTGCGTAAGGTGTGAACATGCAAGGCTCACTTCATAAACTTCGTTGACGGGAAAAAAAATACCGATTGGAAACCCGCGCATCACACTCCCATTACTCCGGCTGCCATGCCGTCGTTTGTGCACGAGCCACGCTGCCCGGTGCGGCAGGGTGCCGGATTTGATCAATTCAAAGAAGGCAGAAGATGTCGGGCCGTACCATTCCGGATGCGTATTGTACCCGAGAATTAACCTTGGAATAAGGTCAGTTGGACGAAATCCCCTGCATACAACGAGCGATTCTGCAACTGCCAATGCTTGTAATGTATCATCCGTGATTTCTCCTTTTTTCCGTAAATGCCGCCCACCGGGAAGCATTTCGGTCACCCACGCGTTGGATGGGGCAGATCCTTCCAGGGGCGCACCCAATGCATCTCCAATTGCCAGCGCAATGAGCGATCCGGTAGCATGAAGGTTTCCTGATATAAATCTCACCAAAAAGGTATATGTGCATCACAAGAAAAAGTATCAGCTTGCAGAAGGTGATAGTGTGCAAAAGGAAGAGTTGCTGCATTTACACATGTTAATGATTCACATTAAGAAGTACTATGAAGGCGTCACCAACGAAGAAATCGGCACTGGCCGTTATAATTCCCTTGATATTTCCCCGGTCCATATTCATAAGGATAAGAAAGCCCACAAAGATGCTCTTCTCACGCTGGGAGATGAGATTGTTACCCATATTCACGGGCATACTATGCCTGTGGTGAACTATTCTTCAGAGACTGCAACTGCATCCACAAAAATTGCAGCCGAACATTAAAAAGTCATGGATGAGGCACTGGCATTTCGGGAGATGATCTCCCGCATCCTCACCCTTCATCCCGGCGATGAAGCCATTGTTGCGGTAAAGATCGATATCTGCCGGAAGTACAGGCTGCCTGCGGTTCCTAAAAACTCAACAATTCTTGCGGTTGCCCGACCGGAGGATCGGGAAATCCTCCGGAAGATCCTGCTTGTGAAGCCCACCCGGACGTTATCAGGAGTAGCTCCTGTTGCGGTAATGACTTCTCCGGCACCATGCCCGCATGGCAAATGCCTGCCCTGCCCGGGAGGACCCGACCACCAGTACAAATCCCCCCAGAGTTACACGGGTGAAGAGCCGGCTGCGCTGCGTGCCCGGGAGCATAACTATGACCCGTTTGCCCAGGTACATGCCCGGCTCGGGCAGTTCGAGCTGCTCGGTCACCGCGTGGACAAGGTCGAGTTGATCGTCATGGGCGGGACGATGACTGCACGAACACCGGAATACCAGGAGCAGTTTGTGTCACGCTGCATTGAAGCGATGAACACCTACCCGGGCGGGGCAGCAGCAGCTGAAGCGCGTGATGTGTCAACCGTGGAAACTGAAAACGAAAATTCCGCCATCCGTTGCGTTGCGATCACGTTCGAAACCCGCCCGGACTGGTGCCGGAATGAGCATGTTGAGCGGATGCTGCGCCTTGGTGTGACCAAAGTGGAACTTGGCGTACAGCACGTTGATGATGCGATATTATCCTACAACCGCCGCGGGTGTACTGTGGCAGATACCGTTGCAGCAAATACCCTTCTCCGTAATGCCGGTATGAAAGTGGGTTTCCATATAATGCCTAACCTTCCCGGCTCGACCATTGATAAGGATAAAAAGATGTTTGAGACGATCTTTTCTGACCCCCGTTTCATGCCGGACTTCCTTAAAATCTATCCTACTCTTGTCACTCCGGGTTCTGAGATTGAAGAACTCTGGGAGCGGGGCGATTACTCACCATACAGCGAGGAAGAAATGATCGATCTCGTTGCATATGCCAAATCCCTCATCCCTGAGTACACCCGGCTCCAGCGGATCCAGCGTGACATACCAGCAAAACTGATCGTCGCCGGTTCCCGGCATTCAAACTTCCGGCAGCTTGCCCAGAACCGGCTGAAGAGATCCGGAAGACGTTGTCGCTGTATACGGTGCCGGGAGATTGGAAGACTTCCCTCGCTTGCAGAATCAGAAATCCAGGTATTGAAGTATACCTGCTGCGGTGGACATGAGCACTTCATATCTGCTGTGTCCGATGATTCATTAATCGGGTTTACCCGGCTCCGGTTCCCGTCACGTGTCTACCATGCCTGGCTTGAGAATGCTGCAGTCATGCGTGAGCTCCATGTGTATGGAAGTCTTGTCCCGGTGGGAAAAGAAGCGGCGTCCGAGGAATGGCAGCACAGGAATTACGGAAAAGTGCTGATTGCACGTGCAGAAGAGATCACGTCGGATGCCGGGTTCACCCGTCTGGCGATTATGAGTGGTATAGGTGTGCGCCCCTATTACCGGAGACAGGGCTATGAACGTAAAGGACCCTATATGATTAAGGAGCTGCCATGAACCCGGCGACGACTGAATTTCTCCGACAGAGGTTCTGCGATTATTACAAAAAAACCATTCTTGTTTCGCCATCATCCCTGGAACAGCGGGAGTGGGGCTTTGTGCTTTTCAATCCCAACTCACCTGCCATGCGGATGCGACGGCATGTCGGTTTTTCGGGACGGGATGAGCTCTTCCAGTACATCAAAAATCTCGTACCCCAGCATACCTACTACTCGACTGCATACTACGAAAAACCGGATGCCGGGACTATGGCAGATAAAGGCTGGTGTGGGGCAGATCTGATTTTCGATCTTGATGCCGACCACATCGTGCGGGGTCCCTATGATCAGATGCTGGAACGGGTAAAGGAGGAAACCGGGAAGCTCATCTCGATGCTCACTGTTGAGTTTGGTATGGATCCAAAGACCATCGAACTCGTCTTTTCCGGTGGCCGCGGTTACCATGTTCATGTCAAGGATATCGCATTCCGTGGATGGGGAAGTGCCGAACGCCGTGAACTTATTGACTACGTCTGCGGGATCGGAATCGACCCCTCTGTGATGCTTTCTATAAAAAAACCTGCATCTCCCGGCTGGCCGGTGCGATACCGTGAAACACTCCTTGAATATCTCCGCTGGATGGGAACCCTGAACGAAGAGGATGCAATAGTGCACCTGACCGCTATCGAGGGGATTGGCAAGGACTCGGCAACGGCATTTCTGAAAAAACGAGAGGAGATTATTGCCGAAATTGAACGCCATCCCACGAGTATGATCTTAAAAAATCGTGCTCTCCAGGCTATCCTCATCGGGCAGGAAGGAGAATTTAAAAAACGACTTCTTTCCCGTGCAGCTCTTGCTGATGAGCCGGTTACCACTGATACAAAACGGCTGATCCGGATGCCGACATCGTTGCATGGCGGGAGCGGGATGCGGGTGCAACCTCTTGAACTCCGGGATCTCCACGATTTTGAACCGCTTGTGGATGCAGTGGTCTTTTCAATGCGGGATGTCAGGGTGGACCTTCGCCATCCTGTTACGATCCCGATGCTCGGAAGTACTTATGAACTCCAAAAAGGCATCACTACAGTACCGGAAGCGGTGGCAGTATTCCTCTGCTGCCGTGGCATGGCGGAAATTAGCTGAGGGTGAAGATAATGGGTCCAATGAGGCTTGACGATCTGCGCAGCATCCTGCTGTCCGAGCGGGAGACGGGACGGCTCATAGCGGTCGCATCCGATCTCTTCGATCGCGGGCATGCAGAACTCGCTTCTCTTATCAGCAAAGTATACGCATTTGAAGACCCGCTTTCTGATGAGGCTCGTTCCTTTATCGAGGAAACTCTCGCGATTAAAGAGACACTCCGGGAGCTTTTTGCAATACGGTCCCGCAAGATTCTCGCGCTTACCATCATGCATGCAGAAGGTAATTATTATGACCGTGAAGAAGTGAAGCGGATGATCCCTGTTGAAAAAGAGATGTTTGAAACGGTTACTGCCAGTATTGAACAGTGCAAGGGCATCCTGCTTCATAATGTACCGCATTATGCAAAAAGTACAGGAACGGCAGATACGGATACAAGTGTCAAACCCGGGTTTGAGCAGGATGAAGACATGAGTGACGCAACGGTGTTGTATGCAACACCAGAAGCCAACACATCTCTATCACCACCGTGCGTGCTCGTACGGGTTCTCGAGGACATGGAATCCTTTATGGGAATTGATGGGAGGATTTATACCCTCTCAAAGGGAGATATAGTGACGCTTCCTGAGCGGAATGCTGCGGTCTTAAGTGAACGCAACATAGTCTTAAATATGAACCTTTGTAAATAATATTGGTATTCTATATCCAAATTATCGGTGAAAATTTTATGAAAATGCCAGCAAAATTTAACACCTATTGCCCTCACTGCAGGAATCACCAGATGCACGAGGTCGAGAAGGTAAAGAAAGGCAAGACAACCGGCCTCCACTGGATCGACCGCCAGAAGGCTCGCAGAGGAAAAGTAGGCAACATGGGAAAATTCTCAAAAGTGCCCGGAGGCGACAAGCCAACGAAAAAGATTAACGTGCGGTACCGCTGTGTAACCTGTGGAAACGCACACCTGCGAAAGGGCTTCCGGGTCGCAAAGTTTGAGCTGACGGAGTGAGCGCATAATGGTACGCGAGATTCGGGAAAACCGGAGTAAATTTTTCAAAGTAAAGTGTCCTGACTGTGAGAACGAACAGATGGTATTTGAAAAGGCAAGCACTGTCGTGAAGTGTGTTGTATGCGGGCACGATCTTGCGCTTCCCACTGGCGGAAAAGCAAACATCAAGGCTGAGATCATCTCAGAGTTCAAGTGATTCTTCCCATGCTGGACAGAGAGTGGCCACAGGAATCAGAACTGGTTGTCTGTACCGTACAAAACGTGAAGGACTTCGTAGCGTTTGTATCGCTGGATGAGTATGGTGGCCGCCAGGGGCTCATTCCCATCTCTGAAATTGCGAGGGGCTGGATCAAGTATATTCGTGATCACATCCGTGAGGGTCAGAAGATAGTCTGCAAGGTTCTCAACGTCGATCGGAACCGTGGGCACATTGATCTCTCCTTAAAAGACGTTAACGAACACCAGCGCCGTGAAAAGATTCGCGAGTGGAAGAATGAATCAAAAGCCCAGAAGTGGCTGGGTTTTGTTGCTGAACAAACCGGCGAATTACCAACCTCCTTAGAAGACCTGATTTACAATAAATACGGGGCTTTCTATCCCGTGTTTGAAGACCTTGTCACCGATAGCGAGACGACACTCAAAAAACTTGATCTCTCTATAAAGGTTGCTGATACGCTTCTTCATGTGGCACAGGAGAACGTGAAAGTTCCCAAAGTTGAAGTGACCGGGCACCTGTACCTTTCTTCTATGGAGCCTGATGGAATTACGGTCATTAAAAATGCCCTCAAGGAGGCAAATAAATCCAAGACTGCCGGTGCTGATATCGAACTTCTCTATCTTGGTGCACCCACCTATAGAATTAAAGTGACCGCTCCCGATTACAAAAAAGCGGAAAAAGCAATCGAAAAAGCGGCCAACGCGGCTATCGTTGTCGTGGAAAAGTCTGGTGGCGAGGGCAAACTCATCAAGAAACCGAAATCCGGGAAGAGTCAATGAGCGGGCGCATCCGTCACTGCAAAACAGATCTGACCTATACTCTTTCTACAACATGCCCGGTATGTGGCAAGCCGACTGGTATTGCCCATCCTGCACGTTTTTCCGTTGAGGACCGGTTCGGGAAATACCGGAGGATGGTAAAAAATGATTGAGGAGATCTCTATCCGGTTTCTCGATTGTATCAGGGAAAGGAAACCTGTCGATCCTATCCTGATTGAAGGCCTCCCCGGAATCGGGCAGGTTGGCAAGCTCGTTGCCGAATACATGATCCATATGCTGGGAGCCGAAAAGATCGGTGAGATCCATTCCATCTATTTCCCCCCTCAGGTAATTCTTGAAGAGAGCGGTCTTGCCCGGCTGGCTCGAAATGAACTATATCTTTACCATGCTGAGGGCAAAGATCTCATCTTTCTCGTCGGCGATCACCAGAGCACCTCGAACGAAGGGCATTACCTCCTTGCCGACCAGTACTGCATGATCGCTGAAGAACTAAAAGTACAGCGCATTTACACACTGGGCGGATTCGGTGTCGGGCACCTGGTAAATGAGCCCCGGGTTCTTGGAGCAGTGAACCGCGCGGAGCTCCGTCCGGAGATTGAATCTGTCGGAGTTACATTCAACCGCGCCGAACCCGGTGGAGGGATCATTGGGGCTGCCGGGCTTATACTTGGGCTTTCTGCAGAGCGTGGGATCGATGCAGTTTGCCTGATGGGTGAAACGAGCGGTTACCTTGTCGACCCGATGAGTGCGGCAAATGTGCTCGATAAACTTTCAAAACTGATTGATGTGCCGGTTGATCCTACTAAGCTCAATGACCGTGCTTCCGAAATGGAAAAGGTCATCGAAGGATTAGTCGAAGGCGACAAGATGCATAAGGATGAAGAGCTGAGCTACATCGGGTGAGTGATTTTTACCCGATCACGTTTTTTACTATATTGAAACGGTTTTTTATTCGTATGAGGGGACTGAGTATCCTGTTGGTGCTGTGAACGCTGAAGTCGTTCTGGCAGACGAAGGAACAATGATTTAAAATATTCTTTTTTTGATGACTTTGTTGCGGCTCTATGGGTCCCGGTTTTATGGACACCTTCACCCCGCTAACCATTCCCCGTATATTACTGGAGCGACATATATCAGATCAGGTGTTCCTTCAAAAATGATTGTTATCGGGATTGATCCAGGACTTGCACGACTGGGGTATGGTGTAATTGACGTTACCAGGGGGGAAATACGGCCGGTTTGTTATGGATGTATAGAAACCTCAGGAAAGGATCTCCGCCCACCAGAGCGATTATTGAAAATATATGAAGCAGTCGAAACACTTTTTGAGAAATATCAGCCTGCACACATTTCCCTTGAAAAGTTATTTTTTTCAAAAAATATCTCATCGGCCATGGCAGTAAGTGAAGTACGCGGGGTCATCCTTCTTGCAGCAGAAAAGCGAAATATCCCGATCGCGGAATACACGCCAAACCAGATCAAGCTGGGGATCGCCGGATCAGGTCGTGCAGACAAACGCCAGATGCAGGAGATGATAAAACGATTGCTCCGTCTGGACGAAATCCCCACACCCGATGATGCTGCGGATGCACTTTCGATTGCCTTATGTCATATCCATATCATGAGATAGTACAATGATAGCGCATCTCTGTGGGGAACCAGTCCTGACCGGGGACAAGTGGGTGGTAATCGATGTTCAGGGCATCGGGTATCAGGTACAGGTAACCCAGCCGGCACTCCAGCTGCTGATGCAAAATAAGGAACCTGTAAAGCTCTTCACGCATATGTCGGTCCGGGAGGATGCAGTCACGCTGTACGGTTTCATGCACCAGAGTGAACTGGAGATCTTCAGAATTCTTATCAGCGTTTCCGGGATTGGCCCGCAGATTGCCATGAATCTCCTCTCCCAGGTCGGGATCGAGGATTTCGCCATGGCAATCCTGAACGAGGATGAAAAAGCCCTGACCAGGATCTCCGGGATTGGCACCAAGAGTGCGAAACGGTTAATCTTAGAACTCAGGGACAAGATGAAGAAAGTCGGCAGGACGATAGTATCCGGTGAAACCGGCAGGAGCAGTCCTGCCGTGCACGATGCGGTAAGCGCACTGATATCGCTAGGGTTTGCAGAAAAAGAATCAAGAGATGCAGTCAATGCTGCGGCTCCCGCACTGAAATCTCCAACAGTGCAGGAACTCATTAAAGCTGCACTCTCGAGACTGAAGGAACGGTAAGGCCATGACCGAGAGGATTATATCCCCCAGGCTACTCACAGAGGAAGCAGACGATCTTACCATCAGGCCGGCCCGGCTGGATGAATTTGTCGGACAGGTCCAGGTAAAAGAGACGTTAGAGATCGCAATTGAATCTGCAAAAAAACGCGGTGAACCCTTAGACCACCTCCTGTTCTCCGGGCCACCGGGACTTGGCAAGACTACGCTTGCGCATATCATCGCCCACGAGATGGGTGCTGATATCAGGGCTACCACCGGCCCGGTACTTGAAAAACCGGGGGATATTGCTGCACTTCTCACCCCGTTAAAATCGGGAGATATCCTGTTTATCGATGAAATCCACCGGATAAACCCGGTTGTCGAAGAAATGCTGTACCCTGCTATGGAGGATTTCTTTATCGATGTAATGATAGGCGAAGGGCCGAGTGCACGCTCGATAAAGCTGAACCTCGAACATTTCACGCTTATCGGGGCAACCACAAAACAAGGGCTTTTAGGCTCCCCGTTCCGGGATCGCTTCGGGATTTTATCACGGCTTGACCTGTATTCTCCCGGCGAACTGGTAAAGATTGTGACGCGGAGCGCTTCCATCCTGAAGATCCCGATAACGGGCGATGGTGCTGAGGAGATAGCAAAGAGGAGCCGGGGGACACCTCGGATTGTCAACCGGCTGCTGCGGAGAGTGAGGGATTTTGCTATTGTCAAAGGGGATGGGACCATCACGCGGGAGATAACCTCCAACGCGCTTTCCATGATGCGGATCGATGAGCTCGGCCTGGATGAACTGGACCGGCGAATTCTCTCGATCATTGCCAAGGACTTTGATGGAGGCCCGGTCGGGGTGAAGACCATTGCGATCTCTGTGGGAGAAGAGGTTCGGACCATCGAGGATGTGTATGAACCTTACCTGATTCAGGTCGGGTTTATCAAACGCACTCCCCATGGAAGGGAGGTCACACCCGCTGCAAAAAAGCATCTCAATAATCCGCAAAAGACCCTGGTTTAACCGGGGTGAGGCGGGGGATCACTGGCTCTGATTATGGCACTCCGCACGCCATGCCCGCAATTTTTTAATATCGTATCTCACCGATCTCCTCTGGCGATGCCGGCAGGGCTTGGCTGAACCCTAAAAATCATTTCCGATGTTCTCTATCCCGTTACAAACGACGAAACGGGAAGGATCCTCCTTTGAAATCCTGTCTCCCATTGCTATGGTGGAGCAAGTCTTTCACTTTATATCCTGTCACAGGCAACCACATTGGTAACAATGTTCGCGAATGCCGACCTGCACATTCACTCCCCGTATTCGATTGCGGTCTCCCGCTTTATGCAACCGGAGCACCTGGTGTCAGCCTGCACGACAAAGGGCATCCAGGTGCTTGGCACCGGTGATGCCCTCCACCCAACATGGCGGAAGACATGGGAACCCTTTCTGGAGAACGAAGCGGGGATTGTCATTGTCCCGACCGCCGAAGTGGAGGATGAACGGCGGGTGCACCACCTGATCATGGCAGAGGATTTTTCTCAGTTCAATGAACTGCAGAGACTTTTTAAAGGAACGTGTAAAAGTTTTCTCACCAGTGGCCGGCCACATGTCTACCTGTCCGGTGAGAAAATCGCGCAATGTGCGCACGAAGTCGGTGCAATTGTTGGTCCTGCGCATGCGTTCACTCCCTGGACCTCGATGTACGCGTATTTTGATCGTGTTGCCGATTGTTACGGCAGCGAACCGATCGATTTCCTCGAGCTGGGTCTTTCAGCGGACAATTCGTACGGTGCGGCTATTGCGGATCTTGAGACCATTCCTTTCCTCACCAACTCCGATGCCCATAGCCCCCGGCCCGACAAGATCGGACGGGAGTTCAACAGGCTACGGCTCGCGCATCTCACGGTCAAAGATGTGCTCGCATGCGTGAGGAACGGAGCTATTGAGATGAACGCCGGGTTCTTCCCGGAAGAAGGGAAGTACAACCGCACAGCCTGCACCCGCTGCTTCACCCAATACTCCCTTGAGGAAGCAATACAGAACACATGGCGGTGCCCGGAAGACAGCGGGATCATAAAAAAAGGGGTATCCGATCGTGCCCGGGAACTTTCTTCTGTCGGTACGCATAGTCCGCGCCCACCCTACCTCCATATCATCCCGCTGGGCCAGATCATCCAGACAATGGAAGGTACATCCACGTCCCGAACGAAAAAGTGCACTTCTCTCTATGAGGGCTTCATCAGTACGTTTGGTAACGAGATCGAGGTGCTTATCAACGCTCCGGTTGCCGATATCCGCACCATCCATGCAAAAACCGCTGACGCAATTGAAGCCCTGAGGAGCGGGCATGTTACCCTGCATCCGGGTGGTGGTGGAAAGTATGGTACATTCTCGCTTGGATAAGCCTGTGTCAAAGCTGCATTTACGCGTACAATACTATGGGTTTTTCCATTTGGCAGGATAACCGCGAAAATTTTCGCACTTAACGCCATATTTAACCAGACCGGCTGACAAACGTTCTGCCATGGAACGAAACACTCTTGGCATAGGTACCCTTGCGGCAGTAATTCTGCTCTGTGTTATTGTCCTTGCAGGGTGCACCGGCAGTCCGGATTCGAAGGTAATCCCTGGCTCGACCCCCACACCGCAGGCAACCACAGGGACCCCGCAGGTGACTGTTACACCCGGCCTGGTTTCAAGCAATGAAAAGGATATCGCCGATGCAAACAACCGGTTTGCGACAGAACTGTATTTGCAGCTCACACAGGATCCGGATAACACGGGAAAGAACGTCTTCTTCTCACCGTTCTCCATCTCGTCGGCACTTGCAATAACATACGAAGGCGCCTGCGGCACGACTGCTGACGAGATCCAATCCGTATTCCACTTTCCCCGGGATGATGCCGGACGACAACAGGGGTTCGCCGGGATCATCACCGGCATCAACAGCGGCGATGCCAGTTACACCCTCCGGACAGCAAATGCTCTCTGGGCGGAGAAGACGTACCCGTTCCTCACGGATTACGCAGGTACTGCTGATCGGTGGTATTCTGCAAACACGACGAACCTCGATTTCATCAACAAGCCGGAGGACTCACGGATTACGATCAACCAGTGGGTGGAAGAAAAGACCAATAACAAGATTAAAGACCTGATACCTGCCGGCGTGATTGATCCGCTGACCCGGCTCGTGATCACCAATGCCGTCTATTTCAAAGGGACGTGGGTGAAACAGTTTGATACCAACAAGACCGCCGATGACGACTTCAGAGTAACCAGTGACAAAACGACGCGTGTCACCATGATGGAAAGGACCGATGAGAATGCCATATTCCGGTATGCAGAGACAGCTGACCTGCAGGTGCTGGAGATGCCGTACGAGCATACCAGCGGAAAGCAGCTTTCCATGATTGTCCTGCTCCCGAAGGGCAACAGCCTATCCCCGGCAGAAAGCGCCCTTGATCCCAAAGCGCTCCCGTTGATAACCGGGGAGCTGGAGTCGCAGCGCGTGAAGGTCTGGTTCCCGAAGTTTACGATGGAGACAGAATACCGGTTGCCCGAACCACTGGCTGCTATGGGGATGCCGATGGCGTTTTCCCCTGCGGCTGATTTCTCCGGAATGGACGGTACGAAAAACCTCTTGATCGGTGACGTAATCCACAAAGCGTTTGTGGATGTGAACGAAGAGGGGACTGAAGCTGCTGCCGCGACTGCCGTTGTCATGAGACTGAGTGCTGCTGTTCCGGAAAACCCCCTCCCCGAATTCCGGGCTGACCACCCGTTCCTGTTCCTGATACAGGACAATGAGACCGGAACCATCCTGTTCATCGGGAGGGTTGTTAACCCGGCAGCAGCGTAATACCCCTGAACAGGCATAGAATCCCCCCAAAAAAGGTTCCCTGATCCGGTTCGGTTACTTATTGGAATTCGTGCGAATTATCTCACGTGTTCTTCCGGGGTTTGACGAAGCGATAACAGTGATCGTATGGTTAATAACGGGAGATGAAATCCGCTAATCGTAACTATTAATGAAGGAAAAAGCCAACATGATCATTCAATGCTTAAAATACATCGGGATATCTGTGGATATTGCGGATGTTGTGTATCAGTCTGCCCGGAAGGCACCCTTGAATTGATTGATGCATACCTCTGCGTAGAGAAGAGCTGCACGAGCTGCGGAATCTGTGCAAAAGTATGCCCCCTGGGTGCGCTGGAGGTCGTGCATGAAAAATAAGTACGATGTTTTAGTCATCGGGGGAGGTCCGGCAGGAGCGCTCACCGCAAAAACTGCAGTTGAGAAAGGTCTCTCTGCATGCATTATCGAAAAACGTCCGGCAATCGGTACACCCGTACGCTGTGCCGAGGGTATAGGAAGAGAAGCCCTTCATGAGTTCATGGATCCCGACCCACGGTGGATTTCTGCCGAAATGACCGGTGCGAGCATTGTCGCTCCTGATGGGTTTTTGATGAAACTCGAATCTGAGCTCGCAGGTAATAAGGTTGGTTATATCCTCGACCGAAAATTCTTCGACCGTGAGCTTGTCTGGAAGGCGGCAGAGGCCGGGGCAGATGTTGTAGTTAAGACCCGTGCATCATCGCCTATTATTGAGAAAGGATTTGTCAAAGGGGCAAAGATTGAGCGCTGCGGACAAGTAACGAATATTACTGCCGAGGTAGTCATTGCTGCCGATGGTGTTGAATCAAAATTCTCCCGGTGGTGCGGTATTGATACTACAGTACCCGTCAGTGAGATCATGAGTTCTGTCCAGTATGTTATAGCAGATATCGACATCGATGCGCACTCGACCGTCTTTTATCTGGGCAACGAAGTTGCACCAGAAGGGTATCTCTGGGTTTTTCCGAAAGGCAAACGATCTGCAAATGTCGGGATAGGTATTTCCGGCAAAAAGAGCGGGGAAGGACACCGTGCGAAGGACTACCTTGAAAGGTTTGTGAAAAAGACATTCCCGTCAGGAAAACAGATCGAATATATTGCCGGTGGAGTATCTGTCTGCCGTCCTCTTGCCTGTACAGTAGCAGATGGCCTGATAATTACCGGTGATGCAGCCCGGGTCGTGGATCCTCTCACGGGTGGCGGGATTTACAACAGCATGTATACCGGAAGACTTGCCGCTGATGTTGCGGCTGAATGTATAGGGAAGGGCGATGTTTCGAAAACTGCACTCATGGTGTATGACAAAACCTGGCGGGCATCAAAGATGGGCAAATCCATAGAACGTAATTACCACATCAAGGAATACTTAATCAAACAACCCGATACAAAACTAAACGAGATCATCCACTCCGTTTCAAAACTGAATCTTAAGGAGTTCACCACACTATCCTTAATAAAAGAAATTATGATGGTGAACCCTAAACTGATGCTCGAGCTGGGCGCGCTCGCAGCATCAATCCGCTGATTTTTTGAGTTGTTTATTGAGGAGTCGCAGGCAGTCTCCTTCTGCTTCTTTTTTTGTGAAGACCGTGAATATATCATTCGGCTGAATTTTGACATTACCACTTGGAATGATCAGTTCACCCCCGGACCTGCGGATTGCAATGAATACGAAATCTTTTATCTTGAGTTCACGGATTTCATGCCCGACAATGGGTGCACCCTGCTCGGCAACTATTTCAAAGATAGTCCCTCCGGGAATTGAGGCGAGCTGCTGGAGCTGGGGGTTCTGGGTCCAGTAGTAGAGTCGTGACGCAACGAGCTCGTCAGGATTCTCGCTGATCCTGACGCCGACTTCTTTAAAAAAATCTGAGTGTGATGACTGGTTTACGATCGAAACAACGTTTTGAACGCGGAACTTTTTTGCGAGCCAGCAGGTCATAAGGTTGACCGAATCATCGCCCGTAGTGGCAATCAGGGCATCCGCCCGTTCAATCCCGGCCTCCTCAAGTGTTGTCTTATCAGTCGCATTGCCCGTTACAGCCAGTACATCATAGTGCTCGAGAACATCGCTGCACCGGGATTCCTCCTGATCGATGACAACAACATTGTTTCCGTGTTCAACTGCATGTTTTGCCAGGTTCCTCCCGATTCCCCCGAGCCCCACGATAATAATATACATAACTACCGGTTACCATCATCGGCATTGAAATAATTTGCGCATTAACCAATCCATGTGATCTGCGGAGTGGATGAGGCAGGAAAGGGATCCGTGCTGGGACCGATGGTAGTAGCTGCTGTTGGCGTATCTTCGGAGGATGTATTCTCTGATTTTGAGGTAAATGACTCCAAACTGCTCTCCTCCAAAGTGAGAGAACGCCTTTATGCCATCATCAGGAAACGGTTCAGAGTTGTAACGGTACGCATTGAAGCGCACGAAATTGATGAGATTCGCATGGGAATGACCATGAATGCCTGCGTTGCCCGGGCACATGCACGGGTCATTGACAAACTTTCACCCACTCTGGCCTATGTTGACGCATGTGACGTGAACGCGATCCGGTATGCAGATACGGTGAAAAGCCACCTTGAACAAGCCTGTGAGATCGTATCTGAGCATCACGCTGACCAGACATTCAAAGTAGTCTCTGCTGCAAGCATTGTCGCAAAAGTCACCCGCGATCGGGCGATTGCTGCGCTTTCAAAAAAATATGGAGAAATCGGAAGTGGGTATCCCTCGGATCCGGTCACCATCCGGTTCCTGAATTCTTATATTGACGAGCACCGCGTCCCGCCTCCCATTGCCCGGAAGAGCTGGAAGACTGTCAGCGCGATCCTTACAAAAAAGACACAGAGCAGTTTGAGAGATTTTTAACGGATTTTTTTAATCAGCTCCCTATTTGCCCCGGGTGAATACTTTATCAGCCCTGCAATGCCATAGTACTGGAATGGACTGGCTCCTCATACTCATTCTTCTGGTTGCCGCCTATGCAGTGATAGCGTTCGTCATCCACCGGAATAAACTCTGGGAGGAGCACATCGTCTTTTATGGCCCGATTATGGCGATAAAGACAAACCGTGTCGGTTTTTTTGACAAATTTGCCGCATTCCGCACGTTCTTTCGGCTCTACGGGACTGCCGGGGTTATAGCCGTCATAATCGTTTCGGTCTTCATCACCCTGATGCTCTTTATTTCTGTCCGCTACACGCTCCTCGTCCAGCCGGAACCCACCGGGATCTACAAGCCGCAGAATATCCTGCTCCTCCCTGGTATCAATGAGTATGTTCCATCCACCCTTGCGGTCTGGCTTGCGTTCATTATCACCATTGCCATTCATGAGTTCGGGCACGCGATTCTCTGTCGCGTTGAGAATATCAAAGTAAAGACTATGGGGGCGCTCATTGCAGTCATCCCCATCGGGTTTTTTATAGAGCCCGATGAAGAAGAACTTGACAAAACTAAAGGAATGGCCAAGGTCCGCATGTTCGGGGCCGGGATTACCAACAACCTTGTTGTGGGATTTTCCTGTTTTGTCCTGCTCATTCTCTGCATGGGGCTGGTAATTCCTATCGGCCAGCCGATCATCCACGGTGTATACAAGGATTATCCCGCTGCCAGTGCTGGTATTCCTCCCGGCTCGATAGTAACTGCAGTAAATGGAGTTCCGGTCAACAGTCGGGCTGATGTTTCGACTATCCTGAATACAACAAAACCCGGAAATACGCTGACCCTCACTGTTGAAAAAGATAAAATCGTGAAGGATTACCCACTTACTCTTACTACCTGGCCTGGTGATATTCCGGACAGGACGAGTGGATTCATGGGTGTTGAGTACTATGATGGCACAGCAGTCCTGTCAGTGATTCAGGGAATGTTATCACCGATTGGGTTTTTCCAGTTCCTGATCGTCCCCTTCGCAAATGACTCTGGTGTACAGTTCCTCCGCATTCTTGCATTCGAGACTCCCGATACAATCTACTACAAGGTGCCATTCGAGGGTTTCTGGGGTGTCATTCACCTGCTCTTCTGGTGCGGCTGGATCAACATCAATGTCGGGATATTCAACGCAATACCGATGGTGCCGCTGGATGGCGGTTATATCTTTAAAGAAGGTGTTGACCGCCTCCTCGATCGCCGCGGGCTCTTAAAATATTCCGGGTACGTGACCAGTGCGGTCTCCTACCTGATGCTGGTCGTGCTGGTCTCGCTGATCGCGCTTCCCTACCTGCTCCATATATAATTCAATCACGAGGTAAAGTGGGTAACATCCCCCGGTGCCATTACCCGGGCTGATAGTATGTATGCGTTTCCGGTTGCCAATTATCGTCTTTGTTATGTCATAGATCTCCGGATCAGAAGTTTTCATGCAGGCACCTCCTGTTTGAGCACGATAAAGTCATGTCCAGGACGCTCACTATGATTTGCCGTCGGGTTGAGCGCAGGTTGTCCCTGATCCGGGCGTACGGTAGGGGAAACAATATTTTTTAGGTTCCTTATCCTTGTCAAAGATGGCCTGTATACCGTAAGTGATTGAGTTTTTCCCGGACCCACTGTCCCCGGCTACACCCAGGATAAAAATATAGGGGGATGCTGCGATTGTATCCTTGAAATTTGGATAAACCCTGCCTTACCACGGTATAGATGAATATCTGGTAAAAACTATCCGGCACCTTCTATTTTCGTGAAATAAAAAAAGAGGATTATAGCGAGTGAACCGGGGTTAATCTTCTCCCCAGGTTTTGGTATTCACTCAACTTTCTCCTCGTCCATTGCAAGTTTGCGTTTACTGGTATCTTTGAGTTCATCTACCGAGACTTTCGGGACTGCATCCTTGATCTCTTTTAAGATTGCGTTCACCTCTTCACGCTGAGGCATATCACCAAGGATGGTTTCGTTCATCACCGGGCGTCCCGCAACCTCTTCTATCGTCTCTTCAGTTGCCCCGAGGAATTTTGCCCCCTGCCGGATCAGCTGTGAGAGCTCGAACGGGAAGATAATCTTGGTAGCCTGGCCATCTGCCATGTTTTTAAGTGCGTTTAACGTGAGCACCGTCATCGCCCGGTTGTCGAGCGGTGCTGCACCCACTGAAAGGATCCGAAGTCCCTGTGCCTCTCCCTGCGACTGAAGGATCCGTGAGAGCCGCTCTCCTTCTGCACGCAGCACCTTACTCTGCCGTTCACCTTCGGCTTCAAGGATCATGGACTGCCGGAGACCTTCTGCCTTGAGGATCGCAGAACGTTTCTCCCCGTCCGCCCTCAGGATTGCCGCACGCCGTGCACGTTCTGCTGCGGTCTGTTCGGTCATTGCATTCTTCACTGCAGCGACCGGATCGACTTCTTTTATCTCCACCCGCTCGACCTTGACTCCCCACTGGTCGGTCTCACGGTCGAGAATATCGCGGAGTTTTGTGTTGATCACATCACGGTTATAGAGCACCTCATCGAGCTCCATATCGCCGATGATGCCCCTTAAGCTGGTCTGGGCGAGCATTACGGTCGCCAGACGATAATTCGTGACTTCGAAGAACGCTTTCTCCGGATCGGTCACCCGTACGTACACGATCGCATCCACATTGGTGGGAGAGTTATCCTTGGTGATCACTTCCTGGCTGGGGACATCCATCACCTGGGTGCGGAGATCGAGTTTAATCACATCGCTGATAAACGGTATTATCCAGCGGAAACCGGGATTCAACCTCCCTACATACTGCCCGAGCCGGATATGGAGTCCCTGTTCGTATGGCTGTACAATCACGACGCCTTTTGCAAAAATGGCGACGATAACAAGGATCAAAAATATAACGATAAGTGTTTCGAAAACTGCCATGTTAATTCACCTCTTCTACTATGATATGCACACCCTGTGAATCAACAACTTTTACTTTTTTTCCCGGTGGGATTTCGGATCCAGTTGAGCGTGCACTCCATTCAGTGCTTGCAATAAGAACCTTACCGGAAATTGTTGTTGCATCAACACGTGTTTTCACGCTCCCTTCCAGACCAATCAGGGAATCGCGGCTGATGGTCGTCGGACTTTCGTCGGGTGTAATCTTCCCGTACAACCATACAGTCAACCCTGCTGCACCGATTGCGATTATTACACCTAATACAACACCCCAGCCCGAGCTGAAGACATCCACTCCCAGCAGAAATAAAATGCCCAAAAAGATCATCACGGTCGCAGGTACCGCCGCAAAAAAACCCGGACTGTATACTTCAACCAGGAGGAAAAGGGCCCCGCTCATGATGAGCAGCCATCCAATGTCAATACCTGCAAGAAGTACCATGATCAATGATCAGAATGTACGGATAAAGCCTTATGGGATGCAGGGTGAAAAAAAGAAGTTGCTGATGTCAGGTACGTAACAGCGCGATCTTCGACCCTACAGGAACCCCCACTTCATCAGCAACTGGTTTGCATTTCGCTGCCATCAGATAAGCAACCGGCGGGAGATTGTTCATCTCGGACAGGGACTCAAAATTTGCCATCCCTTTTGCGATGATGATCGTGCACTTTGCTATAGCATCCCGAAGATCTTCAGGAATATTTTCCCTACATATACCGATCTCTGCTCCTCCACCTGTTGTCGTGAGAAGATCAACACGTTTGTCAAGTCCCAGTTCCTGAGCATCCCTCAATGTTGCATCATTGAGAATCGGGGCTTCTTTGACAGCAAGAGTAACATGAGAGCCCTGTGTCTTGAGGTATTCGATCAAGAGACGATCGAGAACAATTTCGCCGCAGTTGTCGCTCAGATATACAACACGGGAACAGAGGGGGAAAATTTTTTCGGTATCATCAATGGTGAGCCCTTGTGCAAATTCCCTCTGGAAAAAAACAGAAAAATTTTCTTCAACGATATGGCCTTTCACCCCATAATCAAAGGTATTACCGATTACTGATGCGAGAACATAATCGCGAAATGTTGACAGGTTTTCGCGGACCTCATTACAGACTTCCATTGCCTGTTGGTTACCCAGAGCTTTGAGTTCTGCGAATGGATCGGAATTTCCCAGCATATCACAAGCCCTGCGATGGATACGGCTTGCGATCTGGGGATGGCTGAGCGGTGCGGAACGAATTTCGTTCATCACCCTGCTGCACTCTTTCATTGTTTTGTCTGTGAGAGGAGGATTAGCGTGACACAATGTACATTCAAGTTTCACGCGGGAAAGTAAACAGTCAATGCATTGTTCGGTAATCTTCATAACAACAACCAAAAAAACATCATCAGAAATGGGGCCACTGAGATTTGAACTCAGGTCAGAAGACCCCCAGTCTCCTAGGATGGCCAGGCTACCCTATGGCCCCGCTCTCTTACTATTGGTTCATTTCATTTATTTATCTTGTCATAGCAAAAAAAGGGAAATAGTTGCATTCAGGAAATCAGGTATACTCATCAGACATATAACCGTTTGAACGGTTCAGTTCTTTTTTTTTTTAAATTTTCAATTCAGTATCCATTACCTTGATTTTTTCTCCTGTATCTCATATATCGAGCCAAAAAAAGATATGTATATATGTTCCAATCAGGTATTATGAATTACAAAGGGTAGTGCAGCAGGTGCCGGATTATGTTAAAAGAGAAAATCTCTACATTTATTGATAAGATTCAATCAATAGATGGGGTTGAAGCATGTGCCCTTGTTTCCCGGGACGGGATAATTGCAGGAAAATATTTTGACCGGGAGCTAAACGAGCCTTGGTTTGGAGCCCTCTCTGCAACCATCCTTGCATCTGCTGAGTCGGTCGGAGGCATTATTAACATGAAATCTTTGGAGTCGGTCGCTATCCGTGCACAGGACACTTCTGTTATGGTAGTAGGTGCAGGGGAAAATTTTCTTATCGCAGCTATTATCAAAGACAGGGTAGATTTATCAAAAGTCCATAACCAGATGCTCGCGGTTGCAAAGACGATTGGTGAGGTGATGTGATGTATACTATCCTTGTTGTCGATGACAGTCCATTCATCGTCGATGTATTTGTCACCATGCTGGAGCGGGGGGGTTACCGTACTGTTGCTGCATATGGCGGTGAGGAATGTATTGAGATCTTAAAAACGGTGACTCCGGACCTGATCCTGCTGGACATCATGATGGAACCGATTGACGGATGGGACACTCTGGAGCGGATCAAGGAGAACCGCCAGACAAAGGAGATTCCGGTGCTTATGCTCACGGCAAAACAGCTCACCCCCGCAGAAGCTCAGGAATATGGAATTTATATTGAAGATTACGTATTAAAACCAATCACTCACCGCGAATTGTACGATGCGATCGAGCATGTCCTCAACAGGCGACAGACAATTAAATCTGATATGGATATTGCAAAACAATCCGGGTTTGATGCAGAGATTATTACAGAATATGCCCGATTAAGTAAAAGCATCGATGTAAACAAGCGGCTTATGAAGATCCTCGAGACAACGTATAATTTCGATGATTCAAAAGTCAGGGTCAATGATGAGATATCTGGAGCGATCAAGAGCATGGAGATGAATATTAAGTTCCAGGAGGACCGGCTTCAGCAAATAAAAGGGGAACTCTCGGGAACAACCTCGCCCAAATAATTCCCGGAGTCAATTTTTTAGTAAATCTTTGAATTTTACTCTGAAATTAACTATTGTGTATTTAATCCCCCGGATTTTTGTCATTAATGCACCGCATTGCAGTAAATTGATCAGCATCAGCGAGGAGTACCCTGGAACACACAATCGGGATCTCCGATGAAATCCACACTATCGCTGATGGTCCTGTCGCGTTCTTAAAGCGCATTTGGCTCAAGCCGAATCGTTCCTATGAGGGGGTTGATGAGCTACTCTCGCTACTGCAGGTATCGATACGTATTCTGCGCTCAGGAGAAGTATTGAGGCTGAAAAAATCAGCCATGAAACCTGCGGTCACATCTCTGATGTTAAAGATCATTATTGAAATCTTCATGCCAAATCTGCGTATAGTGATAAAACACTCCTGTGGTATGCATTCCCCTTGCGTGAGGTAAATCAAAAGGATCTGCCTGCGATAAATAATGATGAAAAAAAATAATGATGAAAAAAGTTCCCAATCGATAATCATTAAATGAAAAAGATCTAAAGTCTGTGTAACTTATTGGAAAAAATGGTCTGAATATAATTTATAGTATGGATAATCTTTATATAGTCTTTTGGCATTGTTATAATGCTGTACATCTTAGTTTGTCTTGGGTTCGTAGCTCAGTTTGGTAGAGCGCCTGGCTTTTAACCAGGTGGTCGGGGGTTCAAATCCCTCCGGGCCCGTTGCCACGAGGAATCGTGGGTTTTTTGTGGTGATGTATCTGAAAGGAAATTTATTTATTGATGAGGGGGTTTTTCATTGAGCACCAAACTGAATGTGTTGAAGCACGCGATGGTGCCAGACCATAAAATCATGAGTGAGGCGGAGGTATCGGCGCTCCTCTCCCACTACAACATAACTACGGAACAATTACCTAAAATTTTCCATGACGATCCAGCGGTCAAAACGATCGGCGCAAATGTCGACGATGTTATACGAATTGTCCGGGTGAGTCATACAGCCGGCAGGGCAGAAGGATATCGTCTCGTAATTAAGAGACCGAAGAAATAATTTTTGAGGTGGTCAGTCTGATTGACAGAAGTATTTTATCGAAGGCGTATTTTTCACGGGAGCATGTTGCGCGCCACCAACTTGATTCATTCAATTATTTTCTAAAGTACAATCTTCAGAAAGTGGTCAACGAGCAGCGGGTTATCGAGACTGATATCGAGAACCGGGGGAAGAACAATGAACCCGTATCGGTGGAACTGGGCACGATTACGGTTAAACGCCCGCTTGTCAGGGAAGCAGATGGATCACAGGGAGAGTTGTATCCCTGCGAGGCAAGGCTGCGCAATCTTACGTATGCAGCACCAATCCAGCTAGGCCTTACGCTTGTGCATGGGGATGAACGCCAGGAACCTATCATCACGACAATCGGGCAGTTACCGATCATGGTAGGATCTCTTAACTGCAACCTGTATGGGAACGACGATGCGCAGCGGGTCTCTCACGGGGAAGACGCATTTGATCCGGGGGGCTATTTCATTGTCAACGGCACTGAGCGTGTGCTCATGACGCTTGAAGATCTTGCATCCAACAAGATCATGACCGAGTTTACCGAGCGGTATAGCGAGCGCATCTACGTTGCAAAAGTCTTTTCACAGTTCCGCGGATACCGTGCACTGGTTGTTGTCGAGCGTAATAAAAAGAACCTGCTTGAGGTTTCATTCCCGTCAGTTGCAGGGCACCTTAAATTTGTCGATCTCATGCGTGCACTGGGGATGACGAACGATCAGGAAGTCGTGACTGCGGTTTCTCCAGAGGAGGATATCCTCACGTTCATGATGCAGAATTTAGAAGAGAGCGAGTGCGATTCTGTCGATGGCGGTATTATGTATGTCGGTAAGAAGCTTGCACCGAACCAGACGAAGGATTACCAACGCAAGCGGGCGGAGTTCGTGCTGGACAATTATCTCCTGCCCCATCTTAATTACTCGATGCCTGCAAACTTAAAGGATGGTGACGAGGGATACCAGGAAGCTGTGCTATCCGTACGACTTGCAAAGGGTCACTTTCTGGGACGCATGGCAGAGGCGTGTTTTGATCTCGTCTTAAACAAACGCAGGATTGATGATAAGGACCACTACTCCAATAAACGGCTGAAACTTGCCGGGGATCTTATGGAGGATCTCTTCCGTATATCCCTTAACCGGCTTACACGGGATATCAAATATCAGCTTGAGCGTGCAAGTATGCGCCACCGCGATCTGTCAATCGCCACGGCGGTCCGGGCTGATGTGCTCACCGAGCGGCTTTTGCACCCGCTTGCAACCGGTAACTGGGTAGGTGGAAGAACCGGGGTTTCCCAGCTGCTTGATCGTGTCGATCATATGGCAGTACTCTCCCACCTGCGTCGTGTTATCTCACCACTTTCGCGCTCGCAGCCTCATTTTGAAGCTCGTGACCTCCACCCGACCCAGTGGGGACGGATCTGTCCGAGCGAAACACCTGAAGGTCCGAATTGTGGTCTGGTCAAGAACTTTGCCCAGATGGTCGAGATATCCAAAGGTGTTGATGATAAAGCGGAAGTCATGCGGCTCTTATATAATCTTGGTGTTGAGCAAATACGGGGTGAAACATGATGAAGAAGTCACGCGTGTTTGTTGATGGAGCACTTATCGGGCTTGACGATGATGGAAAAGCCCTTGTGGCTAACATCCGGTCCATGCGTCGGCAGGGTGCCATATCATCTGAATTGAATGTTTCACACAAGGAATACAACGGCGATGTTGTAATTCTCACGGATCATGGCCGGGCCCGTCGTCCGCTCATCGTCCTGAAGAGGGGTGAACCACTCATCACGAACGAAGACCTTGCAAAACTGGCCAAAAAAGAAGTTGACATGAACTCATTTGTCCAGCGTGGGTTGCTCGAGTTTATTGATGCAGAAGAAGAAGAAGATCTCCTCATCGCGATGAACCCGGAGAATATGACGCCGGATCATACCCATCTCGAGATCGACCCATCCCTCATACTGGGTATCGGTGCTGCGCATGTCCCGTTCCCGGAGCATAATGCAAGTCCGCGTGTAACGATGGGGGCAGGCATGGTCAAGCAGGCTCTCGGGTTTGGTGCAGCTAATATGAAGCTGCGTCCTGATACCCGTGGTCACCTGCTCCATTACGTGCAAAAACCCTTAACCCACACCCAGACGTCGGAATTGATCGGTTCGGATGATCGTCCGGCAGGGCAGAATTTTGTCGTTGCTATTCTATCTTACGAAGGGTACAACATTGAAGATGCTCTCATCTTCAACAAGGCATCCATTGAACGAGGCCTGGGACGCTCCCACTTCTTCCGAACCTATGAAGGGGAAGAACGTCGGTACCCCGGTGGCCAGATCGACCGGATTGAAGTTCCTGAAGAGGATGTCGCCGGAGCGCACGGTTCCGATTCGTACAAGAACCTGGACGAAGACGGTGTGATTAATCCTGAAACAGTTGTTGCAGAAAAAGATGTACTGATCGGGAAAACCTCTCCTCCCCGGTTTCTTGAAGAACCGACCGGAGAACTCATTGCCGTTGAGAAACGACGAGATACTTCGGTTACCATGCGGAGCAACGAACATGGTATTGTCGATACCGTGATTATAACCGAAGGAGAGAACAGTTCCCGGCTCGTCAAGGTGCGGACCCGTGACCTGCGTATCCCGGAAGTCGGCGATAAGTTTGCATCCCGGCACGGTCAGAAAGGTGTCATCGGGTTGATCACCCATCAGGAAGATTTGCCCTTCACTGAGAGCGGACTGTGTCCCGATCTCGTCATTAACCCTCATGCGATCCCAAGTCGGATGACCGTTGGGCATATGCTTGAAATGATCGGCGGTAAAGTCGGAGCTCTCCAGGGGCGTCGGATTAATGGTACAGCATTCCGCGGAGAGAGTGAAGCTGATATACGTTCATCACTCAAAAAACTAGGTTTCTCCCACAACGGGCGTGAAATCATGTATGATGGCCTCACCGGTAAGCAATTCAAGGCTGATGTGTACGTGGGTGTCATCTACTACCAGAAACTCTACCACATGGTATCTTCAAAGATGCACGCACGCTCACGCGGACCGGTGCAGGTGCTCACCCGCCAGCCAACAGAAGGCAGGGCCCGTGAAGGCGGTCTCCGGTTTGGTGAAATGGAGCGTGATGTTATGATCGGTCACGGTGCAGCAATGGCACTTAAAGAACGTTTGCTCGATGAATCTGATAAAGTTCAGGAATATGTTTGTGCTCATTGTGGGATGGTTGCAATGCTGGATCGCAAGCGCAACATGACCCGGTGCCTTGCCTGCGGTAATGAGACTGATATACATTCTGTCGAGATGAGTTACGCCTTTAAGCTTCTGCTGGATGAAATGAAGAGCATGGGGATTGCCCCCAGATTGAAACTGCAAGACGTGGTTTAAAGGAGGTGTGCCATGCCAAGCCCAAAACGAATTGGACGAATTGAATTCGGATTGCTATCCCCAAAAGAAATCCGCGAAATGAGTGTAAGGAAGATCATCTGGGCGGATACGTACGATGATGACGGGTTCCCGTACCCACAGGGTCTGATGGATCTGAACCTCGGCGTCATCGATCCTGGTCTCAGGTGCAAGACCTGCGACCAGAAAGCGAGCGAGTGCCCCGGACATTTCGGGCATATCGAACTTGCCAAACCGGTAATTCATGTGGGCTATACGCGCCTGATCAGGAAACTGCTGCGTGTCACCTGCCGTGCATGCGGGCGTGTGCTCCTGAGCCCGGATGAAATTCAAAAAGTGGTCGGTACTGAAGATGATCAAACCGGTGAACTGCTATCAGAAAAGGATGTGAAAAAAGAGCGCATCTGCCCGCACTGCGGTGACCAGCAGCTGAAGATAAACTTCGAGAAACCGACTACATTTTCAGAAGTGAAGGTAGAGGACGGCAAGAAAGTTGAGCACAAACTCACTCCCGCTGACATACGGGCACGCATGGAAAAGATCCCCAATGAGGATCTGATCCCGCTCGGTATCAACCCCGATGTTGCCCGTCCCGAGTGGACGATTCTCACGGTACTTCCCGTCCCGCCGGTTACGATGCGTCCGTCGATTATTCTTGAGAATGGACAGCGTTCGGAAGATGATCTCACCCACAAGCTCGTAGACATCATCCGTATCAATCAGCGGTTCAAGGAAAATCAGGATGCAGGGGCGCCCCAGTTGATCATCGAAGATCTCTGGGAACTTTTACAATACCATGTCACGACATACCTTGATAATGAAGTAGCAGGCTGTCCCCCGGCACGTCACCGTAGTGGCAGACCCTTAAAGACGCTCTCCCAACGCCTGAAAGGCAAGGATGGGCGGTTCCGTGGCTCACTCTCTGGCAAACGGGTGAACTTCTCCTCCCGTACCGTTATTTCACCTGACCCGAACCTCTCGGTATCTCAGGTGGGTGTCCCGCGTGCGGTTGCAAACGAGATGACCATTCCTGTCCGGGTTACCATCCACAATATTGATGAACTCAGGCAAATCGTGCGGAACGGTCCACTCCGCCCGGATGTCAACGCACCCTGCGGTGCAAACTACGTGCTCCGCCCGGACAACCGAAGGCTCCGGCTTGCTGATGGTAATCTTGACACCATTGCTGATATGATTGAACCCGGCTATACTGTAGAACGTCAGCTTCGGGATGGCGATGTAGTGCTTTTCAACCGCCAGCCATCGCTGCACCGGATGAGTATCATGGCACACCGGGTCAAGGTCATGGAAGGCAAAACCTTCCGGCTTAACCCGGCTGTCTGCCCGCCTTATAACGCAGACTTTGATGGTGATGAAATGAATATGCACGTCCCGCAGACCGAAGAGGCGCGGGCTGAGGCAACTATTCTCCTCTCCGTACATGAAAACATCCTGTCACCCCGTTTTGGCGGACCGATTATCGGGGGTATCCACGATCACGTGTCGGGGATTTTCATGCTCACGCATGGTGTCCGCTGGTTCACCAAGGAAGAAGCGCTCTACCTGCTCCGGTATGCGCACGTTGAGCATATGCCGCCTCATGGAAAAGAAGAGGATGGTATCCAGTACTGGAGTAATAAGCAGGTTTTTTCCATGATCCTGCCTGACCAGTTGAACATGGTCTTCAGGGCAAGCTCATGCCAGAACTGCGATACCTGTGAAAAGGAAATGTGTGAACGTGACGCATATGTGCGAATCATAGATGGTATTTTAGAAGTTGGTACAATCGACAAGAAGGCGATTGGTGCCTTCGATGGCCAGATCGTCAATCGCATAATTCGTCATTACGGTATGCGTCGTGCGGCAGATTTCATCGATGACTTAACAAAACTCTCGATCCGTGCCATTATGTATGACGGGTTCTCGTTTGGTATCGATGATGAAGACCTGTCCAAAACCGAGTACGGCCAGATTGACGAAGTGCTTAACAACGTAGCATCTGATGTCACGCGACGTATTAAGATATACGAGGACGGGCAGCTTGAACCAATGCCCGGGCGTACGGTTGAAGAGACGCTTGAGATGCAGATTATGCAGGTGCTGGGAAAAGCCCGTGACCTGACAGGTCAGATAGCCGGCCGTCACCTTGGCCTTGGCAACAGCGCTGTCGTAATGGCAGTATCCGGTGCACGAGGTTCGATGCTGAACCTGACACAGATGGCAGGCTGCATTGGGCAGCAGTCTGTTCGTGGTGAGCGCATCGTCCGTGGGTATGATGACCGGACGCTCCCGCACTTCAGGAAAGGTGACCGCGGTGCTGATGCCCACGGGTTCATCGCTCACAGTTACAAGGGCGGCCTCAATCCGACAGAGTTCTTCTTCCACGCCATTGGTGGCAGGGAAGGACTTGTTGATACAGCGGTCCGTACTTCGCAAAGCGGGTACCTGCAGCGCAGAATGATCAACGCATTGCAGGATCTCAAGGTCGCATATGATGGTACCGTGAGGTCAACCGGGGGAAGAATTATTCAGTTCCAGTATGGTGAAGACAGCACGGATCCCACCAAGAGTGCATTTGGTGACCCGGTCGATGTCAAAGGGATTGTTGAAAGCATTATAAAAGAGGAAGTCTGATGGCGCTTGCAGAAAAGTACGATAAGAAGATCGAGGCTGCAGACCTCCCGAAGAAGACCAAAGATCAGCTGCATAAGTTCCTTGACGGTAAAGAGATCACCGATATCCAGTTCAAACAAATACTTGAACGGGTGCTCAATGAATACCTGTCCACGAGGATAGAGGCATGCGAGGCCGTGGGAGTTATCGCAGCCCAGTCCATTGGTGAACCAGGTACCCAGATGACCATGCGTACGTTCCACTATGCTGGTGTTGCCGAAATCAACGTTACTCTTGGTCTACCGAGACTTATTGAGATCATGGATGCAAGGAAGGAGCCCAGCACCCCGACCATGACGGTCTATCTCGAGCCTGAGTACTGCAGTGATCGTGACCGGGCGCGTGAGGTCAGCTGGCAGATTGAAGCAGCCCCCCTCCACGAATTCGGGGATATCACTACCGACATGGAGAACATGCACGTGATAGTTCATCTGAACACGAAAGTCTGCGAAAAGCGAAAAATCTCTCCGTTAGAGATTATGGAGACCGCTCATCGGAAGATGCGTGAACGCCGGCACTACCGTGACTTTGAGCATGATATCAACGAAGAGACCGCGACTATCATATTTTCACCAAAAAACAAGGAGAGTTACCAGAACCTCTTCCAGCTCGCCGAACATGTCAGGAATGTCATCGTACAGGGAATCGATGATATCCTGCGTGTTGTCGTCAGAAAAGAGAGCGGAGAGTATATACTTTATACTGAAGGTTCCAACATAAAAGATGTGTTTGATGTCGCCGGGGTGGATACCACACGGACACGTACCAACAACATCAGTGAAATCGCGTCAGTACTCGGCATTGAGGCAGCAAGGAATTCGATCATCTTTGAAGCGGTATCTACGCTCAATGAGCAGGGTATTCTCGTTGATGTCCGCCATATCATGCTCGTTTCTGACATGATGTGTATGGAAGGCGAAGTCAAGCAGATTGGGCGGCATGGAATTGCCGGTGAGAAGGAAAGTGTTCTTTCGCGGGCAGCCTTTGAAGTGACGGTCAATCACCTGCTTGATGCTGCCGTTGCAAACGAAGTCGATGAACTGAGCGGTGTAACCGAGAACGTCATTGTCGGCCAGCCGATCCAACTCGGTACTGGCGATGTGAAACTCATCGCAGTCAGACAAGAAAACAATTAGAGAAGAAAAACCTTAAAACCAGAGGAATTGTACATGGATTTTAATGCTTCACTCAGAAGAGCCATCAAGACAGGAAATGTAATTCTTGGCCAGAATAATACGGAAAAATGCATAAAAGAAGGTAAAGCCCAGATGATCGTCGTTGCTGGCAATTGTCCGGCGACGTTCAAATCCAAACTTTCGGGCTATGAGAATCTTTTCATCCATACCTTTGAGGGTTCCAGCGTGGCACTCGGCAAGGCATGTGGTAAACCCTTCATGGTAAGCACGCTTGCTATTGTTACCCCGGGCGAGTCAGACATTCTCTCTCTTAAGAGGGTATGATATGGTTGAAGTTAAATTGACTGAAGACTGTATGCGTCTGATCTCCCAGTTCGAGAGCCTTACCGGCGCGGGGAGCCGCGATTGTGTTATTGATGAGCGCAACTCACGTCTGATCTTTGTGATAAATCCCGGTGATATGGGATTAGCTATCGGCAAGAAGGGTGCCTCAATCAAAAAAGCATCCGAAGTAATGGGCAAGAAGATTGAAGTTGTGGAATACAACAGTAATCCCGAACAGTTTATCAAAAACTGTTTTTTACCGGCACAGGTTACTTCAATTATCTTCGAAGGGGAGCCTGAAGAACAGACTGTTCAGGTCGAAGTCCGGGACGAAGACCGCGGAATTGCGATCGGCAAGGACGGAAAGAATATTTTCAAGGCAAAGAAGCTTTCCCAGCGGCAACACAACATCATGGATGTACAGATCCTTCAGAAACCATTAGAAGGGATTGAATCTGAGCCGGCTGTTGAGTAATTTTTTCATTTCTTTTTGCTGTTTTTAGTAGCTGTGTGTTCACGCGGAGAACCGTGTTTCAGAAATGCAGGTCGATTGCTTCTGACTAAAAAAAAACAGTATCGTACTACTTCTTCGGATTATTGCATCTTTGCCGGTGTGATGCCTTTACTGAACCATCCGGGGGTAGTCAGGCTGTAATTTAATTGCGGTATCGTACCTGAAGCGCTTCATCATACTGATAAAAAAATTATCCATAGATTTTTTGGTTAAATGCACTATAAAGTTTTTTTTTAAAAAAAACGGGCCTGGGGGGATTCGAACCCCCGACATCCGGGTTAGAAGCCCGGCGCTATGTCCGAGCTAAGCCACAAGCCCAACTGACGTCATTAACATTCGCGTTCCGGGATAATTAAAATGATTCATGGGGCAGTGGGAGCAGGTCTTATCGTACTCAGGAAAATAGTAAACACTTTTTTTTAAAAAAATTAAAAAAGCAGAATTATAATTTTTTATCCCGCGTGGTAGCACGAGGACTTGAGCACCTCAACAGCAGTAGGTGAGCACATTCCTTTGTGGAAAACTTCTTTCACTACCGATAATGAACAGTACTTCACCTGAACGCGGGCAGACATGCGCTCCCGCTCTTCGAAATACGAGCCATGTGAGAACTCCACAATACGCTTCATGGTGATGTTGGTTGCAAGTACATATACGCAGATGCCTGGATCGCCCTGGCTTAAGTCCGCAAGATCAATTGAGGTTATGAAAATATGTGTTTCAGGACCAGGCTCGACTTCTGCAATGGTCACGATGTTATGCGTGCTCTGCAGCTCAATAGTACGGGGTCTTCCCGACTTGAGATCCTTAATTATATCAGGTGAGATTCCGGTTAACGCAGCACACTTCATTTTGAATCACCCATACATTGGCAGATCTTTTTTCGGCGATTGTTCGGCAGACTGCTGCACTTCTTCTGCGAGTCTGCCCATACTCTGCTCAATTTCTACTGCCTGATCTATGAGTGGCTGGATATCGAGCCCAAGATTGTACATTTTATTGAGCACTTCAATTGTTGCTGCTGATGAACGCGGATCCGGAGCATTCACGGTCTCGCCAAGAAGTCCGTATGCGGGAATGTCATGGGCTTTGCATTCCGTTAAAAGGCTGGATGCGATTCCCGAAATACTCCCAATTGGCAGTAACACGGTGTGTTCCTCGATCCGTTTAAGTGCGTCAGGTGTGGTGGCAACACCAAATACACGTTTTTCTGGTTCGTTGGTGATAATTCCAGCTATCATGAGTACCTCTTTTGGCTTGAACTGTTCGAGCCAGTCGATAATGTCGCGGGAAACCTCATAGCAGATCATGGGGTGGATTGGAATATCAGCGACGATTGCCGCGACATCGTTTTTCGTATAAATCCGGACCGGATCATTGATCACACCCTTGTTCATCATTGCGAGCGGGGGGAAAAACTTGGATGTCATCGTGCCGATCTGCTCAAACTCCAGTTTATCGACCATATACTGCAGTGCGATGGTACCAACAAGCCCGCTCCCCGGAAAGCCTATCAGTACCGAAGCACCAATCATGGGAAGCGGTTTTGAAATGATATTGATATCTTTTTTCGGTTTTATCTCGACAAGGTCATTGTGGATAGTATCGAGCCGTGAAAGTATATCAGTATCAGACTTTGGGGCATCTTTCGTCATTAGATTAACATACACCCTCAACATAAAAAAGTAGTATGCAAGAGTATCTTATCAAACGAGGGCTGACAAAAGATGTTGATGCACGGATTGTTGCCGAACTGAAGAACTGTTTCGGGGTTGACCCTGAAAAAACCGCGAAAGGATACCGAATTAAATCGGGTGCGCTCAAACGCCTCGATGTATCTGTCGGGACTGGTGAAAAATCGGTTATCATCGATACGGAATCCGATATCAGTGCCAGTGATGAAGTCATCCTGGACACCAACAAAAGGTTCCGGAAATACCTTGACGCCATCACCGGGTTTTCCACCAAGGAACGCGTGAAGCGGGTGAAGAGCGTGCCTGAGTGACTGCCGGGCAGTGATTACTATGACATTTTGTCATGAATGCGGGAAACCCGTTGTCCCCTCATCAGCAAAATTCTGCCGGAACTGCGGGGTGCTCCAATGGGAAGAAGTCCCGCTGGCAACAATGCCCGCAACACGGCCATCAGCATGAAATTAAAGGATAGCGGTTCACGTGAAATTAAGTACACTGAATTCAGGATGATCATCGAATCTCTGGATAAGAAATTTGAATTCATGACAGGAGAGGATGACCCCTTCATCAACCTGCTCAGGACCGTCTATGGTGACTGGGTACACATGCCGTTTGGTTATTTCAAATCTGGCGGTGCAACGATTAAATTTTTTTAATTTAAAAAAATTAAATTTTTTCCCTTTTTTTATCTCTGGCGATAAACTGCGTCAATTATTACGTCGTATAACGATAAACAGCAGACCTGATAACGCGACGATTACCAGACAAGGGTTAAGTGAAGATGCAGGAGTGCTGGTTGTCTCTGGAACAGTTTTCATTGTCGTGGGTGGAAGTGTTTTTGGCAGGGTTGTGTTTATGGCGACTGGTGTGGAACTCGTGGCAGGAAACAGGGGTTCGGGAGTGAATGTTTCCCGGGATGTCACCTCCGGCTCCCCAAGGAGTTCAAACCCATAAAGGGCGATTTGATCAGCGATGACGATGTGTTTGCCATCCCCGCTCACCGCAACCGATCGCGGCTGTATGATAGTGTCAGTCCAGGTATTTGCCAGCAGTTGTCCTTCCTGGTCCAGGATATATAAATTCCTGTCAAGAGTACCTGCGGCAATAATAGATCCGTCACGTGATACCCCTACACCATTGATCCACGAACCGGCCGGGTACTTCCATCGTACCTGGCCAAGTTGGTTGAGAACCCACACATTTCCATCCTGACTGCCAAGAACGATCGTGGTGCAGTCATCAGAGCAGGCCATGTCGGTAATAGCGTTTTGGGTCACGTCATTCCTCCAGTTAAGTTTACCACTGCTCGTATGGGATGAGACCCGGTTTTGTCCGGAGGTAATTACTGTGGAACTATCGGCAGAGATCCCGATAAACGTCTCGAGACTTCCTGATTTATTATCCACCCAGTCGCGATCCAGACGGTCCAGACGAGGTGCAAAATACTCCAGACCTTTGTCTGTGGTGACAACGACGAGTGATCCAGAGGGAGAGATTGCCACTTGTTTAACAAGGTCAGTTTTTATCCGACCCTGGCTTTCATCTTTTGTTCCCCATGAAAAGATATTCCCACTGTCGTCAGCGCCTACAATTAAGGAACCGTCGCTCGAGATCGCAACTGCACGGACTTGCGTATTCGTTCCAACGACCCATAACTCACTGCCATTTTTATCGATCAGGTGGATGCGGGTGCCGATAGCTGAAATTACATAGTTTCCATCTGCACTCATGGTAGCAATAGTTCCAGACCAACCCCACCATTGTTTATCGCCATCCCACGAGCGGACGAATACCTGGCTGCCACCGGCATATACTGTTGAACTATCCATTGAAAACATAACGCCGGAAAATGGGGTGTTTGTGCGCGTGCGCTCTGTCCAGGTATGTGCCAAACCTGCTGCGGTGACAATACCAGACATGCTCATCATGAGAAGAAATCCTGCTATGATCAGATAAATCCGGAATCGTTTTTTCATGATATTCCCTGAGAACAGAGTGTAATCCTTCGGTATATCATGTTTGTGGACATAAAAAATCATCAATCCTGCCTGTTGGGGTTTTCCGATCTTTGGAATCCCTTATATTGAGACCCCCGGTTTTGTTGCAACCAGGCAAAACAGAATAAAAAAAAGTATGATAAACACCCTCAACAGGTTTTATTCAATAACAATTGACGGTTTGAATGGCAATGCTGTAGCAGCTTTTGCATGTTCACTTGATTCGGCAGCCGTGACATGGACCGGCACGCCGAACTCTTTTTCGAGGAATCCCTTCGCCGCTTCAAATATTTCCATCTCATTGATGGGCTCTCTTGTAAGGGATTCGATAACGTGCGGGGGCAAGCGGTGGATAAGTGTCGTGCACTGCTTCGCTGCGTCGGCTGCTTCTTTGCCCCGCTTGCGCATAGCATCATCCTTCATGATATCCCTGATCACCGTATTCCGATCCTTTGCCTTGGAGATGAGGAGGAAAATCTCGTTCTTCCATGCCGGTGCAAACGAGATTGTGATAGATTTCGGCGTGATCTGGATAAGTTTCATGATAGATTCAATATCCTCAACCGTGCGGGAGAGAAGCTCTTCGGCAAGCTCGATCCTGGTGTTGACCAGTTTTTTATCCGCGACCGGCCATGGAGCAAACGAAACGAGCCCTTCACCGGCAAGTTCCTTCCAGAGATGTTCTCCCGTGAACGGAATGAACGGGGCAAGGAGCCGGATCCAGACCGAGCAGAGCGTATGCAACTCCCGGCTTCCATCGCTGTTCTCAGGGAGCCGGCGGCGGTACCATTTGAGATCGGTCTCGATCCCGAAATACGCCTCCTGCAATGCCTGACGGGTCTGGAAGTTTGTAAGTGCGGCAGTGGTCCGCTCGATGTGCGACTGTAGCCGGCTGATCAACCAGCGATCGATATCATGCGGCTCACCGTGTGCGTCTTTTAATTCGGACACCGTATTGTAGAATCGTTCGATCTGCTTTTTTGTTGATATAACCAGTTCGTTTCTCCAGTCAAAATCCTGCCAGGGTTCGGCACTGCCCATCAGGAACATGCGCACTGTGTCGGCACCGAAGTCGTTTACAGCATCTTCAAGTAAGAAGACGTTGCCCTTTGACGACGACATCTTCGCGCCATTAAGAAGGCCCATCCCAAATACGACCATACCCTTCGGGAGTTTATCCTTCGGGAAGATCGTGACATGGTGAAAGAGCTGGAACGTGAGGTGGTTTGAGATCAGGTCTTTTGCCGAGAACCTGAAGTCATACGGGTACCAGTAGAGGAACTCTTTTCGCATCGCATCCAGTTTCTTCTTCTCAGGAAGGTCCGTGGACTCTTTCCCAAGGAAGATATAGTCAAAAACTTCCGGAGTAAGGAGTTTTGCATCAATCTTCCGTATTTTATGAGCGATGGTGTAGTATGCCATGTAGATGGTCGAATCCGAGAGAGGTTCGATCAGCTGGGTTGTATCCCACGGGAACCGGGTGCCTAGACCGACACGCCTGGTACATGCCCAGTCCTTGAGCCAGTCCACGGTACGGTCAAATTCAAGCCGGACTTCGGGTGGTACCAATGCCATATCTAAAAGCTGGTTGCTGACCTGCTTTTTCCATGCAGGGTCGCTGTATTTCAAGAACCACTGGTCATGCAGGATCTTGACTTTAACTTTATTACCACAGCGACAGACAACCGGCCGGGTGTCAAACTCGTACATAATTTTCGAGTCGTACTTCTCGATCATGAGTGCGGCTACATCATCACGTGCCACTCGTACGGGTTTTCCTCCATACCTGTCAAAGAGCCTGCCCTTGGAAAACTCAGCAGAGTAAATCTCCTGCGTGAGTGCATCCATACGGCTGTCCATCTGGTGGGTGATGCCAGCCCTCTCAACTGCGTCCTGTGCGGGAATTTCCCCGTATCCTTCAACTTTGATTAATGGTACAGGTTTGATTTGGGTATATTTTCCCGCATGCTGGAGGTCGCGGAGTGCAATGTAGTCAAACGGTGCATGGGCGGGAACACTCATGACAAGTCCGGTTGCCATGTCAGGATCAACAAAGTCTGCCGGGAGGATAGGAACCGTACCGCAGAGTGGGTGGCTTACGGTCTTATCGATCAGATCCCGGCCGGCAATCTCTTCCTTTATCTCAACCGTATGATCCTGCAGTGCGATCTTCTCTGCTGCTTCCTGCGAGATAATCCATGCACTGCCATCCACCAGCGCTCTGACATAGGTTACGCCCGGGTTTGCCCAGAGGTTAGTAACACCATGAATAGTCTCCGGGCGGAGCGTTGCTGTAGGGATAAATGCGTCGCCAATCCGGAACATGACGAGGGTAAATTTGATCACCTCGGCCTTATCCCCTTCAAGCAGGTCGTGATCTCCAACGGGATTATCATCAACCGTACAGTAGCGGACCGGGTGGACTCCTTTGATTACATGCCCGGCTTCATAGAGGTGCTTCCACTGCCACTCAATGAACTTGCTGTATGTCGGATCAACCGTCGTAAATCTCCGGCGCCAGTCGATTGAAATCCCACAGGCGGTCATCACTCGCTGGTATTCGTTTGCAAAGTGGCGAACGATGGTAAGGGGATCAGTAAACTCATCAAGGATATTCTGCGGGACTTTGTAGAGATCACGGTAAAGGTGGACGGTCTTGGGATCATTCTTCGCGATTCGTTTTGAAATGCCAATCACTGGCGCTCCCGTGACATGAAACGCCATAGGATAGAGAACCTGTCTGCCCCGCATCCGCCAGAACCGCGCGACCACATCAGGAACGATATATGTCCTGCCGTGCCCGACATGCATCGCACCACTTGGATAGGGGTAGGCAACGGTCAGGTAAAATTTCTCAAGGTTCGACGGGTTGGACTCAAATGCATGCGTCCACTGCTCCTGTGCCTCGTCTTCAAATTTGCCCAGATCAAATTCGTTCAAACAATTTCACCTTCGTTTTCTAAAAAAAAAAATAAAAATTTTTCGGGTTATACCGGTCTGAGTCTGATTAACTCACCGTTCTGGTAGCGTCGGATCATCTCCTGTGCTATGCTCGAATTCTTCGCGAGGTGAATCTCTCCCGACTCATTGACTGTAGCAGTGAAGAGGTATTCCTTGCCTGCAAATACATCCACGATCTTGCCGCTCTGGTCTGGAGCGACGATGGTAAGCTGTTTTTTATCAGTCTGGATTTTAATGCCGCCACCGAGATTAAACTCCCCCTCGCTTTTTTGTGGTTGCATCTGCTGCCGTTCAAAGTCAGACCGTGGCTTGATGTCAATTCCGATACCGATTTTGTTAACGATCGCAGAGATATTCTTACCGCCCTTGCCGATCGCTGCCGGTACATCCATGTCATCAATATAAACGATAGCTTTTGAATCGCTGATCATCTGGACGTTGACAAAGCCTTCGGTGTAGCGTCCGATTTCGCGCTGGATCTCTTTTTCCATGAGTTTCCAACCGGGACGCTCGTCGTTTTCCTTCTTTGCCCCCGCGTCCTGCAGGGGGACCGGAGAACGGACGTTGCCGACCGAGGCAACTGAGACCCCGACATTTTGTACATGAGGTACCTGGAGAGTAGTTTTCAATGAGCTTGTCACCGCGGTCATCGGCATCACAATAGTTTCTCCATCATACCGGAACACATCAATTATCAGTTCGCCTGTTTCGTGATCGGTTACGATTGTTACCGGGCGGAGGTGCATCTCGTTTGCCATCCCCTCGGGCACCTTGATGGTGAAACCTACATCATAGATCTTTGTGATCACCCCTTGTCTGACAAAGATGATCGTGTTGACAATCTGTGAGAGGACGGAGAAGTCCACACGGTCGGAAAACCGCTGGACTGCATCCTGCACGCCATTTGCGTGGATGACACCGACCATGCCCAGGCCGGCAAGACGCATATCGGCAAAAACATTGAAATCCTCGTTTTTACGAAGTTCGTCAAAGATGACAAAGTCCGGCCTGACGAGCAGAAGTACATCAGCGGTGTTTGCCATGCT
>DATKZP010000027.1:0-5936 GCA_035527915.1 Methanoregula sp. | reverse complement strand
AACAATTAAATCATACCGCTCCTGGGGGCTTTTCGTTTCACCTCCGCCCCCGCCGCGTGGGCATCCCCCCACATTGCGATTTCCTTTCATAAGGTTAACCAGATTGCTAAAAGGGGGCCAGGGGGATACACCCCTTGGGATGCTTCCCCCTTTGGGGGAGAGAGGGGGTCACGTTCGTATTTTTTAAAATCAACGAAAAGATAAATAAAATCAGGTTTTCTCCAGAGCCGTTTTTTTACCGCGATCGGGACAAAAAAATTAATAATTCATCTTGATTTCCTAAAAGATCAGGATTGTCAATCCCGGGGTCCCGTTTTGCTCCCCCGGTACCTGTCACCGTTGTTTCCCACCATCGCATGATGCATGATGCCAGCAGGCTGGGGCCGCTTTATCTGCTGGCGGGATCGCGTACGCTTCCACCATTTCTTGTCAAAAAAAGGGGCACGAATCGGGGAGATAAATTCAGCCGTTTTCATACTGTTTTTCGGATTTTATAAAAATATTAAGAATATTTGGCCAATCCGACAAATTCATAATGCTTTTATACCCCTTTTCTTCCACTGGAGCGGACGATATATAATGCACCAATCGATGTATAAAGAGTTTATAAACGATTTTAAACCAGCTGGTTTTACCCGGATCCGGCTCATCTGTGTGGATACGAAATGGTGCTGTATCCTCTCCATTCCCGTGAACTATAAAAGATAACGGTGGGGCCTGAATTGAAAATTTGTGGGATCTGACAGGAGATCTCCTGAGGTAATCAAGTCAGTATGTCTGCTGAGGCACTGCGGTATCAGCCATGTTGATTACTTTTCCCTCCCTAATCCGGATCTGACAAAGTGATTTTTCCATGGAGCAGATAAAAAACGCATTCAATGAGACTGCGTCCCGGTATGATGCGCAGCGCAGGTGGATCATCCCGGAAATGGACGACTATTACAGCGCAGCAGTATGGGCAGCTGAATGCACAAACTCCCATCCGGCAATCCTTGACATCGGCGCAGGAACCGGTCTCCTTTCGGCGCTTATCATCCAAAAATACCCTGACGCCTCATTGACCCTTGTCGACCTTTCAGAATCGATGCTCAGCATGGCGAAGGAACGGTTCGCCGGCAGGAAAGATGTGCGGTACATAACCGGCGATTACAGCAGCGTGGATTTTGCCGGCCGCTACGACCTGATCTGTTCAGCACTCTCCGTACACCACCTTGAGCAGGATGACAAGCGCCGGCTCTACAAAAAGATCTTTGAAGCATTACATCCCGGCGGTATTTTTGTGAATGCCGACCAGGTGCTGGGTGAGACACCGGATATCAACCGGCGCTACATGGCATACTGGGACGAGTTTCTGGAACCCTGCCCGCTGTCACCAGAGGATAAGAAACATATGCTGTACCGGAGGGACACATTTGATAAGAACGAGAAACTCTCGGTGCAGCTTGCATGGATGCAGGACTGCGGGTTTACCAATATCGATGTAGTATACAAGAACAGGTTATTTGTTGTGTTTACCGGGAGAAGGGAATAACCAAAGGCCCGATAATTTTTTTTGTACGCAGAAGCGTCATGGCGGCGGGAGAACGTATCCTGCCATGTGCGTGGTTTTCCGGGTTATGGGGAGTTCTTGCAGGGTATAGCAGGCCCCGGGTGGATTTTTATATCGGACATAACGAAGAATCATTATATGATACCACAAGAATACGCAGGGGTGAATCCATGAGACAGTCACGGATGGTACAACCGGGCGATCCGGCAAAAAATTTTTCTCTCAAGGACCAGAATGACAAAACTTTTGATCTCTATGAACAGAACGGCAGGCGCATACTGCTTTCATTTCATCCGCTTGCGTGGACAGAGTACTGCGCAGCCCAGATGAAATCGCTTGAGGATAAACGTGAGGTGCTTGCATCGCTCAACTGCGTCCCTGTGGGTATCAGCGTTGATTCCCGACCCTGCAAGAAGGCGTGGGCGTCGAGCCTTGCTATTACGCATACACCTCTCCTGTGCGATTTCTGGCCGCAGGGAAAAGTGGCTCAGCAGTACGGGATCTTCCGGGACCAGAACGGATTTTCCGAGCGGGCGAATGTGATTATAAACGAGAAGCAGAAGGTGGTCTTTGTAAAGATCTACCCGGTGCATTCTGTGCCGGATATTGAAGAGGTTATCGGGGTTTTAAAAGGGCTGACCTGACAGGATACGCGGTGGGCAGATAAGAAACACCGGGTGTCAATAGCAGGTAAATACTCAAAACCCGGATCCCTTCCTTTTTGCAGGTACCCTCATGGACCTGCCCAAGGGGTAACCTGCCTGAAACCCTGGCAATAGTGCCGATCATATTCCCGACCAAATTGTTTTTCTAGTTCCCTGACCCACGTTGTTTTCAATAATATAATGAGGGATTCCCGACATGGCTGCATGGTATTCTGTTCCTGTGATCTCCATAATTCTGCTTCTCATCCTTGCAGCCGGCTGCATCGATACCGGTACGGATACCCCGCCCATACCGACCCTGAGTACCCTGCCAATCCCTGGTGTCACGACGACCCCGGTCCAGATCCTGCAGAGTACCGGAGAGGTAATCGGGCAGGGTACACCGCAGGGCATTATCGACACCATTACCTTCACGGTCAGCCTGAGCAACCTCAGCGCATCCATTGACATGGAACGCCTTGGTATCATCTATTCGGATGTGGTCCGGACTGAAACCATCCTGCCGGTGGAAGGCTATTGGGGAGAGCCCCCGGAAGGTTGCTGGAGCATCGTCCGTGTAGTAAACGAAGTGGGAAGTCCCGATAACCTGCTTGAGCCAGAAGAGCTGTTCGTCATTCGTATCAATCCCAAAGCGCCTATCGTGCCCACCCAGTTGATCACCATCCAGGTACAACCTGCCGGAGGTAATACCCTTGCCATCCGGCGCATCGCCCCAAAAACCATCCGGGCAGAAAATATCCTTTCTCTTGTGTAATCGCAATCGGGAAAAAAGGTGGGTAGCCTTCTTGTGGGTTTTTTCCACTCCTTATGGTCTTTTTGTGATACACGATTGCCGTGGCAGCAAATTTCCGGACCACGAAACCGGATTATCTACTATCTCGTTTTTTTGTCCTCCCTGAACATGACTACCAGGGCGATTATCGCTATCATCACAATCGCACCCGCCGCCATGAGCAGGTCGATCGCAGATGGCTTGTACACATTCTGCAATACTGCAGTATACTTCCGGGTCTGCCCGGCAGTGATGGAAATGTTGGTTGTATTATCCGCATACTCCTGCAGTGTCAACAAAACCGTGTGCGTCCCGGCGGAAAGTCCTGGGATGGTTACCGGACTCACTCCTTTGAAATTACCATCGATATAAATCTCAACACCCGGAGGATCGGTGATTACCGCGAGCGAGCCCGTGATCTCTTCTGTTGCATCCAGTTCGGCATTAATCGCAGCGGTATGTCCGGATCCAACCGATACGATGTGGCTCCAGTCATCATATCCTTTGAACGAGAGCGTGACCTCGTGGTTACCGGGGAGTAATTCAGGGAAAACAGCCGGTGTTATACCTGTCTGCGTGCCATCGATGTACACGTCAGCACCGGAAGGGATCGATGCGATGGCAATCGATCCGTTTGGGGGTGGCCGGGTCGTGGGTTGTGGAATAATCCTGGTAAGGACTGCTGCGATCGCCATAGGAGCGGCATCTTCCACAATAATATTTTTGGTGTATTCCTCATATCCGTCCATTGAAATCGTTATCCGGTGATTGCCGATTGCAGTATCCGAAAGCGTAAGGGGTGTTTTACCCTTAATGATAGTATCAATAAATACCGTAGCACCGGGGGGATTTGATTCTATAACAACGGTTGTCGCAGGGATGGTAACCGATATAAAATTGCGTAGACTTGCACGGTTGACCGTCCCGGAACAGGCATCACGGGCATCAAGGGAAACCGAATAGGTTCCCGGGGTCCTGTACGTATGGCCGGGATTCTGTGCCGGGGAGGTCCCCCCGTCACCGAAACTCCAGGAATAGGCATTGGCCCCGCTTGACAGGCTGGTGAACTGAACCGTAAGAGGGGCTGGCCCGGAGACGGGATTTCCCGTAACACCGGCTGAAGGCTGTGCAGGTACACATGCAGGGATATCCAGTGAGGTATTTACCGGGGCCGGGATATTCATCACAAAGGTATCGGATCTCCACAGGTCACATTGCGTGCCTGCCATGAATTTCAGCGTAAAACGTCCTGAACTGTTGTAGGTATGGGTTATACCATCAATCGAACCGTAATAGGGCGGTGATCCGTCACCAAAATCCAGGGAATACTGGGTGGGAAAATCCCCGCCAACAGAAGGTTGCGCCGGGAACATGAATCCCTGGGTGCAGGGTAATCCTGCAGGGGATTGATGACACCCGCCACTGAACAGGATGAAAGACTGGCTTTGTGGCGGCCCGTCGCACACGGCTGCAGTCACCGGGAATATGCACCACCCTGTCACGATGACAACACACGCGATAATAACCAGATTATGTCCCGGTATCCGTTTCATCTAAAACTCCCTTTTGAGTTCCAGCACTACAAATACAGCTGTATGGATGTCCTTATTCGTTACAGAAGACATTAATCGTTTCATTGTAAAAACACCAGCTGTCCTTGTGGCCGGTTCACCACGAACTTTTAAAAAGAGCCACGGCAGTGACATTGCATGTAATTATTGTTATGATGCCAGTCCAGCGATATAAAAAAACCTGACAGGCGGGTCATCCCATCATCAGCAATCCGAATATCGTGATGACGGAGTAATTACTGCTCATGCATTCAGGGAAATTGATCCAATCTGAACCCTGTAAAAAAATTGTTACGCACAGGAACGATGGATGTGCACCAGTCGCAGTGGTATTGTCCCTCTTTTCTGACAAGGAGTAACATTTGTATCAGCTAATCAATATATACTCATACAATGAATTCTCCCGCAGAATGGTCATTGATAGAGCGGTCAGCTCTTTTCATCGCTCTTGTCCTAATCATTATCATCGGGATAAAGACGATTGAATTTGTCTTCAATCTCCTGCTCGTCTCCCTCATCCTTACCCTGATGACAGTCCCCGCCATGGACTGGCTTAAAAAGAGAGGAGTGCCTGCAAAAATTGCCGTAATGGTCGTCACCGTGCTTGCCTGTCTCTTTGTTCTGGTCCTGATTCTCCTGACGTTCTATTCATTCCAGGTCCTCGTGGCAGACCTGCCAAAGTTCCAGACAGATCTCAACCAGCGGATTGTCGATATTACCGCGTTACTGGGTAACTACGGTTTCGATTTCAACCTTGGCTCAGCACCGTCTGTCAAACTGATGGATATAGCACCGACGCTCCTGTCTTCAATGATAAACATCAGTGAAACCATTATGTACGTGTTTTTCATCGGGGTTACAACATTTTTCATGCTCCTTGAAGTGCCCAATATCACCCACCGGGTAGAGAAGATGTATACCGCCCAGACGGAAAAATTCCGGCAGATGTCCCGCATGAGCGGGTACATTATTGATTTTATCATCGTGAGGACCGAGACCAACCTCGTCCACGGCGTGTTGTTTGGCGGAATCCTGTCAATAATGGGTGTCCATGCTGCCTTGTTATGGGGTATTCTGACATTTTTCCTTGGCTATATCCCCTATCTCGGGCTGGCTGCTGCGGCGATACCGGCTATCTTCTTTGCATACCTGCAGTTTGGCCTGTGGGGAGCAGTAGCAGTGATCGTGGTGGTGGCGGCGCTTAACCTTATCGTCGAAAACCCGGTCTTTTCCTACCTTGCCTCCCGCAAATTTGAAATGCCGGCGCTTGTCGTCATCCTGTCGGTCATATTCTGGGGCTGGCTGTTGGGCATTGCCGGTATGCTTTTTGCAGTCCCGATCACGCTGATGGTACTCATTTTTTTCCAGTCCTGCGATGA
>DATKZP010000026.1:0-4428 GCA_035527915.1 Methanoregula sp. | reverse complement strand
TCCGGGAGTCATACAAGATAAAACTCGAGAGCCGTGATGCCGGAGGTGTGGCCGGGATAGTCAAGCAGATGACCCAGCAGTATCCCGAGGAGCTTGAGCCAGTCTATTACGGGCTAAAGCTGGCAATCATTACCTCCCGGGAAGAGATCTATCATAATTTCAGGAAACAGGCATTGAGTAAAAATATCCCGCAGAGAGCACTTGTCCTCCTTGATTTTGGGTTTGAAATGATGAGCGGTAAACACTATGAGGCACATGCCTGCCTGGAAGAAATTAAGATAACCTTTGGCCCTCACCATTACTACGTTACACTTCTTGAATATGTGGCACATGATTTTCTTTCCAATGACGAAAAAAAAGTCAAACAGGCAAAAAAAGCAATGCTTGACTCGATTGACCAGTATTGCCTGAAACTGTTGAAGATCAAAGATACATAAAAAAATCAACAGGCGCCGTTCTCTGCATACAAAAATCCTCCTCCTTAAAAAAAGGAATCTTCCCGATCCTTTTTTTAGAGCGTTATGTACTGCGGGCAGGTGCAGGATGTTCCGCATTGTGAGGCAATAACGAGCGTTTTTTCTTCATAAAAGAGCCCGAGCCCTTCACGGGCGCTCGCTATCACCCGTTCGGGTGTGTTATTCATCTCGCTTAAGTGGGCAAGGATGACCTGCGGCACATCCTTACCAAGAGTTTGCAGGCACCGGGCAGCAGCGGTGTTAGACAGGTGCCCTCGTTTTGAACGGATTCTTCGTTTCAGTGATTCGGGATAAGGTCCGTTCTCCAGCATATCCGGGCAGTGGTTACTTTCGAGCACGATCGCATCACAGCGCCTGAGCAGGTCAAGCATGTGAGGGGTAATGATGCCGGTATCGGTACAATAACCAAACCGTACGCCGTTTTCCCTGATGATAAATCCGCAGGGCTCGGCAGCGTCATGAGAGGTGGCAAATGGTTCGATCAAAAAATCTCCTGAAGAAAAATGCTCGTGATACCGGCATACCCGGTGGTCGATCCGTTTATCTGAAGTACGCCTGTGGTGAAGGAATTCGTACAGTGTTCCTTCCGTTGCATAGACCGGAATATTGAGACGACGGGTGAGTACGTCTAAGCCTTTGATATGGTCCCCGTGTTCATGAGTGACCAGCACCGCATCAATCTGCCCGGGATCAAGGGACGCTTCGTTTAAGCGCTGGAGTATCGCTTTGGTGCTCAGCCCTGCATCCAGGAGGAGGGCGCCACTCTCCCCTTCGAGAAAAACACAATTGCCTTTGCTCCCGCTGGCAAGAATCGTGCACCGCATCGACTTATTATTGGGCGTTCTCGTATTATAGTGTTTAACATTTCACCGTTATCCACGGTATAAAAAGACTCAAAAGAACCTCTCAGCCTGAATCCGGGATAACATGGATGGCTGTGGCTTTGACTGCCGCTGTGACCACCGTTCCGATTGTAAGCCCGAGTTCCCCGCATGACCTTCTTGTAATAAGTGCTGTGAGGGGAGAACCGCAATCAACAGTGACCCTTATGAACGGTCCAAACTGCACCATCCTGGTAATAGTCCCGGAAAGCTGGTTACGTGCGCTGGTCTTGCATGATCCTGAATCCGGAAGTTTGAGCGTGACTTCCTCAGGTCTTATATAGAGTGCAACCTGCTGGTCAGCTGGAGTAGATGTAATCGCTTCAAAAATGGAACCACCAATCTCAATTTCAGCATGACCCCTGTCATTTGATTTTACTACTCCTTTGAGGTTTGTGTCGATGCCAACCAAACGTGCAATATCTTTGCAAACGGGCTGGTAAAAAATATCGTTGGTTGAACCGATCTGGACCATCCTGCCATCAATGATCACCCCGATGCGGTCTGCAAGGCGCTGGCCCTGGATCATATCGTGGGTGGAGAGGATGATAGTAGTATGGAATGTCCGGTGGATAGCGAGGATTAGGTTCTCTATCAGCTCAGTGTTGACCGGATCGAGGTTTGCCGTCGGCTCATCGAGCAGCAGCACCTCGGGACGGGTGACCAGCGCACGTGCGATTGCCACCCGCTGCATCTCTCCGCCGGATAGCGTGATCGCTTTCCGATCTGCAAGGTGCAGGAGCCCGACGATATCGAGCGCCTCAGGAACACGCGAATCAATCTCTGATTTTTCAATCCCCCGGAACTTCAGCCCGAACGCAACATTGCCAGCGACCGTTGTGTTCAGGACCGCGGGTTTCTGAAAGACCATCGCCATGCGCCTGCGGATAGAAAGCCGGACCGGATTCGATGCAGCAGTATCAGTGCCGTCAAAAATGATGGTGCCGGTTGTTGGCATATCAAGAAGATCGATAAGACGCAGAAGCGTCGTCTTGCCGCTTCCACTCGGGCCAATAAAGGTGAAGATCTCCCCGCGATGGATCTCGAGGTTGACCGATTCGAGAATCGTTTTGCCGCCAGCACGACGCGAGAGACCTGTTACCCGGATCATGTACGCGGGCCCCCGAGCGCCTGCTGGGACTCAACCGACAGGCCGGATGTTATGAGATTCAGGATGATGACGATGACAAGAGCTATCAGGAGCAGGATGATGCCAAGAGCAATTGAGAACGGGAAATCGCCTATACCGGTCTGTAACGCTATCGCAGTAGTCAGCACGCGTGTCGAATCCCTGATATTGCCACCGATCATCATGGCAACACCGACTTCAGAGATCGCACGACCAAAGCCGAGGACCACCGCGCTCAGGATCGCCAGACGCGCTTCCCGGACAATCTGGACGGTGGTCTGGAATCCGGTTGCACCCAGCGAGATGAGTGTATCGCTGATATTACGGTCGACTCCCCCGAGAGCGGTAATGACCAGTCCCGTCATGATGGGAATGATCAGCACGGTCTGGCCAAGGATCATACCTTCCGGAGTGAAAAGGAGCCCGAAATACCCGAGCGGACCGCTGCGGGATAAGAAGAGGTAGAGCAGGAGGCCGACGACAACGGTCGGGACCGAGTACAGGGTCTGGATGATGACAATGAGTATGCGCTTGCCCCGGAATTCATGAAAATGGATGAGCCCTCCCAGGGGTATGGATATAACGGCTGCTGAAATGGTTGCTGCAAGTGAGATGAAGAGAGAGAGTGCGGCTATCTGCATTACTTCGGGGTTGAGGGTGACGATCAGGTTGATCGCCTGAAAAAACCCTGATACAATCTCGCTCATTCCTGATACCTCTAAAATCAGTATGTTCTACGTTCTGGTTTCACCACGTATTCAGTATTATACCATTGAAAAGTTTAATTCTTATAATCAACGTTACTTTATTTTAATGATTGGTAAACGATTTTTGTATAAGTTACGGTTTGAATTGGGTAAGGAACCATGGACGGGATTGAACAGAATAATCTGCTGATTACTATTGCTTAAAGACCGTGTCCCCAAAGGCTGCAATCCCGATGAAATTCTCCCTGTCTGAGCTCGCGGGCTCTTTGGGTGATTTCGGGACGATCATCCCGCTGATAATTGCCGTGGCGCTGGTATCGGATATCAATACCCGGTACGTGCTTCTCTTCTTTGGTATCTGGTTCATTCTCACCGGGCTTTACTACCGGTTGCCGATCCCCCTTGAACCCATGAAGGCGATCGCGGTGATTGTAATCGCCGGGGGTATCGGCAGCGGCGAGATTGCTGCATCCGGACTTATACTCGGGGTGATCTTTCTTGTGCTCGGTTACGGCCGCTTCTTTGAGGTTATCGGGCGGTGGGTGCCGGAGAGTGTCGTGCGGGGAATCCAGCTGGGTCTTGCGCTGCTCCTGTTCAAGGCTTCGGCAGGTTTTGTGATCAAAGACCCCCTCTTCTTTAGTATCGGGATAGCGATAGTCATCGTGTTCCTTATTCTGTTTCGTTACCGTCGAATACCCGATCTTTCGTCACTGTGCGTCATCGGCGTCGGGTTTATCGGAGGACTGCTTATGTACGGTTTACCTCCTGTCAGTTTTATCCCTGTGCCACAGCTGGTAATCCCCCTGCCCACTGATTTTTCATCTGCCTTTTTGATCCTCGTTCTTCCCCAGGTTGTCCTCACCATCGCCAATGCAATCCTTGCGACCTCGCTCCTGACAAAAGATCTCTTCTCAACAGATATCCCTCCAAAGAAATTCTCCACCTCTATCGGGCTGATGAACCTTATTTCGGTTCCCTTTGGAGGATTTCCGATGTGTCACGGGGCCGGGGGCCTTGCCGGGCAATACCGCTACGGTGCGAGGACAGGTGGTGCGAATGTCTATGCGGGCCTGATCTTTATTACGCTTGCCCTCTTCTTCACCTCCCCGCAGGTCCTTTCCATCATTGCAGTCGGGGCTCTTGGTGCGCTGCTGGTGTTTGTCGGGATAGAGATGGCCCGTCACAGCCTTAGGACAGATTCCCTTTTTATTACCGGTATTATCGGTGTACTCGCG
>DATKZP010000025.1:0-49826 GCA_035527915.1 Methanoregula sp. | reverse complement strand
AATCAGCGGGAGAGAGGTTCCCTTACCGTCTGCCCGCACCATCCCTGCCTTGCATTTTTCTCCCGCAGACCGGGCATTGATACACTGCATTTCCCTTACCATCTGCCCACACCCTGTTCATCGGTTTCTCATCATGATCATGATCACAGGTTGGTATCTGGAATTCAGCCATATTCTCATTCCCCTGATAAAAATGAATTGTATTCACTATGAATTTATTATTATGGTAAACTGTTACCGGCACTTTCTGCCTTCCCTCTTTTCTTGTTTTTATTTTCTTCCCCCAATCCCGGGTGATGCCCCCTCATCCGTTGGCACCCAATTGGATACTGTGGTGAACTATCGCGAAAGAATGAGTTGAACCGGGCTATCCGGCTGAAAAGGGGAATACCAATACAATTCAAAAAAAAAAATTATCAGGATGCTTTCTTACGTTCTTCTTTTCTGTCGAATGAATGCGATGACGGCAACAGGAATCAGGGAAAGAATCCACGGAATGTCAGATTGTTGTGTTGTTGTGGGAACGGGTGTTACTGTTTGTTCAGTTCCGGGCAGAGATGTCGCTACAACAGTCGGGGAGGTAACCGGAGAGAGAGTTTTAGTCATAGTCACGGCGGACTGGTTGCCCGTCACTCCGGATGTTACTGATAGTGTGGGTCGGCTGAATTGATCTCCGGAAAAACCATAGAGGTTGGTTCCATCGACCACTACGATACGGGAACCATCCCCGCTTACGCCAACCGACCGGGATTTTATCATCCCGGTTGCCTGGAACGTGCCAAGCAGTGTTCCCTCCCGGTCAAAAATATACAGGTTTTTGTCCATGCTACCAGCAGCGATTACCGCCCCATTATCTGACACCGCCACACTCACCACCCAGAACCCGGCTTTTGCGGTCCAGAGAACGTTACCGTCCCGGTCCAGAACAGTTATGGTATTATCATCCTGCCCGGTCACGATAGTCGAGCCATCACGGGCATACGCAAGGGAAAGGATATTCCCCCCTTGAACGTGTCGGTCCCAGATCCGGGTTCCGCTTCCATGGTAGAGCCATATCCGGTTGCCGCTGGCAGTAACGATGAGAGTTCCATCTGCAGATATCTCAATGAGATCGGAACTCACCTCTTCATCATCCCAGAACGGGACGTAACTCAGGTTGAAGCTACGGAGTACCCTTTCCGTTGTAACCACAATCTGGTCTTTAGCCGGAGACACAATGAGGTGCTTAACCGTATTGGTGGTATTTGATCCAAGACCTGCCCCCGAATTATACCAGGATTTTACAACACTTCTGCCCCCGGCTGCGATGATTAAGCCATTTGGTGTAATGGAGATATCGGTGACTGACTCCCCAATGGAATAGTCCCATAATTTCGCTCCCTGTGAATCAAATAACCTTACGGATGAACCCAGCGAAGTGACAATGTATCTGCCATCACGGCTCATTTCAAGCAATTCACCCGACCACCCGGACCACAATTTTTCCCCGTCCCGTGAGACTGCAATCAACTGGTCTCCACCGGCAACGATCGTTGATCCATCTGCTGATATTGCAACACCAGTGAGATCCAGACCCGGGGGTGCATTTACAATCCAGAGCGCTTCAACTGCATGAGCTGACGGAATAGTCATGCAAGCCAGAATTACTATGCCCAAAATACATAAACATGCACGGGTTCTCATAATCTCTCAACAATATAGGGTGGCAGGAACTGACGATAAACATTCCTCTCATTAATTTTGCACGATTTCGGAAAAAAACCAAACGCTCATTAAACCGAACCGTCATGGTACTTTACGGTGAACATATCCTCAATTTGGGGTTTTTTAGTTAGGCATCCGCCCCTGCGTGCCTGTGGTATAACCAAAAATATTCTATCGTATATCTTCTGCGAGTGTCCCGCATAAAAAATTGCATTTTAAGATAATTCTTTCATAGCCTGCAGACTTTTTTGTCAATACAGACGACCCTGTAATGCGATAACTATGTTACGATGCTGGAGAAAAGATCAATTACGTGTGGTTTTCACACGAGCCGGTATCCGTTCCCTCTTTGGAGAGTCCCGCATAATGAACGGTTAACCAATACTCCAGGAATTATCCCCATGAATGTGATTATCGATCGATCGGCCTGTGTGAGCTGTGGTGCGTGCTGGAATACCTGCCCTGAACTATTTGACCAGAACCCGTGCGATTTATTCTCACAGGTTGTAGAGGAGTACCAGTTCAATAGCGATCGTGCAGAAGGAGTGGTTCCGGATGCTCTTCTTCAATGTGCATGGGAAGCAGCGGATCTCTGCCCTGTGCAGATCATTCAGATTGCATAATATATTTCCTTATATACGCTCCCTTGTAGACAGCGGACGATGAAAATAAAGATAAAAACATTCAGTTTTCTTTCTTCCCGTACACTTTTTCCGGGTCGAATATCTTTTTGCCCACCACATCGCCGTCAAGAGTACGATAGAAACATGATGAGTACCCGGTGTGGCAGGCGGCACCCTGCTGCTCCACAAGGTAAATCAGGCAGTCCTCATCACAGTCGGCGAAAATGTTTACTACTTTCTGGAAGTGCCCGCTCTCTTCGCCTTTCTTCCAGAGTTTCTTTCTGCTCCGGCTGTAGTAATGGGCATATCCTGTCTCTTTTGTGAGACTGACAGCCTCATCGTTTGCATACGCCATCATCAGTACTTCACGGCTTTTTGAATCCTGCACAATAACCGGAATCAGTCCGTCAACAAATTTCAGGTTGAGCATGTTATATTCCTCCCGCTATAATTTTCATGAATGCAAAGAGAAGATCACCAAACACAATTGCCGTTATCAGACCTGCGGTAATCGGGATGATAAATGGTACTGCATATGAAATCCATACGGTGCCGGCATTCCTGTACATCGTCAGTTCCTTTTGGAATTCTTCGGGATGTTCCCTCAAATCTTTTGTATAAACCCTGCCTTCATTGGCATACATGCGTTTGACAGAATCCCAGAACCCGATAAATCGCCGGCTGATTGTTCCTTTCTTTTCCTCAAAATCCTCCATAACAAAACCCCATTCGTCCTGGATCCTGTCACCCCTCACAGGGAAGCCAAAGAACATGTACATCAGAGGGGCGCGGTTTCTTTGGATACAATTAATGACAAAGATAGCGACAGGGGCCACAAGGTTCAGCAGCAGGGCATTGATGAGTACGGAGAATGACAAAAAACCAAGTGGCGGGTTACCAAGGAGTGGAGTGAACGGGAATGTGGGAATACAAAATGAAATGAAGATGAGTGCCCATGCATCTGCACCGCCAAAAAGATGCATTCGTGCAAATATATAGAAAATCCCGCAAAAAACTGCCAGGAGAAGTATTACGAGAGCTGGAGTTCCCCATCCATCCGGGCTAAAAAACATGATCAATGAAATTATCGAAAAAATTACGATGATCAGAACAAAATACCAGCGGTTGATAGTATCCGAGATATTGGATTTTTGTTTCCGGTGTTTCGGTCTGGCATTTTCGTCGAACATACCTTTGTATTCCCTATACGAAATATAGGAAAAGATCCCGACAAACATTGCGTACCAGGGAACAAGCTGGATATTTATCGATGGTGCAAAGACGAACCATGACAAGGCCGGCAGAATCAGGACAAGTGCAAGATAATAAAAAATCGAGGACTTTTTGTAATACCAGGTAAGGCCCAGTGAATCCGTTCTCCCGCGACTGTCCAGATAATCTGCATAAAGGAAACACAGTACGATGGAAAGATACCCTGTGATAAGGCTTATATTGGCGGTTGTCTGCCACAGGAGGTATCCGGTACAGACAATGCCCACGCACAGCATCGGTAACCAATGGATAAACGGAACCCGTCGATCCCTGATATCAAGATATGAGGCATAGACCAGCGTGAAAAGAACCGCAACCGCCGAAATTACCATAGGGTAGAGTACTTCCATAAATCCGATATACCATTTTTTTTTTGAGCACTTATGTATGGTGATAGGTAATTAATAGGAAAACAAAAATAATTCCGCAAATGTAAAATATACCTGTTGCGAATAACTGCACTATAGTATATGAGGAAAATGCTTCGGGTAATCATATCCCTTAAAAAATAATAACGTATGAGATGAGTTTTAATGGAAATACATGACCTGGTAAAAAATATTCACAAGGGCTCAAAGCATCTGGGAACCTTTACGCTCCATGAACTGTTCCAGTTTGCCACATCAGGGAGCTACAATGGGATTGCGGTGGCAAAAGAGAACGAACGGGAATACTATCTTGCGTTTATAGCCGGAGAGGCCGAAGGCGCCATCTACATCAATGAGAAGGGAACCGTGTACGGTGACAAGGCGGGGCAGATGATCTCCGGGCAAGAAAAATTCGATTTCTATGAAATAACTCCGGATATTGTCGAGACTATTGTCATGCGGTGCCGGATTTTTGAAAAGTCGAACTTAAAAAAGAGCATCCCTAATGTGATACATGACCTTCTGGAAAATATTTTCAAGGGCTCAAAATACGTGGGAATTTTCACACTCCATGAGCTATTCCAGTTTGCTTCATTAAGGAGATCCAACGGGATTGCGGTGGCAAAAGAGAACGACCACGAAAACTATCTTGCGTTTATGGAAGGTGAAGCCGAAGGCTGTATCTATATCGATGAGACCGGGTCCCTGTACAGTGACAAGGCAGTGATGATGATATCAGGACATGAAAAATTTGAGTTCTATGATGTAAAACCTGATGTTGTCGATGCGGTTGTCATGGGATCACGGATTTTTGAAAAGATGCACCTGAGAAAAAGCTTACCGTCTCTTATACCAGAGATTGGTAAAAAAAGTGAGGGTTTGGGAGTGCTCAAACTCACCATCCAGAAGGACCAAATCCCCCAAAATGGTGTCAGTGTATCGGTCCGAAGTGAGGGCAAGATTTTAGGTAGCGACATCACCACTGAGGAAGGATATGTAAGTTTCAAACTGACGCATGGGAAATACGAATGCACTGTCATGGACCGCTCCCAGACGCTCACCACATTTCACATAAAATTTGATGAATCAAACTCAAAAATTGTCCTGGATCTTAACGCAAAAAGTCTCCTGGAAATTTAATGATATATTCAACCAATATCTCTTCTGTTTTGCCATTAATGATTGAATCTGCGTCTGAATTAAAAAGACGAAATCCTTTAATCAGATAAGTGCTGAGCTTTCCTCCATGAAGATCGGACGTGAAGATTTCGAGGCGCTCATCAACGGGGAGAAAAACATCACCCCGTATATTGAACTAGATCCTGTGGCTGGTTCATATTCGGTTTTTGGTGTAAAAACTGCAAGCAACCCAAACTATCTTGTGAAAGCCATCTACGAAATGTATGAGGCAAATCTCGACAAAAAACTTGCTGTTCAGGCAGTTTGTAAACTCTTCCACTCCGTTGGTATGGGATCTGTCGGGCTCAATAACCTGTTAAAAAAGTTTGACATGGATCTAAAGCCAGCCGAATTTCTTATGCTTGTATTCAAGCTCCAGCACCAGCAGGGATGGGGTGCTCCATTCGAACTTGTTGAATCCAGCGATACCAGAATTATCCTTCGTACCAGGCACACATTCGAGTCTGAAGTTCTTAAGGACTGGAAGATGCCAGTCTGTGGAATCCACAGAGGTTGGATTGAGGGAGTCCTGATTGCAGTAACTGGTAAGAACTGGTTCTGCATCGAAACAAAGTGCCACGCAAGCGGCGATGACTGCTGTGAATTTGTTGCCGATCAAAGAGAATCCAGCTGGAAGTGGAAGGCAGAGGCAATTGTCAAAGGTGATTCCGCTATCACCGAATATATCGAGCACAAACCACTTGAAGGTAAAATCAAGCTGATTGATGATCCTGTTGTAATAATGCCTCGTTTTATCTTCACGTCCATGACGAACTCATTAAAAAAGATCATGGGCGAGTTGCCTGCGGGAGGAGTCAATTACCGTGCCTATATGGATATGGGCAAGGAAAATGTCGAGCATTACAAGAAAATGGGTATAACAAAGCCAAACCTCCTCGCTGACATGGCGTTTGCATTCTACTCCCAGATGGGCTGGTTCAGGATCATCAGGATGGAATGGAATGAAGCAAAGAAGGAAAAAACCATCACGCTCGAACATACCGTCGAGTCAGAAGTGTTTGGGAATACTGGCAAAAATGTCTGCTACTGTACAGCCGGACTCCTTGCCGGTATTGTAGAAGGATCCTTTGGGATAAAAGTGCAGGGTCGTGAAATTAAGTGTCGGTCAAAGGGTGACGAACACTGCGTCTTTACCATAACCAATAAACCTGCATAAATTTTTTTAGCGATTTTTGTCAATGTATTGTATCCTGAAAAACACTGCGTGAGTGTAAGGGAATTTCAGGGGCTGAACTGGTACTTTACTAAAAAAAGAATTTTCATAAAATGAAAGATATCGCCAAAGCCCGGTTCCTTTTATGACTTCTTATTAAACAGGGCTTTTGTGAATCTTTCTATAAATCCTTCTTTGGGCGCTCCTTCACCATCATCTTTGTAAGCAACCCCAATAAGGTCAGAGCCAATACGGCGAATAGCTTTTGATGAGGGGGATGTCGGGAACTTGATAACAAGGGGAGTTCTCGCAGAAGCTGCGCGGCGGACGTTGGGGTCTTCCGGGATTATACCAATTACTTTTACGCCGAGCACTTTCTCCATCTTTTTTATCATGGTCTCATGATTGTCGTGATCGACACGATTAATGATTGAACCAAGCACGTGCCCACCGACAAGTTCGGTAAGTATCCTTGTTTTGAGGGCGTCAACAATGGATGAGAGTTCAGGGTTTACGACAAGGATCACTTCATCGGCAACAGCAAGGGGAACGATCCCGTCCTTGCTGATCCCGGCAGGGGCATCGATCAACAAAAAGTCGCAGCGTTTGACAATCTCGTTCATGACGTCGCGGATCTTTTCCGGATCTGCCTGCTGGAATCCCTGGAGGGAGATACCAGCTGGAATCACTTTAAGTCCTGCAGCACATTCGTAAATTGCATCATTGATATTGCCCTTACCTGCAAGAATTTCATGAAGAGTGACCGGGGCATCCTGCAGACCAAGAAGCAGGCCGACATTTGCCATACCAATATCAGCATCCATAAGGAAAGTTTCTTTACCGAGTTGGGCAAGCATCGTTCCGAGATTAACAGCAACGGTTGTCTTCCCAGTACCACCTTTTCCGGAAGCGATTGTGTATACCTTGACCATTGAACACCCTGTTGTGTGATTATTTCTATTTTTATATAAGATTACCCAATTCTTCTCGCAGTTGGATTATCCCCACCCGTTTAAAATTGTATATATGTTTTATTGTAATTCTCTTTGAAATAACCTCCGATATCTGATTTTCCCTCTCCTGACAGACACCCACAAAGGCAGAACCTTTGTTCGTCAGACCGGATACTATGGCTTCAGGTATGAAATTCTCTGACCCGGGTTGTTGGAAATTTTCAATCATATAACCCCCACACTCATTTTTAGCGCTCTGTAAGATGTTCAAGCTGAAGTTGCTTGATTATTATCTTACATTCGCCACGGATTTTATTGGTAATGGCTTCCACATCCATGGTCTCAAAAGTATCGATATCTTTATCAAAATTGCTGGAATTCGAATCTTCCTGATGCGAGAGCTCATCTTTGAGTATCTCCTTCTCATCCGGCCTTTGTGTATAAACCTGTGATTGCAGGGGGATTGCAGCTGAAGGCTTATGAGCTGTTGGTGTTGGATGGCTGGTAACCGTCTTCTTTGACGATTTCGGTGTATGCAGGCTTTCAACCGGGACAGACTGATATAAGGCAGCCCTCTCAGGAATAACGGGTTTCTGGTGGTTTTTTATCGGCACATCCTCTGCTGGTTTTGGACGAGTTAATGGGGATTTTTTTACCGGTTGTGGTTGGGTTGAAGGGGAAGTTGGAAGGGGAGGTTGTTCTGCTTTTCCGGTTTTTACGATCCGAAAGGATTTATTGAATTCGAGTGAAAGCTGGATCTGTGCCTCATCAAGGGTGGATAGGGCAGCACCCACAGGTTCCTCAACAATTTTCTGTAGCTCATCCCATGCAGCATCGCCAACAATGTTCTGAAACTCTGCAAGGATACGTTTACCACATTTAAAGACAATTATTCCGTTTGCCGTCCCAAAAGAGATAGTGCAGATCCCGGTGAATCGCGTCTGCTGGAGTTCCTCAAGAAACCCCCCAAACTTCGCGTTCTTTTTTATTTCACGGAATGTACCCCGCGGGAGTTGCATTATGTTGTATTGGTACGATTTCCTACTATATAGGTTTCCTTTTAACAGGATGTTTTAGGATGCCCGGGTATGAAATATTCTGATGATCAGGAAGACGTGATAGTTTACCATTCACTTGTGCTGGAAGAAACTGATGAATTTTTTTTCATTGATTTTACGCGATTACTCCCGTTTTGCTCTAAACTCAAAAGAGAAAAGACCAACCTTTTAATAGAAAAAAAACAAGAGAGAATCATTTATCCGGGGGGTCAGGAAATGCTGAAGCCATTATTAGAGGAATTTCTGAAACTGGAAGGAGTATCAGCTGCTGTCGTTGTGGGCAGGGATGGATTTGTCATTGAAAGTGCGGTGTCTGGCAAAGTGGATATTGAAGCACTTGGTGCCATGGCTTCAACGGGTCTTGGGACCTCAGAAGCGATGGGTAAAACGCTGGGGAAGGGCGAACTCTCGCAAATGCTTGTCGAACTGGAAAAAGGCCCCATCATTCTTTCACCCCTTTCCGTTGATGAATTGATCGCCATTGTTGCTGATACTACGGCAAACATCGGAAGGATCAGATACGAATTAAAGAAGAATAAGGAACGTCTTATCGCTGCGCTCTAATCTCCATCTCCCATTCTTATGATTTTACCCGCAGGAACTGTTAGTGAGACCTTAACCAATCCTCAAAAAGAGGAATTACTCCCGTATCTGGTATACTTTTTTGGGATAATCGAGATCGAAACTGAATATGGTCACGGTTTTATCCTCAATGAGAATGGGAAACTGGCTGGAGCGTATTTTAAAAAAAATAATAATGGCATTTTTCGTGGAAAGACAGCCCTTTCACACCTGGCAATAGAATCAACAGGCAACTCTGATTCTCCTAAGACATTTAAAGTGCGAAAATATACCAAGGAAGAATTTTCCAGAGCTGTTCAGGTTTCCCGTGAAGAAGGTCTGCTTATCAACGAGACCTCGCATGGTATGACTGCTCCCGATCCCGTTATAAAGATTAACATGATCTCAAAATTTCCTGAGTATCTCAATGAAACCACATTAAAAAAGATAAAAAACCTGACTGGAGTTATTGCGGTTTCTGTATTTTTTGATGGGTTCCCTATCCAGTGTATTGGCGATGCGGATTTTGAGCATGTGGCTGCTTCCGCTGAAGATCTCATGCGGGAAGGAACCAAAATTGCGCAGGAGCTGAAAATCGGCTCCCTTGATCAGATTATCCTCGAAACTGATGAGAACAAATTCATTATTGCGCAATACGGGGATCTTCACCTGTGTGTTTTTACAACTGCAGATGCGCACCTTGGTCTGATTCGGGTTGTTTTAAAGAGCATCCAGTCAGAGATTTCCGAGGATAATAGCAGGTAATCAACATCGGAAATGATTTTTTTACATTAGTAAACTGTCAGAAGTATCCCTTAAAACCGGAGAATAGATATAGTCTAAAGTTAAAAAAATCATTTAATATAAAAGGAGATCTAGATCTAGGTCAAAGCGGGTGGTGTCTGGATGAACAAAAATGAAGATGATTCCTTAGATGATGTAAATACCCTCATCGATATGATTAAGGGGACAAAAAAGAAAGAGGAAGCCAAGAAACCTGAAGAAACCGAAGATATCCCTCAACCACCCCCCGTCGCGCAACCCTCAGCAGATGCTCGTACTGGAATATCATCACCAGGGTCTGATGATCTTGTGTTCTCTGAAGCTGATGATTTGCAGGGAAAAAACGCTCAGGCCGCTAAACCACCTCAACAGCCCCCTGCTGAACCAGATAAGGAGATTACCGGTAAAGACGTAAGGGATTCCCTGGGCAAACTTCTGGTGAATATGGGGACAAACCAGCCCCAGGATTCATCCCCGCTCCCGGTAAAAACCGAAAAGGAACCAGAGATCGAGATTATCGATGAAGATCCCAAGGCAGCTCTCAAGACAAAATATGTAAAACCAGCAACCCCCGCCGCATCAGTAGATAGTGTCCCGGTGACCGATGCTGAAAAAGGGATTGTCAATGTTGACCAGATCTCCGAGATCTCTGGTCTTATTCTGCCAAAAGGGGTATCTTTCAAGATTGACGAACTTCAACTGCACGGGCGAATCAGCTCGTTTGAAGGGACTGGTACCCTGCCGCCGGATTTTGATGAGATCTGGAAGAAAAATTTCTCCACTGCAGGTTTCAAGGATCTTGATATTGGTGCAGATATCGAAATTGATAAGATAAAATCCATAACTGAACCGAAAAAATTCGGGTTGGGCTCACTCTTCAAAGCGATTCATGTTACCTTGGAGGAGTATGATCCCAAGAAACACGGTCCGCTTGTTGATATCACCTTCAAGCCTCAACCAGGAATTGAGGAGATCGAGATCTACCCGGTCAACCCCCCCTATGCTTATATTCAGATCATCTATGATCACACCACGCACGAATATACCTACGTAGTACTCGAACCTGTCCTGTCCGACCCGGAAAAAGAACTGTTAAAAGAGTTAAAGGAACGCCTGTTTGAGACGCTCGATATCAACACAAAAGACATCTCAAAAGAGGAAGCCGGAATAAGGTTACGAGCTGCTGCGACCGATATTATTCTTGATTTTGGCATCAAGCTCACCCCTTTACAGCGTGAGATTATCCTCTATAATATGCACAAGGATTTCCTTGGTGACGGGTTGATCGATTCGGTCATGCATGACAAATACATTGAGGATATCTCATGTGACGGAGTCAATTCATCGCTCTTTGTTTATCACGCTAATTATGAGTCGATGAAGACCACACTCTCGTATACGAATGCTGAGGATCTTGATTCTTTTGTAACAAAGCTTGCCCAGCGTTCCGGTAAATACATCTCTATCGCACAACCCATTCTGGATTCAACCATGCAGGACGGTTCGCGTATCCAGATGACCCTCGGCCAGGAAGTAACCGCCCACGGCTCCACATTCACCATCCGTAAATTCAAGGACGAACCGATCACACCGACTGATCTTATTGAATGGCGTACCTTCGCTCCGCTTTCGATTGCATATATCTGGCTCTGCGTTGAGAATGGCAAATCTGCGATTTTTGCTGGTGGAACGGCATCCGGTAAGACGACCTCCTTAAATGCCATCTCTCTCTTCATCCCTCCGTTATCAAAGATTGTTTCCCTTGAAGATACACGAGAATTAAAACTCCCCCACCCGAACTGGATTCCGAGCGTTACGCGTGACTCATTTGATTCATCCGGCAGAGGTGAGATTAACATGTATGAGCTCCTGCGGGCTGCAATGCGACAGCGTCCGGAATATATCCTTGTGGGAGAAGTCCGTGGTAAGGAATGCCAGACCCTTTTCCAGGCAATGAGCACCGGCCATACTACCTACTCTACAATCCATGCAGATTCAGTAGCAAGTGTAGTCCACCGTATCGAGAACCCGCCAATGGATGTTCCGCGAAACATGCTTTCCGCACTGGATTTTGTCTGTATTCAGGTGCAGGGACGGGTTGGTGGCAAACGCATCAGAAGGAGCAAGCAGATCGTTGAGATCCTTGACATTGATCCAAGGACCAACGAACTTATCACAAATGAGGTCTTTAAGTGGCGGTCTGCGACCGATGAGATCACCTACTCTGGGAAGTCCTATCTCCTTGAAGAGATCATGGAGTCGAAGGGATGGAGCGAGAACCGGATGCGCGAAGAGTTAAAGCGCCGCCAGGAAGTGCTTGAGTGGATGCGGCTCAAGAAGATCCGGCACTACAAGGATGTGGCAAAAATTCTCATCTCCTATCATCGTGATCCTGAAGCGGTCATCGAAAAAGTGAGGAAGGACCTCTATGAATAGTTTTGAGCGCTTTTGTTTCAACCTTCTTGGAAAACGGGTAAAGGCAAAACGGGATAACTATGCAACACTGAGAAATGACCTTATTTCTGCACGATTTAAAATCCCGTTTGAGGTCTATCTCTCCACTGCCTATTTCACTTCTGTCATTGTCGGGCTGTCTTTTGCATTAGTACTCGGAATTATCAGCTGGGTTTTCCAACTCCCGAAACTGATCACGTACAAAGGGGCAGTTCCTGAAATACTGGTTGGACTTTCCGAATACAGCCTTGTGATTGGGACAATTTTTATCACGATCTTCTCCCTTCTGGTATTTGGCGGGCTCACCTATCTTGTATTTATCCTGTACCCTGGTCTTGAAGCAGGCAACCGACGCAGGAATATTGATGCCAGCCTGCCGTATGCGATCAACTACATCACATCTATGTCCACAGCCGGTATCACTCCGGCAGAGGTATTCCGGCTCCTTGGCAGCAGCACGATATATGGCCAGAGTGCAGTCGAAGCACGGTACATTTCACGGGAGATTGATATTTTTGGGAGAGATTTAATTGATGCTCTACGGCTTGTTTCAGCAAGCACCCCAAGCAGACGGATGAAGGAATTCCTGCAGGGCACCATGGCAAGTGTTTCAAGCGGAGGAAACATCACTGATTATTTCAGGACAAAAGCCGAGCAGTATGCACTGGAAAACCGGCAGTCCCAAAAAATGTTCCTCGAAACTCTGGCGCTTGTCTCTGAATCATATGTGACTGCCATGGTTGCAGGTACATTGTTTTTGATTATCCTCCAATCGATCATGTCAGTTCTCTCCGGGGACAACAGACCGATGTTTCTCTATGCGGTCATCTACGTCATGATACCTTTAGGAAGTATAATGTTTGTGATCATGATCAGTTCCATGACACCGGAGTCCTGAAATGGGAATCAAGGATCACTTCAAAAATATGGTCAACCGGGGTAATGAATCCCCGTCTCCCCTCAAATCCTCTGACTTGAGCTCTGTCGAAGCTGAAGTTGATGAGATCACAAAGAATCTTGAGCGTGAGCGGCAGACACGGCAAGGGATAGGACGATTCTTAAAACACCCTGTCGAAGTGCTTACCGAAAAACCCGTTAATATATCCATAGTCAGTGTACCGCTCGCCCTTATCATTTTCATTGTTGGGTTTATCACGATGGTGGCGTCATACGGAACCCAGGTTCTCTTTACTTCAACCGTGATTGATGATTTTATTGTCTTTGCGCTTCTGATTGCGATTGTTCCGGTGGCGATTCTTGACTTTAAAGAACAATGGCGTATAAAAAGCCTGGAAAATGCTCTCCCGAATTTCTTCCGTGATCTTGCAGGTATGAATGATTCCGGTATGACCCTGCCTAATGCGGTGCATCTTGTTGCCGGTGCTGAGTATTCGACACTCACCCCGCACATCAGAAACCTTGATAATGATATGTCCTGGGGTTCAGGATTTGTTGAGGCAATGTTCCGTTTCGGTAAAAATCTTGGAACGCCCATGGCTGACCGGAGTGTTGACCTGATCGCAAAAGCAAGCAAAGCCGGGGGGGATATCAGTGAGGTGCTTCGGGCGGCGGCGAAAGATACGTTCGAAATTGTTAACCTCGCCACAGAACGCACCAACAACATGCTGATCTATGTGATCATCGTCCTCGTTTCGTTTGCAGTTTTCCTGTTCGTAGTCGCGATCCTGGTTGCAACATTCTTAACTACGATGGCTACGGCAGGAGCTGCTGCAGCAGCGTCAGGTGCACAAGGGTTCATGGGGCAAATAGACCTTTTTCAATACAAGCGGTTATTCACCCATGCAGCGATGCTCCAGGGAATCTTCTCCGGGCTCGTTGCCGGCCAGATGGGTGAAGGACGGCTTTTATCAGGTCTGAAGTATTCTGCCATTATGCTTTTTATTGCGTGGGTAACCTTCAGATTTTTCATCTGATTTTTTTATGGGGATTGTGCTGTCCCCTTCTCGTGCTTTGAGACAACTAAAATTGTAAACGCATTATCATTAAGGGATGTAAACGGCTTATCGTTAGAAGCAATGTACGTATGAGGTTTCCCCCTCCCTGATGGGGTCGCGGCGACGCCTCGTTTTTGTCGCCGCCATGCAGGACGGTTTATACAGATTGCTTTTTAGGTCATGGATGGCAGGTATATTTTTTTGACCTGCATTCCGGGCATGATGTTTTTCCCATTTCTTCCTCGTAATTTCCTTTTCGGGAAGATAGCTAACAGGGAAATATCCCCTTTTTTATTGTACGGGAGCGGGAATTAGCCTGCCTGAAAAAATCTCTTAAAGATGAAAACGTTTCTGTAATAACAATGAAATAAAAAAAAACAAAAAAAATTCAGGAAATGTTTTCTATGCTGTAACCTTTCAGCGAAAGCAGTTCCTTGACCCTGTCACGGTGATTGCCCTGCAGCTCGATGGAGCTACCCTTGACCGTCCCACCGCAGGCCAGTTTTCCTTTCAGGAATTTTTGAAGATCTTCAAGATCTATATCAGTTGGATCAAGTCCTTCGATTACCGTCACTTCTTTTCCGTAACGGCGTTTGTTTACCTTGACATTGATCCTCTGCTGTTCTTTTGCTACCTCCTCGCATATACAAAGTTCTTTCGGTAGTCCACACGTCGGGCAAATCCCACCAATCATTACATGTATTTTTACGTTTCTGGTTATTTATTACTTGGCATTGCCTGAAGGATTTAAGGTGTTTTTTGCCTAAACCAGGGAATTTATGGAGAAACATTCCCTGGTCTCACAAAAATTAGAGATGCTGTTTTTTATGATCCGAAAAACCACTGATTAGTACTTGCATGTCCCTGTTTGTAGTAGGTTCAGCATCCCATGTTGGCAAGAGTGTGACCGTTGCGGCTATCTGTCGCTGCCTGGTCCGACGAGGGATAAGGATTGCACCCTTTAAGTCCCAGAATATGAGCCTGAACTCCTACGTTACAGACGATGGAGGAGAGATTGGCATGGCACAGGCAATGCAGGCCATTGCTGCCAAAGTTATCCCGGATACCGATATGAACCCCATACTCCTCAAACCAAAAGGAGATTGTATCTCTCAAGTGGTGCTGCATGGGCGTCCGTACAAAGATATCGCCATTATAGATTATTACAAGGAAACGCCGGAACTTCTTAAAAAGGCGCTGGAATCATATAAGCGGCTGGAGTCAAAGTACGGACAGGTTGTTGTGGAGGGTGCCGGGGGTGCTGCGGAACTGAACCTCTATGACCGGGACATAGCAAATACCCAACTCGCAAAAACCCTTCGCATACCGATGATCCTTGTCGCTGATATTGAACGGGGCGGGGTGTTTGCCCAGATCTATGGGACATGCGAACTCCTTCCTGATGATATCCGACCGCTTCTGAAAGGGATCATCATCAATAAGTTCCGGGGAGATCCCACAATTTTTGCACCGGGTGTAAAAAAAATTGAAGAACTTACGGGTATTCCGGTATTGGGCGTTGTTCCCTGGTTTACCATCCCGCTGCCCAGTGAGGATTCACTCTCGATCGGAGATAAAAAAACAAAACATACGGAAGTCAGGATTGCAATAATCAGGCTTCCTAAAATTTCCAATTTTACGGATTTTGAGCTGCTAGAACAGCATGCTGCCGTAGAATATGTATCCCTTGGTGCATCCCTTGACAGGTATGACTGCGTTATCCTTCCCGGGACTAAGAACACTATTGACGATCTCAAAGAGCTGGTCCGGACAGGCACAGATCGTGAAATACATCTGGCAAGAGAACGCGGTATACCGATTATTGGGATCTGCGGGGGATATCAGATGCTCGGAAAAACACTCGTTGATTCCGGAATTGAGTCTGGTGCCGGTACCTACGAGGGTCTGGGATTGCTTGATTGTGTCACCAGGTTTGCATCTTATGAAAAAAATACGTTCCAGGTCAGGCGGACTGCCAGTTTTGTTCACCCTATCCTTTCAGCAATGGGGGAGGTTACCGGTTATGAGATCCATATGGGAACAACAGAAGCAGGAAGGAATCGTGAAGCCCTCGAAGGTGATGGCAGGGTGAGTGACGATGGTCTGGTCTTTGGTACCTACCTGCACGGGTTGTTCTTAAACCCATCAGCGGCAAATGCCCTGCTCTCATACCTGTATGCGAGAAAAAAATTACCCTTTACACCGATATCGGCTTGTGAGTCCGATCCCTATGATATGCTTGCAGATCTTTTCGAAGAACATGTCGATATGGACGCGATTGCGGCATTATTGATCTCGTGAACCATAATCCGTTCTGGTCTCGTTCAGAAATAAAAAAGTTCAGCTGATAATATTTGTAATGCTATGGAAGCCCCCGCCGCGGTGGTCGGCGCATTTTACGGCAGTTACTTTGGTGAGATCAACACGTTCAGTCACCCGTGATTTCGTGCAGTAGGCAAGCGACGGGGATTTCACAAATCCAGATCCTATGCCGAACTCCCGGCAGTGCACGCAGAACCCGCAGTTCTCCACAGGCTCTTTCTTCTCAGGAAGGCACTGCACCCTCCCTTTTACTGCCGGCAGGATCCGGTACTCGTCTTCAGCCATACAAAACTGCATCTCCTGTTGTAATTTTTTGTCTGCCTGGATATAATACCCGTGAATGATGGTTAAAAATTCACCTGCATAGAGAGATACCCTTCTGGATCTTTACCTGTCATTCCCCCTCCATTGACAACCGCAGTATCCTGAACTGACCAATCTTATACACGTTTTTTGCACCTGACCAGGAAAAAGTCTGTGTTCAGCACTATACTTAAAATGATTCAGCACCAAATTTGTGCTATGAAGGTGTGCATAATGTGCGGGGGGGAGGGGACCCGGCTCCGTCCGCTCACATTCGAACGGCCAAAACCCTGTATTTCTATTGTCAACCGTCCTTCAATCCAGCATCTGGTCTCACACCTCTCGAATATGGGCTTTCGGGAAGTTGTACTCACTTTAGGTTATATGGGTAATTCAATTGAGGAAGCACTCGGCGACGGTTCACTGTTTGGAGTCGAGATCACCTATGTTCATGAGAAAACCAAGCTTGGAACCGCTGGTAGTGTGAAAAACGCCCAGCGATATCTCGAAGGGCAGGATTTTTTAGTAGTCGGTGGAGACCATGTTACCGATTTGAATGTTCTTGAATTTTACCGCACGCATCAGAAAGAGAAGGCCATCACGACAATCGGCCTGATATCCATAGATGATCCCAGTGAGTATGGTATTGCTGAAATCGATGTCAGTTACGAAATTAAACGTTTCAAGGAAAAGCCGGCGCCCGGGGAGATCTTCTCCAACCTTGCAAGTACCGGGATGTATGTCTGCAGCCCGGAAATTTTTGATCATATCCCCACCGGAACAAAATATGATTTTGCCCGCGACCTTTTCCCAAAAATGATGAAGGAAGAGTACGTGTTGAAAGGCTGGCTTGCGCGGGGTAACTGGACCGATGTGGGAAGCCCGCACTCCCTCCGCCAGGCCGAGCGTTGGAAGCTGCAGGAAATTGCATTTACTGACATTATTGGGAATCTGTCCATGCATGGGGCACAGATCCATGGTCCGGTTCAGCTGGGGGATTCGATTACGCTGGGTAAGAACACCAAGGTTATCGGTCCTGTGGCTATTGGCCCGGGAACAACGATCGGTGACAACGTGTTGATTGGGCCCTATACGAGCATTGGTGACAAATGTATTCTTAAGAATAATGTGAAAGTATTTTCCTCATCTCTCTACAACCGGGTCAATGTTGGGGTGAACAGCACTATCTCGGGATGTATAATGGACAATGACACGCATATTGGTGCGCACTGTAGTATTGAAAACGATACGGTGATTGGGCCCCGTGTTGTCCTGCGTGATCGGGTTGTCGTTCATTCCAAGACCCGTCTCTGGCCTGAAGTTGTAGTGCCGGATGGAACCGTGGTAAAAGAGCACGTATTGAATGAAAAGTATGATATTCGCTGTGAGGGTTCCTGATTCCTTTTAAAATGGTAGAAGGATCACCTTTTGATATGACCCTGAAAAGATGAATGATAAAATTTTTGACTTGAGAAAAGAATATCAGACTCTTTTGACCAGTCGATGAGTTATCGCAACGAGTGGATGGCGGGCGTAATCGAGCACCTGAACATCATCCAGTGTTTTTAAGTTCATCGCGTGTGCGGTCCGCTCCATACCCAGTTCAATGTCTTCCTTTATTTCGATAATATAGGCATCGATTGCTGTTATTCCAAGACGTTTGGCCGCGATTGCGCGGTGATGCCCGTCCACAAGGATAATCCTTCCCGGGCGCTTTACAACAATAATGGGCTCTGCAAGTCCTTTTTTAATCTCATATATTCGCCCTTCCAGTTCATCCTCATAGATCTTTGACTGGGTGGGCAGAAGATCTCTGATCGGTACTGTCCCGCGATCCAATGTGGGATCGACACCGTAGAGCTTATTTAACGTTGATATAAAATTGAAGACTTTTTCGGGTGAAACGTGCTCAATCTGGGAGCGAATCACATCGGAATTGGAGATGATACCCAGCAGGTGATTTTTCTCATCAACGACGGGAAGTTTCTGGATTCCGCTTCGGAAGATCACTCGTGCGGCATCGTTGATATCCATCTCGGGGTCAGCAACGATCAGATTTTTGGATACCACGTCGTTGACAGGAGTGTTCAGCTGGACAAAGAGAAGATCCCTGGCTGAGACATAACCGACCACCTCATCGCCATCAACAACCGGGAACCCGTCATGGTGAGTCTTTTGTATTTTTTCGATAACGTCATTAACCGTGCCGTGAAAATCAACACTGATGACATCATAGGTCATATAGTCCTTGACCTTTTTTTTATCCATTACTACTGATTTTAGCGAAAAGAATACTAAAAGTCATCGGAAAAAAAGAAAGGGAGAATAAAGCATTATTCTATCTCTATCCGCGATTTTGGGGAGATTTTTGACTTGTTGAACGTGACTTCCAGTACACCATTTTTGAAACTGGCTTTCGCGTCCTTTTCTGTTACGTCGGCGGGCATCGCGATCATTCGTTGCATGGATCCATACATCCGCTCACGAACATAATAACCTTCAGTTTTTCCCTCTTTTTCTCCTTTGCGTTCACACGAGATCTCAAGAGTTCCTGGATTCAGGAGCTGTATCGATACATTATCTTTTTCCACACCCGGCAGGTCTGCTACTACGATCACCTCATCATCATGCTCCCTTACATCAACACGGAATTCGCTTCGTAGTGCAGGAAGCATCCGGTCGGTGACTCCTCCGGCAGGGAGCAATCTACTCCCTGAAGATGCCAGCTGGAACATATTCTCCAGTTCAGCTCTCATGTTCTCCATTTCGCTCCACATTGAGTCGAATGGATACCTTCTCCACGCCATATAAATTCCTCTATTCCAGATATGCCCATCTTTTCAAAAGATGGGTTAACCGTAAGTTAGTATTTAATCTAAATAAATTTTATTATTATACCGGAAAGAAGCGGAATAGTTTATGACGATTGGACAATGATGTAGTAATGAGGAATAAAAAAGCATGGGTGAAAAGAAAAAGAAAGAAACCGCGATGAAAATGGTGAATAAGGTAATTATCGTCAGTGCCTGTGTCCTTTTTGTCGTGCTCATGATTGTTTCCGGCATGGGTTCCAGTTGGCTGATCATGTTTACCTCAGTGAGGCCAGGTGATTCAGTTGTCATTGATTATACCCTCTTTGACGCTGCGGGAAAACCCATAGTAACCTCGGAAAAAATAATTTACGACCAGACCCTGGCCCAAGGTCGTGATATTTTTGTGTCAAAGCAGCTTACCATCACCTCCAACCGGACGATGGAAAACCCCATTTATGCGGTCCCGGTATATTCTTCAACCGGGGCAGATGTTCAACAGCTCGCGATTTTCTCCCTTGAATATAATGCGATAAGTTCGGGGATTATCGGTATGAAGGTCAATGAACAGAAACGGATTGCACTTTCTTCAGGCATCCCGATGACTCATGAATTGTCTGTCGAACAGCTCGCGCTCAGCAAGATCAACCTTACAGATATCAGTCTCGGAGACAATTTCTTTATGGGTATTTCGGATAATTCCGAAGAGGTCACAAACAGTACCACGGCAAACACGTACCTGCGGATTGGCGAAGTGGCAAACAAGTATCCTGATGGTATTGTGGTTGATCTCAGCTATTCTATGGTTGATGTTCGGGTCGTCTCTATCAACAACCGGTAAAATCTGCACAAACTCTTTTTTATTATTGCTGTCCACTCATGTTTATGACAGTACGTGTGATTTGTTTTTACCAGCCGGGGTGCATGGGATGCATGGAGCAGACCCCGATCAATACGGAAGTAGCTAAAGACCTCAACATCACCATTGAGGAAATCGATGCAATAAAAAGCCAGCACTTCATCAAGGAATTTGGGTTAAAGGTGACCCCAACAATAATTATTCTAAGAGATGCGGTCGTTCTGGAGCGGTTCGAAGGGGTCACCCACACTGAACAACTCAAGGAGGCAATAAAAAAATATTTATAACCGGCAACCGTAGATCCGTTTTATCCGGTGGGCAACCGTCTTCCAGCCATCTTTTCTCATCAACGGCCCGTCACGCAGTTTAAGATGAGAGATTTTGAATCTCTTTCCTGAAGCGACATACATCTCACCCACTACAAATGGTTGTTCCCCGTCACACTCCATGTAGACCGGGGCAGTTTTTCTCCCGTCATGGATGGAAATTTTTACCACTACCTGTTCGATCGTGCGGGTCCACAGCGTCGTGATATCGGGTGCCTTTGCCCGGTTTTGCCGTTTCTCTCCGCATTCAATGGAGCTTACCTCAACACCGAACGCTTCTTCCCCGCACTCCGCAACCAGATGGTCACCGACACTAATCTCGTCATCTTCTCCAAGTTCAATCCAGCAGACCAGCGATGTCCCTTCTTTTGAGACAATCGTTTTGATCAGGATTGACTGAGGTTCTTTTTCCTTTTTAATGCGCTGGTGGTAACCGCAGGCGGTGCATCGGACGAGCAGATCACGGGATTCGGTGACTACATCATGTTCGGTCTCCTCGTTGCACTCAGGGCAGTGGACGATTATAAACATTGAATATCAATGGCAACCCTCACATGATAAAGCATGGAGGCTCAGGAAACAATCAATTGCCGGGGACACCCCCTCGTCGTTGGCAACCACCCGACTACGTTTGAGGTGACCCGGGAGGATCACCTCACGAAAAATGGTAACTGCATCATCGGTATCGCAGCGGACAAAGGCTGCAATGGGCTTTCATCAGAATTCAAACGTGTACTTTCCCATGATGATGCGGTTCTTTTTACCCGGCTCTCGTGTGGCGGGGTAACCGCAGAGGTGAAATCAAGAGGTTCTTCAGTGTTCACCCTGGATCATCCGACTGACATGGTCTGGCGACGGAGTTCCTTTGTCTGCGGACGGACAATCGGTATTATGTCCGATCACGTGGCGGCTACTCTGCCAAAAACACTTATAGCAAACCTTGTCGCGGGAAAAGAGATGATCGTTACCCTGACCGCTATGCGTCCCGGCTGAGCGTGGTAATTTTTAATTCTGCTTCGGTGAGCAGTATCTCGCACTGTTTTACCAGCACTGCACCCTGTTCATACAGCTTCATGCTCTCATCAAGCCCGGTGTTGCCGTCCTCAATCTTTTCAATAATCTTTCTTAATTGTTCGATCTTAGTCTCATATGTTTCTTTCATGATCCACATGCTCCACGATTACCTGGCTGCTGCCATTATAAAACCTGATTTTCATGCGATCTCCTTTTGTTATGGTGTCCGCACTCCTCACGATTCCTCCCTCCTTCTCTGCAACACAGAAGCCCCGGGCAAGGACAGCAAGCGGGTTCCTGCTGTCGAGTGCAGTTTTCATCTCCGCAAGAAGAAGGCGTTCGCGTTCGAGCCGGTTTGAAAAAGCCCGTTCGAGCCGGTCCGACAGGTCAGCGGTGCTTTGTTTTCTTTCTTCGAGTTTCCGGCAGAACCTCTGCGGGCGGAGCCGGTCCCGAAGATCAGAAATCTCATCCCGTGCCCAGGCAACATGGGCCTGCAAAGCAGCGTTCAGCTGGGATTTGAGTTCCTGTAACCGGGCTGTCAGCACCATCCGGTCTGGCACCACCAGTTCTGCTGCGGCTGAGGGGGTAGCTGCCCGAAGGTCTGCAGCGAGATCGCTCAGTGTTACATCCACTTCATGGCCAATTGCGCTGACGACCGGAACAGGGCATGCAACAATTGCCCGCACAACATCAGGATGGTTAAAAGGGAACAAATCCTCAAAGCTCCCTCCCCCCCGGGCAACGATGACCACATCAACTATGCCTGCGAGGCGGGTAATTGCACCGGCAATCTCCCGATGTGCCTGCTCACCCTGTACTGCCGTGGGTGAAATGATAATCTCCAGAGGGTATCGTCTTCCCACTACGGTCCTGATATCATGGATAACTGCACCTGTTTCGGAGGTAACCACACCGATTCGCTCCGGAAAGGCAGGGAGGCAGCGTTTCCGTTCCAGAGAAAAACACCCCTCCTCGGCAAGTTGCTTTTTCCACTGTTCAATGAGCAGGAATTTCTCTCCCAGACCGGCTTTTCTCATCTCTTTAACCTGCAGCTGGTATGATCCATGAGGTGCATATGTCCTGACCGTCCCTGCTACGATTATCTCCATGCCCTCAGAAGGATTGAATGAAAGCCGTTCTGCATCGGACCGCCACATAACGCATTTTATCACTGCTGCAGTGTTCCCGCTGCCTTTCTCCGAGAGAGAGAAGTAACGGTGCCCCCGTGCATGGTGGGTATAGTTGGTCACTTCTCCCCTTACCCAGATATCCTGCAGGAGTGGATTGTCAAGGAGTCCTTCTATAATCGCTGATAGCTCCGAAACCCGTAATGGTGCCTTATCAACAACGGCAACGACATCAGGGCGGTTGAACCAGTCCATCAACAATTATTAAGCTAAAACCGCATATCAAATAGTACTACCATGGTATCGTTCTCCGTCGCAAGCATGTTCTTTCACGAGTACACGGTTAATGAGATCTTCTCGTTTGTGTCCCGCTCGGGCTTAAATGCGATGGAGTTCTGGCTGGAGACTCCGCATTTCTGGCTTCGTGACCTGCCCGTGGATGAGGTGATCGCGTGCAGGAATGAACACCCTGAGATTACCACATTGACGGTTCACTCCCCGATTCTTGACCTGAATCCCTGCTCCATCAACCCGGAAGTGGCTCAGGTATCTGTTGAATACGCAGTCCGGTCCATTGCGATTGCCGGGCAGCTGGGTGCCCATATCCTGACGGTGCACCCGGGCAGGCGGACGGCAAAACGTCCGCCGAGTAACGCAGACTTCGCACGGTTTGATCACTATGTTTCTGCACTTCGGGAGGCAGCGATTAAGAACACGTTAAAAATTGGTATGGAAAATATGGAACCGATTGTTAATTCGCTGCTCTGTACACCTGAGCGTATGCGCACGCTTTTAGATGAAGAACCGTGGCTGTTTTTCACGCTCGATGTAGCGCATGCGATGGCAAAATCCGATAACGAGGCGATCCGGTATATTGAACTATGTCACGACCGGCTCGTGAACGTGCATATCAGCAGGTTTGATCATGGCAAGGCACATTTCCCCCTTGAACGGCATGCTTCCATGGCAACGGTGATGGAATCCTTAAAAGACCACCAATACAAGGGTAGTCTTACTCTCGAGATCGAGGATCTGAACCTTGGACGCGGCCTGTCGTATAACGAAAAGATAGCGCTGCTTGCGCGGGATTGTGCCTTTATGCAGGAGTGTATGGAATAAAGCGCTGGTTTTATTTAATTTCGTCCCGAATAAAGATAGTGTATTTTTATTTATGATCCAGAATAATCTGCGTGCACCAGCACAGTGTGAAATGCGATGATCCAGGATGCTGTTGAAATCCTGCTCTTTGTTATCTGTATTCTTCTATCGGCGTTTTTTTCGAGTTCGGAAGTTGCCCTTATCTCTCTCACCCGGGCAAAAGTACGGACACTGGTGAATGAGGGCCGGCCAGGATCAAACGCTGTGGCGGCATTAAAAGAGTCCCCTGAGCACCTGCTCATCACGATCCTTATCGGGAACAATATTGTCAATGTTGCCGCTGCTGCACTAGCAACGGCTATCGCGATCCGGATGTTTGGCGATATTGGTGTAGGGATTGCGACCGGATTCGTCGTGATTATTTTACTGTTCTTTAGTGAGATCGGGCCCAAGATTTATGCAACCCGTGCATCGGATTCTTTTGCACTTACGGTTGCACCAATCATCCTGTTCCTGTCCCGTATTTTCATTCCCCTGATCTGGCTGGTCGAGCGGGTGAGCCCGAAGCTTGGTTTTGGCAAAGACGCTATTGAACCGTCAGTGACCGAAGAGGAGATCAAGGAATGGATTGGTGTCGGCAAGGAGGATGGCAGCATCGAACAGGGGGAACAGGATATGCTCTACTCGGTGCTTGAGTTTGCTGACACCACCGCCCGCGAGATCATGACGCTACGAGTGAATGTGATCGCCATGGAAGATTCGGTGTCCTTTGAGGAGGCGATCCGGATCTTCAATCAGACCGGCTTCTCCCGTATTCCTGTTTACAACGACCAGATAGACAACATCACCGGCATCCTGAATGTGAAGGATGTCTTCTCTGCCATGGTCTCGCACCGGAAAGATTCGACTATAAAGGATGTTATGTATGACCCGATGTTTGTACCCGAGACAAAAAAGATTGACGACCTGTTAAAAGAGCTCCAGGTAAACCGGGTGCAGATGGCGATTGTCCTTGATGAGTACAGCAGTTTTGTCGGGATCGTGACAGTCGAGGATATCCTTGAGGAAATTGTCGGCGATATCATGGACGAGTATGATAAGGAGGAACCTGAAGTCCAGAATATTTCCGAGGGTGTCTTTGTTATCGATGCCCAGATGTGGGTAGAGGATGTCAACGAGCGCCTGGAGATCGATCTTCCTGTTGACGAATCTTACGAGACTATTGGCGGCCTTATCATCGACCGGTTGGGGCACATCCCCCTCCACCCCGGGGAAAAAGTTGAGGTCAATGAAGGAAAGATAACTCTTGTTGTGATGCTGATGCACGGACGGCGGATCGTGAAAGTGAAGATTGTTATCCATCCCCCAAACGGGGACGTTACTTCCTGAAGAACCAGACAGGTGTGCAGGCATTTTGAAAGGAGAGCACGATGAAAAAACGTATTGTGGTACTGGCATCCGGCAGGGGTTCGAACTTCCAGGCAGTGATCGACTCTATACAGGAGGGAAAAATCCCGGCACGCTGTGTGGCTCTTATTACTGATAATCCGAAGGCATATGCAATCGAACGGGCAAAAAAGGCAAAGATCCCGGTAACGGTCATTGATTATGCATCGTTTCCCTCACGTGAGATGTATGAACGTGCCCTCCTGTCAGCAATGCAGCAGGTCAATGCGGATCTCTTCGTGCTCGCGGGATACATGCGCATCGTTGGTCCAGACATCGTCCGCTTATTTCCCGGGAAAATGGTGAATATTCACCCGGCACTCCTGCCCGGTTTCACCGGGCTGCATGCACAGCGACAGGCGGTAAATTATGGTGTGAAAGTATCAGGCTGCACTGTGCACTTCGTTGATGAAAGCCTCGATGGCGGTCCCATCATCCTCCAGCACTGCGTCAGGGTGCTGGAAAGCGACGATGAGGATTCGCTTGCTGAACGAATCTTACACCACGAGCACGAGTGTTTCCCTGAAGCAATAAAACTGTTCTGTGAAGACCGGCTGGAAATTGTGGGAAGAAAGGTCAGGATCCGCTGATCTTTTTTTAATATCATAGGATATTGTCATCTGCAGGAATAGCGATCTCACCGTTCCTTTTTTATCCTTGACGCTGAGAGTTTAGCACAACCGGGAGCTAGTGTATACGAGTCAATGAAGAAAAGATCCCGCAACCCGGCGACAAAAAAGATTGCCCGGGAGCGTATTGAAGTACTGTTTGAGCAGGCACGGCTGGCGTTTTGTGCACATCCTGAACGGAGTAACCGTTATTTGGAGATCGCACGCAGGATTGCGATGCACCAGAGGATCCGGATCGATCGGGAGTTCCGTCGCCAGTACTGCCATCACTGTTACTCATTCCTCGTACCGGGAAAGAACATGCGGGTGCGGGTCCACCGGGGCAATGTGGTGGTAACCTGTCACTCCTGTAATAAAAAGACACGATTCCGTGTGGTAAGACCCTATGTCCAATCAACCTGACCGATCGATGCAGGACCTCAAACCGACCGTATGGATCGGTAAGCAGGGCTGTACTGAAACCATGATCGATGAGATTGTGGAACAACTCAAGAAACGCCGTATGATCAAGGTAAAATGGCTCCAGAATACACAAATCGATCCGGAAACTGTTGCAATGCAGGCACGTGCGACGCTCGTTGAGGTGCGGGGAAGGACGATGGTTCTGAAAGAAAAAAAGAAAGTAAGCAAAAAATAACCAGCATTTTTTCTTAGGCCAATAGCGGAGTGCTGCGGCTAGAAATATATAAAAACCTTATCCACGAATATGTAAAGACTGTTAGTAAAAAATTCTACAGTGAGGTCCCTAGATGACAACAGTATACGATGCCTCGGCTGACCATCTTATCAGGAAGGTCGCAGAGGAGCTCAGGAAACGGAAGGAAATCACTCCACCGGAATGGGCTTCCTTTGCAAAGACCGGGGCACATAAAGAAATGCCGCCCGAAGACCCGGACTGGTGGTTTGTCCGGGTAGCGGCAGTGTTGAGGCGCGTCTATGTTGATGGCCCGTTGGGCGTCGAGAGGATGCGGAGTTTTTATGGCGGGAAAAAGAACCGTGGTTCAAAGCCGAATGCGTTCAGGAAAGGTAGTGGATCAATCCTGAGAAAATCCCTCCAGCAGCTGGAGCTCGCAGGGTTTATCGTCCATGACAAGACCGGCCGTAAAGTATCACCTGCAGGAATGGCATTTCTTGACAACATGGCGCACGAAGTTAAGCTCAATCCCCCGGCACCGGTGCCTAAGCGGGTAACGGCAGTAGCTCAACCCGAGCCTAAGAAGAGTGAGGGCAAGAAGTCCGACTCAAAGAAGGAGAAGGGCGAGAAGAAACCGGCGGCAAAGAAAGCTGAAGGAAAGAAATCGGAAAAGTCCGAAGTAAAGAAGTGAGGTAACACCATGGGAGACGACGAGCTTAGTGAACTCCGCAAGCGCAGGATGGCACAGCTGCAGCAGCAGGCTGGCGATCAGCAGGCAATGCAGGAAGAGCTCGAACGCCAGCAGCGGGCTAAGTCTCAGCTGCAGATGGTACTCATGTCGATTCTCGAGGCGGATGCCCGGGAACGCTTAAACACCATCAAGCTGACGAAACCGGATTTTGCCGGTGCCGTTGAGCAGCAGCTCATCCAGCTCGCCCAGAGCGGGCGTCTCAAGAACAAGATCACGGATTCGCAGCTCAAAGAACTGCTCAGGCAGCTTGCGCCCGCGAAACGTGATTATTCGATCACGCGAAGGTAATGAAAGCAGGAGTGCTTTACAGCGGCGGAAAGGACAGTTCCCTTGCAGCAATAATGCTGGGTACGTATTACGAGGTTGAACTCAACATGTTTGTATTCGACCCGTCCCGCCAGGTCCCGTCGGTGGATGCTGCGGCACAAGCGCTGGGGTTTCCCTTAAAAAAACGAGTGTTTAAAAAAGGATTGCTTGACGATATGGTGGAACTGGTGAAAACGTGCGGGTATCCAAACGATGCGATCAATACCGTACACCAGATTGCCGTTGAAACCCTGTCTTCAGAATACCCTGTGGTCGGAGATGGCACCCGGTTTAACGACCGTGTGCCCATGCTTTCGAGGGCGGAAGTACAGAGCCTCGGAAACCGTACCGGGTGTTCGTACGTCCGGCCCCTCTTAGGGTATGTCAAGCCCGAAGTTGACCGGCTGGTCGACCGATTTCTCGTAGTAAATTACGGAGAAACAGGAACGATCAGAAATGGTGATTACGAAGCCGAGATCCGGGAAGCGTTTGCGGCCCGGGGTATTGATTCATCATCCCTGTTTCCGGCTCATCATGACCAGTCACTGGTCATCGGTAAAAAGCAATACTAGTAGTCAGGAGAGAACATGAGCAAATTAAGCAAAGGCAGAAAGATTCGGCTGGCAAAAGCATGCGATCAGAACCGGCGCGTGCCCCAGTGGGTAATGGTTAGAACCAAACGCACCGTGGTTGCGCACCCAAAACGGCGCAACTGGCGCAAGAGTACGCTGAAGGTGTAATCTAATGGCAGAAAAGATGCAGGAGCACGTATATGTTATCCCTCTTCGGGATGCGCGCAGGATGCCCCGCTGGAAGCGGAGCAATGGTGCCATAAAGGACATCAGGAAGTACCTTGCAAAGCACATGAAAAGCGACGATGTGAAGCTTGACCAGGGTATCAATGAGATGGTGTGGAGCCGGGGCAGCACAAAACCGCCGTCAAAAATCCGAATTCGCGCTATGAAGATGGAGGACGGGCAGGTTCAGGCTGAACTTGCACCGGAATCGTAAGATGGAACGCACGATCACGCTTGCCGGCGATCCGAATATCGGGGTTTTTTCCCGGGTACTGGGGAATATCGCCATTATCCCTCCGGAATCACCGGAGGATTATAAACTGGCACTTATCCAGACACTCAATGTTGAGCTTGTGGAAACGACTGTCCAGGGAAGCGCCATTATCGGCTCGCTCGTTGCCGGTAACAACCGGGGGATTATCATGAGCGGACTTGCCACTGAAGCAGAAATTGCAATCCTCGAAAAGCACAGGAAAGTCCTGCTGCTCAAGGAGACAATGAACGCTGCGGGCAACGTGATCATGGCAAACGACACGTTTGCCGCAGTCCACGAGGATATGCCTTCGGAACTCGCACACGAGATTGGCGAGTTTTTAGAAGTAGAGGTGATCCACCTGACGCTGGGTGGCGTGAAAACAGTCGGTATGGCCGGCGTTGCTACCAACAAGGGGATCATCGTTCATCCGCGTGCCACCGCTCACCAGATTGCGCGTCTTGAAGAAGTCGCAAAAATCCCGGTCGGTACTGGCACGATCAACATGGGCAGCGGACTTGTCGGGACTGGTCTTTTGGTTAATGAGACCGGCTACATTGCCGGCAATGCGACAAGCGGGTTTGAACTGGGCAGAATAGAGGACGTATTTGGATTTCTGGAGTGAGTACAATGGAGAATCAGAAGTTTGAGGTTAAAGGTACATTCAGGATGGGTGAAGACTGGATGCCGTACACAAAGGTCATTGAAGCACCCAATGCAACGCAGGCGCAGGAGCGGACATTTGCCATCTTCGGCAGCAAACACAACTTAAAGAGACGATATATTAAAATCGACGGCGTCACTCCTGTTAAGGGTGCGTAATAACTTTTTTTTATCTTCTTTCCGGGAACTCTGGAATTATCCGGTATCTGTTGGATTTATCTCAATACTTTACCCAAAACCCGGAGAACTCTTCGCTTGCTTCACCAGTGCTGACAGAAATATCATCGACCCGGATTACCGGGTCGTCAGAATCCCGGACCAGTTTTAAAAAAAAGATCGAGTGCTTCCTGTCCACCTTCCGCAACCATCAGCACTGATCCATCAGGCATGTTCTTTACAAAACCGGACAACCCTGCCTTCCGGGCACAATCGGTAACGAAATACCGGTACCCTACACCCTGTACCCTCCCGTGTGCAACTGCGGTGATCCGCATCATTATCTTTGAGGATAGCCATGCACCACGTTTAATTTTATCGGTCATCCGCGTGATTCAGGTTCAACCGATACCGATACTCTCATATCGGCTGGTATATAACATTCCAGTACTGAAATGACCGATGAAATCCCTGATATTCCGGCATATATGCTGCAGATGGCAGAGTCGATCCGGAAGACAGCAGAGCTATTAGAAAAGGTTGAGACATCAGCATTCTTTCAGAGAATGCTGACGGCAAATCGGGTGTATGTGGCCGGGGCAGGGCGTTCAGGAATCATTGCCCGGGCATTTGCCCTGCGGCTGCTTCATCTTGGTTTTGATGTGTACGTTGTCGGGGAGACTATCACCCCGGCACTAAGGGCCGGCGATACGCTAGTGGTCTTCTCGGGATCCGGCGAGACGTTATCGGTGGCGTCGATCTGCGAGACGGTCAAGGAGCTCGGGGGCAGTGTCTGCCTCATCACGGCATCAACGGACTCCCGCATGAGCAGGATCGCAGACTGCATAGTGAATCTCGGGGATCTCACCGGGTATTATCAGGGGGACCATTCCACGTATGAAGTACGACAGGTGACCGGCCAGTACCGTTCGGTGTCATCTGCATTCGCCCCGCTGGGTACGCTGTTTGAGACGCTCGCGCTGGTCTTCACAGACGCGGTCATCTCTGCTTTGATGGTAGCAAAAAAAGAGGAAGTAGGAGAACTGCAGAGGCGGCTCACCAATATGGAGTGAGGGGGTCTTTTTTTACTTTCAGGGACGTTAAGACCCGATATTTTACTCAATGGTATCGCATTATGATCTCTTTTGCATAAACTCGCCGGCGGTTTATTTCATGTTTCTGGACGTTTTTCTGTATCATTAGTCACATCCCTGAAGTAACGGTTATGGAGGAGATACCCCGGACCCGCTTAAATCGGTATTAATCAAAAAAGGAAAACGAAAATTCCCGCCTATACTCTTTTCCCCGCATTCTTTTTCGGTGGCGTATGTTTGCGGAATTGGCCAAGGGGAACTGATGATCTTTGACCTGCGGATGTTGTTCTGGCAGGAGATTTTTGGGAAGACCGGGGTTGTGCTTTTGCGACTCCGGCCGAACTTTTTTGTGGAGTGCGTGTTCTGCTATCTGCTGCTTTTTTGGTTATTTGCATTGCATTTGCATGAGATTTTGGATGAGAGGGAAGTGCCTTTTCCGCACGGGAGGGGGGTGTCGTCTGCGCAGTTTTCTGGTGGGCTGGTCCTCCTTTTTTGGTAATTCCCATCAGGTATTTATGTTTGTTCAGGTATTGCAGCAATTTAAGAAAGCCTTCTGCTTCTTCTCTGATATATCTCTCAATCGTCTTGAATTCCTTATTTTCATACCATTCCTGCACATGACTTTCATCATATTTTTTCGATGAGAAAGAATCGAGACGGGCTCCAGTAAACCGTCCATCATTCAAAAGAACGATTATAGGCTTGAGGTCAAAGCGAGGTCGCTTGTAATAGAGCTCGTGACTGGTCATCAAATGCAAATTGTATTTTTTGAATTTTGAGATGATCATCTCATATTCATAATCAAGACTCATTCCAACCGGAATAAAATGAGTGACCGGCATTTCCGGCTTGAAAAACTGGTTGTATAACGTAGTAACAATATTTTTTTCAGAGCCCTCCCACTCTTTGAGAATTTTTAACTCCCCCAGCGGTTCACCAGAGGGTAAATCGATTTTCTGGTATTGAATAGTGATTAATTTATCAACGGCGGGATCGGGTATTTCTCCGATGTTATATCCTTCCATAGCAAAATAGTAGGCTGGCATAATCTGATCTTAAAATAAAAGATGAAATCCTTTTGTGTTAATTTTCTTTTTTTATTTCAGAAAACAGTTTGCCCATCTCATCACAACTGTCGAAGCCCTCCGTAATACACTAAGGGCTTCGGGAATAGCGAGCGAGGGGCTGATCCAAGCGGCGTTTGGCGGCTAACTCAGAACACGGGATGCTTGAGGAGAATCCATTACTTTGATTGAGTTTGCAAGTTGTGTTAATTTTTTTTAACAATACTTTAATTTCATATATGCAAATATGAAGGTGGTAAAAAAAATTTATGAATGCTAAAAATTGTAACCCGTAATGAAGAAGCATAAACAGGCATCAAAAAAATGTGATTTTAATGAAACCGCCATTTGAGGGTTTATTCGGTGACACCTGCGAAAGTTGGATATTGCAGTTCCTGTTGCCAATGTATGGGATTGAATTTGACATGGCCGAGCTGACCGAAGAGATGAAGCTGACCCGGCAGTCAATTTCAAAAGCGATGAAAAAATTCTCAATACGGGGAATGGTAAAGATACGGAAAGAAGGGAGGACCTGGTTTTATTCAATCAACGAAGATTCTCCCCTGGTGAAACGCTTTGAAGATCTTGACAACGCATTAATCGAATCGATGATTGGATCCGAAGAATTCAGAAAGATTCACGGAGCACACGAGAAGAATTTGAGTGTGTCATCCTAAAAAGCATCCAAACAGTTTATCAAACAGATCGCACTCCAACATGACGTTCTTGGAAATATGGCTTCATGTGTTGCGAGCGGTCCTGGGAACTACCTGAACGAAAGAGTCCGGGTCAAATTTTACCCTCTGTCTCTCTTTTGCCGGTAGGATATTTTTTTACTCAATAGACCTCATCGTGATGCGCATAGTCGACAAGGGTGATCTGCTCTTTTTTCTTATCCCGTTTATACGTCAGCACGTAATGCCCGATATGCAGGCGCCGCAATCCCTGCATGGGACGACGAAGAGGTTTTCCGATCTCCGGATTTTCACCAAGCTCACGTAGTTTTTTTACTAATTGTTCAAACCGTGTGGAGTCCTTTTTTCCCATCTTCAGGAAGGTTGCTTCGACATCGGGATTGGGAACTATAGCATATGTCATTCAGAAATGGCCCGGATAAAATCGTCCATCGAATCGTACGTTTTCCCTTTTCCCGCAGCAAGGTCAGCTTGTGCTTTCTTGACCCGCTTGATAAATTCCGGTTTGATTGCTGATTCAGGGGGGTAAACATTCTCATCTATTTTTTCCTCGATACGGTCGAGGCGGGTGATAATATTCTCGAGCATTATCTCAATTTTCCGGTCACCTGTAGGAACATGCGTTAAAGATTCGCGCACCTCTCCGTATGGTGATCGTACGGTGACTCTGACGGTCCGCTTGTCACCGGTTTTTCTTCCCCTCCCAGAGGGAGTTGCGACGATATAGGTCATACCTATCCAGATCTTTATTCTGTGTGTTCAATAGCCTTTTCGTGCCTATCAGCGAGATCAAGGAAAACGGATTCGATCTCTCAATCTCGCGTTATAAGGAGATCGAGTATGAAGAGGTTCAATATGAAAAACCGGAAGTAATTATCCAGAAGATAGAAACGCTGGAAATAGAAATTCAGAAAAGTTTAGAAGGATTAAAGAAATTATTAAAAAACAATTAATCCCATTTTTCTTTTATTACAGGTAATTCCACGACGTGAGATAACGTATTTGGATTGGACCACAATTATTTCACAAGACTTAAAATCCCCCTTTTTCCCCGCCCCCTTCCTTCCGCTACCCCAAGCCCATCTGAGCAGAGATTTGCCATCCAATTGATGATATTTGATGCTATTTCCGGCCACGATACAACCCCGGATGCCCTGAAATAACGAAAATTTGGACGAATCGTAAAACAATACTGCTGTGTTTTCTTGAATTGATGTCAATATTGCCCTCCGGACAGGGTCAGCCCGTGGCCGGGTTCATGACATTCACGTCGGAGAACTGGTTCTTCCGGATACGGTGAATGTGTAGCTATCAACAAGGGGAGAGTCAGGTCACCAGGATACCGGACAGAGATCAAAATTTCAGTTTTCCCTGTCTCAAGGCACCGTATACCGATCTTGCAGGTGATCCTGCCTCCAATTGATGCTATTTGATGCTATTTCCGGTCACAACACAGCCCCGGATACCCCGAAATGACGAAAAATCGGGCGAATCGAAAAACAATACTGTCGCATTTTCTTGAATTGATGTCAGATTTCAGCTCGGAGAGAGCAATCGGAGCCTGAAAGGAGGAGATTCGGGTTGATCTCACATCGATTATCCACTATCCCCTGAAAAATGAGGATATCGATGGTCATGAAAGATGCATCAGCCCTGTGCCGGGGACATTCCTGTTTCCGCTATAGTTACTTTTCCTGCAACCGTCAGAGGTTCCTCCCCCTCATTTTTCACTGGCATATTTTCCCTACTGGTCTCTTCGATTCCGGTCTCCGTGACACGAAAGTACCTCCATGTTCCGTACCGGGAATAGATCCAGAGCTCCCGGATAACAAGGCTTGAGCCGGGAATAGAGCGGAGCCGGCCGATCAAATCACGATACTCTGCTTCGATCTCCGCAAGGGTGCCATGAAAACGGGATGCGTACTTTATCCGTACGAAGGTGAGCCGAAGGGGACTCCGGATCAGAAAGTTACACACGATCTCTCCATAGGGAGAAAACTTCATAATCGCACCTCTTGCCCCGGCTGTCTGGATCGCCTCACCCAGCCCTTTTTTCGGCAATCGCCCCCGGGTCATGTCGCACTTCCGTAGTCTTCTTTGTTGTTCATATCCTCAAACCCGGTCATCTTCAAAGAGCAGGCCCCTCCCATTCCGGATCTTACATTCCCTGTTCAGTGATTTGTCCGGACCGTGAGGTTGTAGTGATGCCTGCAGGTTCGCTTCACGCTGATACGATATACAGAACCACCCTGCCGGTTAATCTGGCGGGCGATGACCGCCGGGATGAGGCAGAGCGGGATTTCGGTCTCTGTTGCTGACCGGCGTGCTGTCATAGCACCCGACCCTGTTCTTCGAGAATGGTGAGCCGCTGATCGAGGCGTGCTATCTTCTTGTTCAGCCGCTCATAAAGCCGGTCCTGGCGGTCGGCAAGAAAGAGGACCATGTTCCCTCTCATTCCTGAATACGTGGTGTTCTCCTGTCCGGTCCCGGCTGTACAAACGGTTGTCAGTGTTGACCGGCTGCCGATCGGGCTGAACGCCGTTACATCTGCAATCGGGCTCGCAGGTTCGCGAACCGCAGTTTTAGTCTGTAAATTCTGTATGAAATCTGCCATTGGTTTTTAGCTCCCGCCCCCGGGCCCTTGGGCTTAAATAATACTCTGCAGGACTGGAGACTTAGGCGTTGCTGAAGGACAGGCGGGAAATCCCACGCGTTCAGGAGTAATAGTTTACACACTGAGGAGACCATTGTCTTAAAAAGTGTTGAGACAGTTACGCAGGCACCATCTGCGAAAAGGGAGGGAAAATTCAATCTCAAAATAGTTCCTGCATGGTTAACGTTATTGAGTAAAAAGATCACTACAAACGCCAGACCCTGCAACGCCCGTTGTTCCCGCCACCAGCCTGCAATGATGTATTTATGCTCATGAAGGACATACATATCAGGAGTCAGGATTAACTAAAAATCAATACAAGGAGTGGTGGATTTTGGCAGATACAATGCAACAGATGGACCAGCGTGAACTGATGACACTCCAGCATTACCTGAAAGAATACGGGCAGCAGGCCGAAATTTTTGTCGGCCAGCTGGAAATGCTGGAGAACGCAAGGATGGAGGCACTCGCTGCTATTGAAGCACTTGATGCAATGCTTGTTACCGATGATGGGATTGTTCTCCTCCAGATTGGCGGGGGGGCAAGTGTCAGGGCAAAGGTTCTCGAACCTGACAAAATTCTCTTAAATATAGGTGCCGAAGTTGTTGTCGAGCGTTCGAACAAAGATGCCGTAGAATATTTAAAAGAACGCCTCATCGAGATGGAAGCCTCGCAAAAGAAGGTTGCCGAGACGCTCGATCGTCTGCGGTCCCAGATGAATGAGATAAATAAAAGACTTGAGACCGTGTACCAGCAGTCAGCAGCAGCCAAAGAGGATCAGGGTTAACGGGGCTTTTTTTCGCATGTTTGGAGGACTCAAAGAAAAGCTTCAGGCGGCCAGAAACCGGCTGGGAAGCAGTATTGAGGGAGTTATAGTTACTCAGGGCTCTCCTGCACCCGAAACCCGGACAGGTGAACCAGCTGTATCCACAGCATCACAAAAAACAATTTCTTCTGAAGTTCCGACATTTGTTGACAAGGTTAAAATCTTAATCATCGATCGGGAACTGATCGTTTCTGAAAAAGACCTGTCAGATGCACTCTCTGAACTCGAAATGACGCTGCTTGAGAGCGATGTGGCGCTACCGGTCAGCGATGCGATCATCGCCAGTGTCCGAAAGAACCTTGTCGGGAAGCACCGGAAGATCGGCGCATCTATTGACGCGCTTGTTGTCGGAGCATTAAAGAGTGCATTACTCGATGTCCTTGGTAACGGGTTTAACCTGGTAAACTATATTCAAACCCACAACCGTCCGGTAAAGATCCTTTTCACCGGTGTCAACGGAACGGGCAAGACCACGACCGTTGCAAAAATCGGTGCATACTTAAAAAAACAAGGATATACCGTTGTAATCGGCGCTGGAGACACCTACCGGGCCGGTGCAATTGAGCAGATTGGTGTGCATGCCGAGCGCATCGGAATAAAAATTATCCAGCATCAGGAAGGAGCTGATCCTTCCGCGGTGCTCTTTGATGCGGTCCAGTATGCAGTCTCGCATAAAATCGATGTGGTGCTTGCCGACACTGCGGGAAGATTTCATACCAAATCCAACCTCATGAACCAGCTTGAAAAGATCAGGCGCGTGATGAAACCCGATCTTGTGGTCTATGTAGATGAGGCGGTGGCTGGCAACGATGCAATTGTGCGGGCTGCTGAGTTTGACAGGACGGTAGGTGCAGATGCTGTCGTTCTCACCAAAGCAGACATGGATTCCCGTGGTGGTGCGGCTATTTCAATTGCACACACCATTGGAAAACCTCTCATGTTCCTTGGCACCGGGCAGGGGTATGAAGATATCATGCCATTTGATCCTGTGCAGGTTGTAGAGGAACTCCTGGGAAGTGATGCCTGATGCTTGACAACCTTTCAACCTCGCTTAAGGATGCATTAAAGAAACTTGCCGGAAAAACGGTGATTGATCGTGCAGCAGTTGAAGATCTGGTTAAAGATCTTCAGCGGGCACTGATATCCTCTGACGTAAATGTAAAGCTCGTCATGGAACTCAGCAAAGCGATTCGCACGCGATCTCTTGACGAACAACTGCCCAAGGGAACCAACGTCCGGGAGCATGTACTGCGGATCGTCTACCAGGAGCTTGTCCGGCTCGTCTGGGTGTCTACGGATGTAAAACTTGAACCCCAGACAATCCTCATGGCGGGATTGCAGGGCAGCGGTAAAACTACAACGACAGCAAAACTCGCCCGCTACTTCCAGAAGAAGGGTATGAAAGTCGGTGTAATCTGTGCCGATACATTCCGCCCGGGCGCGTATGACCAGATCTCAACGCTCTGTGCAAAGATCAATGTGCCCTGCTTTGGCAACCCGCTGGAAAAAGATGCTCTTAAACTGACCCGTGAAGGGCTCGAAAGCTTTAAAGATCTTGAACTGGTCATTGTTGATACTCAGGGAAGGCACGCACTCGAGGCAGACCTCATCAGGGAGATTATCGAGATTAATGTTATTTCCCGGGCGACCCACCGCTGGCTCGTTATCGACGCTGCGCTTGGACAGCAGGCAAGCGAACAGGCACGGCGGTTCCATGAAGCGATCGATATCGATGGTGTAATCATCACCAAGATGGACGGTACCGCAAAAGGTGGTGGTGCCCTGTCAGCTGTTGCCGAGACGAAAAGTGGTATTGTTTTTATCGGCAGCGGGGAGACTATCGAGGATCTCGAGCGTTTCAATCCCGATGGTTTCATCTCCCGTCTTCTTGGGATGGGTGATTTAAAGGCACTGGTTGAGCGGGCGGAAGAAGCCATCAAAGCTGACGATGTTGATGTCAATGCGATGATGAAAGGGAAGTTTTCCCTCCGTGACATGTACAAACAACTCGAGGCGCTCAATAAGATGGGACCTCTCAAGCAGATCATGGGAATGCTCCCGATGGGCAACATGGAACTTCCCGAAGGGGTGTATGATGTGACGAGCACCAAGATGGTGCGGTACCGGATCATTATGGACTCGATGACTGCAGGGGAACTCGATGACCCGGCACTGATTAACAGTTCCCGCATGCAGCGGATTGCCCGTGGTGCCGGTTCTACGCTGGACGAGGTGCGGGAACTCATCAAGTACTACAAAATGATGCAACGCACTCTGAAAGGGTTGCGGGGCGGCGGCGGAAAATTCAACATGCAGCGCATGATGAAACGCTTCTCGGGAATGAAGTGAGATGATCTCGTTTGCCATTGTCGGGCACCTTGCCCGGACTGATGGGGGATTTTCCCTCAATGATCTACCGGGTAGCGGCGGACGAATGGATGTTCTCTGCCGGTGCGTGAACACATCACTCTTCCTGTCGCACGATCTGCGCCGTGACGTGGATTGTTATCTGGTACTCTGTGGTGAACCGGCAGCACCAAAAACAGTCAGGTTTTCCGGAAAAGCAGTACGTTCACTATCTCCTGATGAACGGAGTGCCGGAGCTTTAATCAAAAAAGCGCTGGATATACCGACCGGAAGTGAGTTTCGTGAAGCAGCATCAGGAGTATCTGTGCGCAAAGGCGGGCTTGCACGGCTTATGACAGAACATACATTTGCTGTGCTGGACGAGACGGGAAGCGATGTGAGAACTGCAGAAACGATCCCGGATGCATTCATTCTCTCCGATCACCTGAATTTTACTGATGACGAGGAATCGCTGGTTAAAATGTGTCCCCGGTATTCTGTCGGGCCTGTGTGCCTGCATGCCGATCATACGATAACGGTATTGCACAATGAACTGGATCGGAGGAGGTGCGGATGGAAATCAATGAACAGGTAAAATCAATACTCGCCTACGGAGAATGTTGCGACCACTGTCTCGGGCGGTTCTTTGGTAAGCGCTCACACGGGCTCTCCAACGATGAACGCGGGCGAAGCCTCACTATTGCACTGGCCATTGTTGAGAACCATCCCTATACAAAATTTACCGGTACCTGCTGGGTCTGCGGTAATTTTTTTGAAGATGTTCCGGAATGGGCGGATCGCGTTGTAGCAGCTGTCCAGGGAATCGATTTTTCAACATTTCTGATTGGCTGTCGTGTTCCGCCGCTCATTGCCGAGAATGAGGAGATGGTCTGGAGTGATCTCTCGCTTGCCGAACCAGAACCGTTCAAGTCGGAGGTGAACCGTGAAGTCGGCAAAGCGGTAGCTGTACGCACAGGTAAGATGGTGGATTTCAAGAAACCTGATATTGTTGTCATTCTCGATCCATCCTCAGGGTCGACCGAATTGCAGATCAATTCTGTCTTTTTCTATGGGAGATACCAGAAGTTTGAGCGGGGTATCCCGCAGACGCACTGGGATTGTCGTACATGCAAGGGAGCTGGCTGCGAAAAATGCAATTTTACCGGTGCACAATACCTGGACTCTGTGGAGGAACTTATCGGCAGGCCGGTTATTTCCGCATTCCATGCAAAAAATGCGGTTCTTCATGGTGCAGGAAGGGAAGATATTGACGCACGGATGATTGGCACGGGCAGACCGTTCATTCTTGAAGTAGTGGAACCAAAGAAACGTTCTCTTGATCTTGACGAACTGGAAAAGGAGATCAACCGGACTGCAGAAGGGCGGGTTTGCGTTTCGATCAAACGCTGGAGCGATAAGGCCGAAGTGGAAACCCTTAAATCAAACAAAGCGCATAAAAAATACAGGATCCTGGTCGAGGTTGACGGTGGATTATCAGCGGATGAGTTCCAAAAAGCCTTAAAAACCTTAAAGGGCGTCACAATACACCAGCGCACACCCGAAAGGGTCGCTCACCGGAGAGCAGACAAGATCCGTGAGCGAATCGTCCTCGATATTGAGTATGCAGGGGAAGAAGACGGCAAATTTGTTGTCGAAATTCTTGGCGAAGCAGGACTCTACATCAAAGAACTCATATCCGGGGACGGGGGAAGAACCCGTCCGAGTCTAGCCGAGATCCTGAATAGATCGGCACATGTATTCAGCCTCGATGTCGTGCATGTAGAAGGAGCAAAGGAGGGAGATTAGATAATGGCACATCATAATGGACCAAGAAAGAAAACACGGTATAAATTCAAGAAGGATTTAAGAGAGCGCGGGCTTCCGCCGGTGACCTGCGTCATCCAGAAATTTGAGATTGGTGACAGGGTGCACATTGTCTGTAACCCCAGCGTCCAGAAAGGGATGCCCCACCGCCGCTTCCACGGGTTAACCGGAACAGTCCTCGGCCAGCGCGGGCGTGCGTGGATGCTCACCATCCGTGACGGCAATGCAGATAAAGTTGTCATTGCGCGACCGCAACATCTAAAAGCACAAAAGTAAATCCTTTGTCAGGTGATTGGCATGAAAGTGAAGGGTATCATTAGCGAAGAGAGGGTTACGCTCCCAGTGATGCGTGGAGTCTTGGCAGGCGTAGAATCGGAACGTATTGCAGCAGAAAAGGAGATGTCCTACGAGTTCCGGCGCAGTATCGAGCATGCCAATCAACTTGCAAAGACTTCTCCTGAAAAAGCAGATGCATTAGTGGCCGAACTTTTAAAAATGGAGAAGATGAAGCCGGAGATCGCCTTCAGGATTGCAAACATCATGCCAAAGACCCGTGATGAAGTGCGGGCGATCTTTGCAAAAGAGCGGTACACGCTTTCTCCCGAAGAACTCGATAAAATTATCGAACACGTGATGGCACACTTCTGAGGTGTGACATATGAAGGCGGATAAAAAAGAGATCAATGCGATTGTACTGGATGTGTTACTCAAAGGACATCCCGAAGACCCCCGTCCTCCTTTTAAACGAGAACCCCTTGTTCAGGCAATGGGTCTCGAACAGTTCAAGCTTCTCGAGCTTGTCCCAAAGATTACCGCATCTATAGATCTCTATGAACAGGTCTATATCGGGGACGGTGAGCGGGACAAGATTGAGCGGGTGAAGCGCCGGATCGGTTACAATGATCTGACACCGACTGCCCGTGGGGAACTCCCCTTTATTATTGAGAAGGTGATAAAAAACCGCGAACAGGACTTCGTTGCTTTCTTCAACAAGGCAATCTCGATAACCCCAAAACTCCACATGCTCCACCTTCTTCCGGGCATTGGCAAGAAACTGATGTGGGAGATCTTAGAAGAGCGCAATATAAAGCCGTTTGCGAACTTTGCGGACATAACTGCCCGGATTAAATCGATCCCGCACCCGGAGAAGATGGTCCAGTTGCGGATCCTGGAAGAACTTGAGGGCCCTGATGTCAAGTATCACGTATTCACGTCAATATGAAAGCGCATCACGACCAGCATTTCCTTATTGATCCGCATGCGGTAGACCGTATAGCGAACATTGCTGAAGTGAAAGGTAAACATGTGCTTGAGGTCGGGCCGGGCAACGGTGCTCTCACCAGCGCCCTGCTCCAACTGGGCGCGATCGTGTACGCAGTCGAACTTGACGGGCACCTCTGCGAGGAACTCACCGATCGATTTTCTGATGAAATTTCCAGCGGGCAACTCATAGTACAGCAGGGAGATGCGACACGATGCGATCTTCCTCCTTTTGAGATGGTTGTATCAAATCTCCCGTATTCCGCTTCGTCTAAGATTACCTTCCGACTTTTAAAAATCGGATTTGAAGAAGCGGTGCTGATGTACCAGAGCGAGTTTGCGGAACGGATGGTTGCACCAGCCGGAACCAAGGATTGCGGGCGGCTCTCGATCATGGTGCAGACCTATGCTGTTGTGCAAAAATGCTTTAAACTCCCTCCAAATTGTTTCTCGCCAAAACCCCAGGTTCATTCAACCGTTGTGAAGATAATTCCCCGACAGCAACCCATCTTTCCCATCAATGACCGGCACCGGTATGCTGATGTGGTCCGGGCGCTTTTTTCTCACCGGCGCAAAACTGTCCGCAACTGCCTGAAAGGATCCGGCGGCATGCTTGACCTGGAGTGGGTTAAGAGAGTGATCGCTGAGTTGCCGGAGGAGATCCTCAAGAGCAGGCCAGAGGAATTGTACCTGGAAGATTTCGCAACGATCAGCAATATGGCGTAACCGGCCCCCTTTTTTTTATAAAACCTGCTTATCCCATAATCGTAAATCAGGAAAAATGAATTCGATCAGAACTCACGCATTATCCTGATCGCACAGAACTCTCCGCACATGGTGCACTCCACATCGCCATCAGATAGCTCCCGTGCCCGTTGTGGATCCATGGAGCAGCGGATCTGGCCCTCCCGGTCAAGGGCTGCCCGCAGCTTCGCTATCTTTGTGTCCTCTGCTTCCCTCCCATACTTCACCGTGTCGCCAATGTGCGCCGCTATCCTGAATGCAATCAACCCTTCTTTTACCGCATCCGGAGAGGGAAGGCCCAGGTGTTCGGCGGGAGTGATGTAGCACAGGTAATCTGCCCCGGCGGCACTTGCAATACTGGCTCCCGCAGCTCCTGCAATATGATCGTAGCCAACCGCAACATCCGTGGGCAGCGGACCGGCAACAAAGAGCGGGAATGGTGACTGTTTCTTGTAGTACTTCACCATGGGTGCGATACGATCGATGCGGATATGACCCCCGGCTCCTTCGATGATCACCTGAACACCTGCTGAACGGGCCTGATGTGCGAGCCGCACATTCTGCCGAATCTCGGCCAGCTGCATACGATCACGACGATCATGAATGCACCCGCTCCGGGCAGTATTGCCCAGCGAGAGTATGATATCATTTTGCCGGCAGATGGAGAGCACATCTTCGAAATGCTCTACAAACGGATTCTCGCACTGGTTCATGAGCATGAACGCGCTGGTAATCGAGCCGCCTTTGGATACTATCCCAAGAAGCCGTTTTTTCCTGCGGAGCTCAACGAGCATCTCACGGTTCACACCATGGATGACCATCGAGCTGATACCCTGCTCTGCCTGCATCCTGAGTGTGGCCATGATGTGATCAGCAGTCATCTTCTTAAGACCATGCTCTGCCACTGCCTGGTACACGGGAACGGTGGTGACCGGGAGTGTGGTATGGGAAAAAATCTCCTTTCTTATTGCGTTAATGTCCCCACCCATTGAAAGATCGCTGATGGTGTCAGCACCGAACGTCTCGGCGATTCTGGCCTTTTGAATTTCTTCGTCAACACATACCTTGGTAGAGGATGTGCCGAGATTGACATTAACTTTCGTGAAAAGGCCTTTTCCTATCCCAATACAGCGCTTCCCTCGCCGCATGATTACAGCGCTTCCTGTAGCTATCCTTTCACAGAGTTCATGAGGATCTATTCCTTCTGACCGGGCGATGTCTTGCATCTGCGGTGTGATCGTTCCTCTCTGTGTTTGTTCCACTTGTGTGTGCATAGGTCTTTTTCGTTCGCTGACGGCTCCTATTAGTCATGGGTGCTTTTTTGTATAATAGTGATGACAATTCAATGCATAAACCGCCGGTGAGTTTATGCAACAGGGAATATTAATTCAGGGATCTCATAAGATTTGAAGTCAGAACACGTATCATATCTTCAGAGATATTTCATGCCTCACGATCCTTCACAGGTTTACGTTCCCGAAGCCGATACCTGGCTCCTGCTTGATGCAGCACGGGCGGAGGTGAAGCCCGGTGATCGTGTTCTTGAAATCGGTACCGGTTCCGGGCTCATCGCTGCTGAGCTCGCAAGGGTTACCGGTGTGGTCGCGACCGATATCAACCCGCATGCGGTTCGCTGTGCCCAAAAAAAAGGTGTGGCGGTGGTGCAAAACGATCTTTTCTGTGGGATCCGGAGCTCATTCGATGTTATTGTATTCAATCCCCCGTACCTTCCCACGCAACCAGAGGAGAGGATTGACGACTGGCTTGAGCATGCACTCGACGGGGGACTGAACGGGCGTGTCGTAATTGAGCGTTTCTCTGAACAAGTCGGTCGTGTGTTAGCACCAGGTGGGAGAATTTTATTGTTGATATCATCGCTTACCGGGCTACCGGAAGTGCGGGACCTTTTTTTCCGGTTAGGGTTAATTTCAGAAATTGTATCCAGAAAGAAAATTGAAGACGAGACCTTGTATGTCCTGAAAATAGTCCGGCAGGGGTGAAGGTGTAAAAACTCTCCAACGGGTGAGTTTTATTCAAAAAAAGGAATTCTACGGATGCGATTTTTGGAATGGTAATAATCCAGAGAGATTGATAAAAAACCTGCCAGAGTCTTCATTTTCCGTGATAGTGTCAAGGATCATACAATCAACCGTCTCCTCATCAGGTTTATCGCAACAATACAGAAGATTGCCGTCACCATAATAATCCATGCAAGATGGAGTATCAGCATCCCTGTCATGGCAGGGAGGGTGAGCATCCGCATAATCGCGACAAGATGGGTTAGCGGGAGCAGGGCAAGTGCGATATACTGGAAGAGTTCCGGCAGCAGGGTGAGAGGGAAGAACGTGCCTGAGAAGAGTGCCATGGGTGTGATGAGAAGGAACGAAGGATAGTTCAGGGTATCAATGCTGGGCGTGATGGCGGTAAAACACATTGCGATACCCCCAAACATAAGACCGCCCAGGAACGCAAGCGGGATAGCAAGCAGCGATGCTGGAAATGAGATAACGCCAAACGCAGCAAGCACGGGAAGCATAATGATTACATATATCACGCTCCGGGTTGCTCCCCAGAGCAGTTCTCCTGCAATCACATCCTCGATCGAGAGCGGGGTTGCGATCATCGCATCAAAACTTTTCTGGTAATACATCCTGACATAGGACCCGTATGTGCACTCAAAGAATGCCGAGTTCATGACCGCGATGGCAAGGATTGCCGGTGCGATAAAGTTTATGTACGGGATGCCATCGATCTCTTTCACATAGGTACCGATTCCCATTCCGATGGCAAACAGGTACAGGAACGCCTCGATTAATGGGGGAAAAAAGTTTACTTTCCATGTCCTGAAAAAGACCACAAGGTTCCGGTGCCAGACTTTCCATGCACGCCGGCTGATCCGGGGAACTGACCAGATGTTGTGCATAATCATTCCCTTAGCTTCCTCCCGGTCAGTTTGAGGAACACATCCTCGAGTGTTGCAGGGCGGGTCAGTACTTTGTGAGGAGAGCACTGATCGAACAGGATGCGGATGACTTCGCGGGATGATCCGGTTGCAATCTGCACACTATCCCCGATCACTTCAAAGGAGATATTTTTTCCCGACAGGCAGGAAAGTACTTCTTCTGTCTTCTCTACTTCCACAACTTCATTTCCGACATACTGCTTTACAAGATCTGCAGGCGAACCTTCAACGAGAATTTTTCCGTTATCCATGATGACGAGACGGTCACAGAGCCGGGCTGCTTCGTCAAGGTAGTGTGTAGTGAGCACGATAGTATTTCCCTGTGACTGTAATGTTTTCAGTCTTTCCCAGATCAAATGACGTGCCTGCGGGTCAAGCCCGATTGTAGGTTCATCGAGAATGAGCAGGTCAGGGTTATTGATAAGAGCACGTGCAAGGATCAACCGCCGTTTCATTCCCCCGGAGAGTTTCTCTACGGAAACATCCCTTTTTTCCTGTAACTGGACAAACTCTAAAAGTTCCTCAGCTTTCTGGTGGGCAATATTGGGTGGAATATCAAAGTACCGTGCATAGGTGAACAGGTTACCATAGCACGTGAAGTCAGGATCGAGATTTGTTTCCTGCGGCACTACGCCGAGCTGTTGTTTGATCTCTGCCGGATGTATATCCGGATCCATACCCAGGACCCGGACTGCCCCTGATGTTCTGGGGGAGACGCACGCGATTATTTTCATGGTAGAGGTCTTGCCCGCGCCATTGGGGCCCAGAAACCCGAATACTTCTCCTTTTTTAACCGTAAAACCGATACCGTCAACGGCGATGACATCGCCAAAGATTTTTTTTAATTCCTGCGCCTCGATGATATCAGGAATCGGTTCACCCATGGTAAACCAGTGATTCGGCATATATCCATAAAAATCCACACGCTGCGGCAACAGAAGTACTGAACAAGGGTTGGTCACACGTCAACATTCCAGGTATCCGGATAGCATTGCCCGGCCCCGTCATACTAGTATTCAACAAGGCATGATTTGAGCAATAATTGCAAACTGGCCGATCCTAAGGCAGATAAACTGTATCAGGTTTTTATCGAAGGTTCTGGATTGCTTCTTCTGCTGCTTCGCGGACCTGAGAGAATGGATCATTGAGGAGATTTTTCAGTGGTCCAATTGCCCGGTGATCGCGCAGTTTTCCCAGAACTTCCGCAGCGCCGATCCGGATGATTATTTCCTTGTCGTGAAGGCACCTGATGAGCGGATTGACTGCATCCCGGTCTTTTAGTTTTCCGATTGCAGCAATAGTGGCTGCACGAACCATTGTGTCTGTGTCATCCAGGGAGGTGATTAATGCTGCAACGGCCGAGGAATCGCCCAGCCTCCCCAATGCCTGTACAACATCGCTCCGGACTCCGGGATGGGTATCGGATAGTGCTTCAATCAGGTGCGGTATCGCTGAAAGGTCAGCGGATTTGCCCAGAAGTATTGCTGCTGCCCGTCGCTTTTTTATGGATGGATTACGAAGTTCAGAAACCACGAGTGAAATGTCGTTCATACAAAAGGAAAAATCAATGCTCACATTCGCCGCCTGATTCATACACAGCGAGTACTTTTTGTGCGATTTCGGGAGAGAGACGGTCATGGATAAGATGCATGAGCGCATCGACATCCTCGAAGGGGAGGCAGCCCATACTTTCCTCTCCTTTCTGGATCATGTCAGTGATATAGGTGAGTTCGTCAACCGAGAGCCGGCTGATCCGTTGGATAAAATCGTTACCGTCTTCTGCAAAATGGTTTGAGACCGGAGGCAGGATTGAATGGAACATATTCCCTGATCCCGAACACGTGAGATCGCCGCATTCCGGCGCAAGTTTTTTTAAAATCGTAATATCCTTTTCGGAAAGTTCCCGTGGCATGGTATTTGTGTTCCTTGTAAAATTATTTCACCGGCTTTGGAATAAACGTACGTGAAGGACATCGTTCACTATCGCGGTCAGGAGTTGTCTCACCATTGATCCGGCAGTCGCCCCCATCCTTTGTTTTTGGTGTATAACTTACACAGTCACTGCAGCTGGGCATATATCCCTCTTTTGTTATTGAAGGAAATAGTAGTATTGTTCATTAAAAAGATAAAAATAATCAGAAGTATTTACCGAGCCAGTTTTTAATACCGGTAAGGATTCCGCCAGAACCTGCGGACTTCTGGGACTTTTTACTTTGGAGGGGGGGTGAGGGGCGGGAGATAGTTCGTTTGGGTGCGGCGGATTCACGGACAGGTATATCCTGGATCATTCGCTGAGACCCATCATCATCAGGCTCAAAACCCCACGCAAATCCGATCTTGTATTCACTCTCGTTCTGCCGGATCCAGTTGGAGGCATTCATATACCCGCGGTCTTCTGCTTTCTTGATGATATCCTGGTAGTCCTGGGTGAAATGAATCTCACGCTGGAGGGCGATTAATTCCTCATATGCCTTTTTTGGGACTTTGATCTTTTCCCTGCTCATAACTCCTCATATAGGCATATGCTGGGATACGATATTAAATTCTTCTTAAAAAAATCGATAAAAATGCAGTTTAATTGATATCCCGGTTCGGGGAACAGGTCAGATCACGAATTCGCGCTATATTGATACGTATTATCAACATTTACCATGACAGGTAAGGGTGAATACATATGGTCAATGTGATCTATGAAGGAAACGATTTCAAACGAATGCTAAGGAAAGATATGCTGAAATTGTAGCAACTTGTCGATACAAAAAAGGCAGGGATCTTTGACGTGGACTACAAAGAAGGAAATATCAAGGTGGAGATAAAAAAGAAGGGCGATGATATCGTCGTGAAACGGTGGCGTGCGAACTAAAATGCATTATACCTTTTTTCGATACGTTTAAATTTTTACCATTAACTGATTAATTCCTCACACGCGGACATGACCGGAACTCAAGCTCCATATACCATAATGCTGACAGAAGGCAAGAACCGAAAAATGGGGGAATTTTTTAGTGAATCCCGGTTACTTTGCATATGCCTCTACAAGGTCACGTGCGGTTATAATCCCTGCAAGCTGCTTCTTTTTCATAAGGGGAAGCCGCCGTACATGCTGTGCAGCCATTATCTTTGCCGCTTCATGAATACTGATTCCTGTAGGAGCGGTTTTCAGAGGAGACGAGGATGCTATACCTACCGGGGTATCGAGTGACTTCCCCCAAACAAGGAATGTCGAGAGGAGGTCGCGTTCGGTGAATATTCCTGACGGCTTTCCATCACGGGTCACAATCACACTCCCGACCCGTTTTGCCCCCATTATGCCAGCAACAGTTGCAACGGTCTCATCTTCCCTGACGCTGACAATTTCCCTCGTCATAAAGTCATCGACCTTAAGCGAAGTCTCTGGCGCGTCAGGTATCTCCCGTATCAGGTCCGATGCGGTGATGACCCCGGCGAGCTCACCGCACTCGAATACCACTAATCTCCCTTTCTTATGGATCATGGTACGTGCAGCCTCTCTGATCTCGAGAGTCGGGCATATCTTGATGAGCGGATACGACATGACCTGTTCAACCAGCGTGGTCTCAAAGTCAAGACCGCCGGCAAATACTTTAGAGAGCAGGTCCCGTTCTGTCACGATAGCAACAGGTGTCCCGAATTTCATCACGATAAGGCTTCCAATGTGCTGCTCTCCCATGATCTTTGCCGCCTGTGCCATTGGAGTTTCAGCAGTCGTGGTGAAGACATCGCGGCTCATTATGTCGCCCACTCTCATGTGGCGTTTGTAGTCCTTATAGGCACGATCGAGCACGCTCGGGAATTCAATGCCAGGTTTTTCAGGTGCAGTCATAAAGATCACTCCCATGTGAGAATTGAGTTCTGGATATTAAATGTTTCGGTGCTAAATTTTTTATCCCAAGATTAAAGGAGTATGTTTAAAAGAACCCTGAATCCTATCAATTTGAGGAGTTTGGATACCTGACAGTATTCTCAATCAGATTGAAAAATCATAAAAAAAGTTTACTTAATAGTTTTTTTTAATTTTTATATGTTACTATACTTCAGAATGCTGCTATGGGGATTCGAACCATTCATGGGGCAGTATGGCGGGGTATGATCTATGGTAATCTCTTCAATGGCCTCAATACGATATAATAAAAGATGGTGCCATGCACCGGTGCCTTGCATCACTTTATAATTAATCGAAATAAATTTTGCATCAATAGGAGTTTTACTGTGAAATCAGGTTTGTTATATACAGGACTCTTAATTGTCCTTATCATTTCATGTACTGGAGTAGTGAGCGCAGCACCTAAGAGTGACAAATACCTAACGGTTGACATCGGACAGACTGCTGTGGACGTATCCAAATATGTTTCAGGCGATATGATTGGGTGGTGGCCTACTGCTGATACAAGCGGAGGTCCTACGAAATTAATTCAAATTGAAGACAAGTCTGCATTTGACATTAACAATTATGCTTTTGCGGGTTGTACCGGGTTCTGGTATAATATTAATTCAGAATCTGGACCGGCACTTGATAAAGCATTAAATGTCGTGGACAGCTACCTGACGGTTGACCTCGGGCAGAATGCTGTCGACGTATCCGAATATGTTTCAGGTGATAAGATTGGGTGGTGGCCGACTGCTGATGCAAGCGGAGGTCCTACGAAATTAATTCAAATTGAAGACACGTCTGCATTTGACATTACGCGTGCTGATTTTGGTGGTGGTATAGGATTTTGGTATAATGCTGATGTAGTTGGAATCTCACTTGATAAAGCATTAA
>DATKZP010000024.1:0-10599 GCA_035527915.1 Methanoregula sp. | reverse complement strand
TTCATATGCCTGTGTTGCTGATCGAAAAGTATGAACGATATTGTGGGCAGCAAGAAGATGGAGAACGGCATTGTCGTCTTCTGGATGGAAAAAGATGAAAAGAAGAATGACTCGTTCAATTACTCCGAACTGATCGACATGAAGATCAACGCGCTGGATTTACTGGAGCACCCCAAATCTTACAAGGTTGATGTGCCCGCGCACAAACTCATTGTAGAAAAATAAGAGAAATACCGGGAAGCGCAGGGCTTTATCACCAGGACTGATCCTTTTTAATGGGAACTGGTAAAACGGTACGCCCCTTTGGGCACCCGTATTTCAAAACGTGCACCTGTACCATAGGTTCCGGTCTCGCGTATGGACATACCGGTAATGGATAGGATCTCCCGTGACAGGTACATGTCAAGCCCGGTATTCTGGAAAAACTGGCGGTTGAATATCTTCTCTTTTACATCAGGAGAGATACCGATACCGTCATCCTCGCAGATCACGTGTAGTTCTTCAAACGACTCGTCGCAGAAGAACCGGATTGTCCTGATCTTCCCGCCATACCTCACCGCATTATCGAGCAGGTGGAAAAACACTTTTTCAATCAGGTGATCGGCATAGATCTCCACACCTCCCGTATCGTCTGACAGGGTAATCGATCCCCGCCGGATTCCGGCACCCACAGACTTGATCGTACTGCTTACATTGTACCATGCCGGAGGCTGTATCCCGATATTCTGGTAATCCCGGGTGAATACGATCAGGTTCTGGAGGGCGGTTGCTGCTGCCATCTCCTTGTCAAAAGATCGTAGCAGGAAATCCGTGTTGTGGAGATGTTCTTTTGAAAGTTCGATATAACCCTTCAGTACGGTCAGATGGTTGAGTATCTCGTGGCGGGTAATGCTGTTGAAAAAATTGAGTATTTTATTGGCCCTCTGGAATGCATCTTCTTCCTGAATTTTATTGGTAATATCCATGAGAGTGACGACCATCTTTCCTGAATCGGAAATTGGAGTGATAGTAAGGAACCCATTGCGCGCCTCTCCATCGAAACGGATGAACCGGAATTCATAGTTTGCCGGGATCACCTCTACATCAGCCCGGCGTTCATGCTCGTACTCCTTCATACGTTCCAGGTCAGGGGGAGCAACAAAATCCGTCAATTTTTTCCTGCCTTCAACTTCCTCCCGTACATACCCGATAATCTTTTCAAATTCGGGATTGATGTAGGAGAACGTTGCATCCTCTTCGATGATAGCTATTGCCAATGCGGTATTTTCAATGATGGTCCTGTATCGTGACTCGGAATCCTGCAGGAGGACCTCCCGTTGTCTCAGAACGGTGATATCGGTAATTGACTCAATCGAACCGGCATGTTCTCCGGCCTTGTTAAAAATCGGTGATGCAATTTCCCTGATGATCAGGGAATTCTCCCGTAAATCTGTAACGGGCGTCTCTGCAGACAAAGAATTTCCCGTCCACTGAATTCCCGTGTATCCCTGTTCTTCAATTTCCCCATCAGATGCAAATATCAGGTCAACGATCATCGGGCGGCGGACCTGGAAGAAGGGGAGAGCATATTCATAACTGTTCTTTCCCAGGATATCTCCGGCCAGAATCCCGGTCAACTCCTCGATTGCCCGGTTCCATGCAATTACCCTGCCGTTCCGGTCAATCGCGAACGTGGCATCCGGAATATTATAGATGACTCCTGACATCTGCAGGTAATCATACCCAGGAGTGTCCTCCAGTTGTTTTTCATCACTGATTTCTCCAAAGGAAGCGATTATTCTCGATGTCCCGGGAATTACGCTGGTGTTGAGCGATGTGTAATGGATTGCTTTATTCCGATCAACAAAAACAACAGGACAGGGTTGAGGGGGGCCGTCCTTTGTTTTTATCGTTTCTTTAAAGTATTTCGTGAGTTTTTCAACATCTTCCGGTGCGACAAACTCCTTCCATTTCTTTTTTCCGTCAATATCACTCCTGTGGTAACCGCTCAGGTCTGCGAATTTACTGTTAGCGAGGGAAATTGTCGAATTTTTCTCAATGATGATAGTTGGTATACCGGTATTTTCAAAAATGGCCCGGTAGGTTTTTCCGGATTCACGCGGCGCATTAAGTACCGCATCTTTCTTATTTTTTGCAGAGGGGGTTTTCTTTGCTGCCATGTATACTCTTTTACTACTCTTTTTCTTCTGATAAATCCGCAAATCCTGTTGTATATCTGCAATCAGCGGCAATATGCCGGATTGAATGCACGTTACGTTATTGAGTAGGTTGACTTTCTGCTATAATTATGTATTGAAAATTATCAGGAAATGAGCCGAAAGGTGATACGGGGTGCTTTTTTTTCCAAAAACCGGTAACCAGTCTGTAGTGCCCCCACCATCCCCACACCGGCTCCTGATATTCCCTCCTTCACCCTTCTGTGTACCCGTTCTGCTTAAGTGGCTGTATGCCAACCGGTTCGAACCGCTCACTCGTGCATGAAAAAGGGAATCTGAAGTATACCTGCGGCGATTCCTCGCGCGCCAGGGCAATTCTGGATCGATTTCCCCCCGCCAATGCCTCCCGATTTTTTCTGAACCTTTTACCGCGAATTCTTGCCTGCTTTTTAATTCTGAACCAACCGGAACAGTCCACAATAAAATGAGAGGCGGGCAGACTATCCTGTTTTTGTTGAACCATAGCCACCCTTATTTTAAAAAAAATTTATATATTGATTCAGCGGCACAGACCGATTGAGGAGGATGTATGAAAAATAAGCAGATTATTCTTGCGGGAATAGTTGTGATGGCACTACTCTGCAGTGTTGGAACCGTCGCGGCACTTGACAATACGACACCGGGTGTGCAGATGGCTGATGGCATATCAGATGATATTGAACCATATAACGGCCCCATCAGTGCAGACAGTCCCTTGTACGGGCTGAAGCTTGCCATGGAAGATCTTGATGAAACGTTTACGTTCAATGATACCCAACGGGTGGAAAAACGCCTTGACCATGCAAGACTACGTATCGCTGAAGTCCGGCGGGAACTGCAGCTCAACCGGGCAGAGACAGCAGAACGGGCACTTGAGCAGTACAGGCTGAAACTGAACCTGACAGAAGGGTCCTTAACCACCTTTGCATCCAATGCACCCGGGCTCCTGCATGCACAGGAAATGATTGCCCGGCACCAGGAAGTTCTTGCCGGCATTGTATTAAAGTACCCGAATAATACGGGTCTTGCCCGGGCGTATGATAACAGTCTTTCACTTGAACTGAAGTTTGAGAATAAGACCCAGATGAGATTCACCCGTTTCATGGAAAAGGACAATAAGACAGTACTTAAAGCGGTGAGACTGGAGTTCAGAAACCAGAACCGTGTTAACGACGACAACTCCGCTACTGTCAAAAACACCGAGCTGGAAAGAAATCAGAACCGGGAAAAAATACCCGGTCAAAAAGAGGTGATCCCGGTAACCACGACGATCGCTCCCCAACCCGGGCACAGTGATAACGCCCCGTCAGGAACGATAACTCCCGCAGAGCAGCAGGGTTCCTCACAGGACCAGGGGAAAAAAGGACGTGACTAAAAAGTCACCCGCCTGTTTACGTGGGGAAACTATCCCGCTCAAAACCACGGGCGTCCCGATCCATGACGGGGATACAGGAAAAATTTAAAAAACTTCTCGATAATTTTTATACTCCTTCGTAATAATAATCAAGAGGCTGGTTATGAATAATTTGACCCGGTACAGCATTGTTGCCCTCATCGTACTTCTCCTTGCAGGTATTCCGGGAATTGTCGGTGCGGCACCTGTTCCTCCGGATTCATCGATTACGTACACAATCACGGTCGGGGAGGATGGTACGGGGGTCTGGCATGTGGAGTACCGGACACTCCTTGCATCCGATGAGGACATGGGAGTGTTTGACAGCTATGCGAACAACATATCAGCCCTCTACCTTCCCGAGTTTCAGGACCTGATGCAGCGCTCTGCTGCTCAGGCAGCAGCCGCCACGTCCCGGAAGATGGAAATTACAGATTTTTCCGGTGATGCAGTTATCCAGACTTCCCCTACGGGCAGGTACGGGATTGTGTTCTATTCCTTCAGCTGGAAAGGGTTTGCAAAAACAGGAGACGAACTTACCATCGGTGATGCATTTGCCGGCGGGCTGTACCTGGCTAAAGACCATACCCTCATCATCAGGTATCCTTCCGGGTATACGGTCAGTCTTGCAGAACCTGCACCCGACCAGGTGCGTGACGGGCTTATCTGGTATGGCCAGCGTTCATTCGGGGCCGGAGAACCCCGGCTGGTCTTTGAAAGATCCGGTTTTCCCTGGTTATCCGTCCTCCTCGGTAGTGCCCTTGTCCTTATCGTGATTGCAGGGTTGTTCCTGGTCATTACCAAAAGACGGCGTAATGAGCCGAATGAGCCCGATGAACCTGATGAACCGGGTGATGCGGTGGTATCGTTGTCTGAAGCAGACATGGTCAGCCTTGAAGAAAGGATTGTCCAGATGTTAAAAGCAACCGGCGGGGAACAGTACCAGTCCGAGATCGTCAAAAACCTGGGACTGCCCAAATCAACCGTGAGCGCCACGCTCAATGACCTCCACCAGCGCGGTGTTATCCAGAAGGTAAAAAAAGGAAGGGAAAATCTCATACGGCTTACCTGATTGCAGGTAAATCCAATGAGATAATATCTAAGGGGATACTTTTTTTAGATTTCTTCTCCAGGAAGTTTTAATAAAACAGGTATACCGGTTCAGCCTTTTTCCTCTCCCGTGGTTATGCATTGTGAGGCTGGTACCGCTCAACAGTCCCTTGAGCAACCAGCTTGTTTCCTTCAAGTACCGATACCGCACCATGACCGCCGCAAAGAAGGCATCGCCTTCCTGTGGGGGCAAGTGCGGCATCAGTTTCCTGCACGAGATCCAGCAGTGCCCTGCGCTCCTTTTTTGCAAGCTCGCTGTCCACATTTACCGATGTGACAAGAAATGCTGCAAGTGAACTGTAGTCAGCACGCTCTTTTGTGAGACTTGAAAAGTTGATCACGCTGTCTGCTGAGAATAACAACCCCAGTTTTTGGGAATACAGGTAGATCTGCCCGTACGTATGCCCACCAAGTCCTTCCAGTACTTCCATCTCAAGATCCCCGGTAGTGACGGTTCCGAGTACCGGAAAAATTCCCCGCATCGTTACCGGGTGGTCATTAAAGCATTGAACCCGGGCCGGGGAATTGAACTTTGAGAAAAGGTTGATCATCTTGGTGTAGAATTCTTCAAGAACCGAGTGTTCGCTCCGCGAGCCGTACGCTCGATTGTTCTTTTTGATGATTGCACGCGTGCCTTTGTGCATGAAAACCGGGGCAGTGAAAAACCCTGCAGCACCACAATGATCCGCATCCGCATGAGTTACGATGATTCGCGATACTTGTCGCTTATCTCCAAAACCATACCGCGAAAGCATTGACATTACATCATGGTGATAAATGCCATAACCGGTATCAATCATAACATTCTCATCGGCAGTGTTTATCAGAAAAATATTCCCGCCGCAGGGCATCTGGAAGCAAAAAAGGTTTGATTGTTCTGTTATGGGAAATCTCTGGACCTCTGCATAGAACTTTTCCTGTGTTGTTGCCGCCATGGTCCGCCCGGTTAAAAGTATACTTTCGAATACTTTACGGGGGTCATTCCCGCGGTCCATCAGTTCCTGCACAATGTGATTTGTATCAGCAAGGAACGTGAGTAAAAAATCCTCTTCTGATTCCCCGATGAGTTCACGTAGTGCCTGGGCGTACCTGACATAAAAAACCGTGTCATCGAGGTGTTTTCCGGTAGTATCATATTCAAGAATTTCAAGACGGTAGCGAGACTTCAGCTGGTCTAAAAGCTGGTCAACCACCAGACTCTGTTCGAGGTTCAGGCTGACGGTAAGACGGTCAGGATGTCTCCCTTTATCATCAAAATCGATGAATGCAATGTTTGCTCCCACCGATGTCGTAAAGTTCAGGAAATCATAGAGCGCACCGGGCTGGTGCGGGAGATACAGACAGAACTTTAAAAAATTTAACGGCTTTAATGAAGTCTGGAGGTACCCCATCGTCGCAAGGTCCCGGGTAATTTTCCCAAATACTTCATCAGAAGCGGTAACTTCATAAAAGACTGTTGCGGGATCAATTCGTCGATCATACTGTATCCGGTTGATATTGCCTTCATATTTTTTGAGGACTTCTGCTGCCCGGTGGAGTGATCCCGGAGCATCTGGCATATGAGCGATGAAAGAAAATCTCTTCAAATATATCCCCCGGATGTGCTTTTACCATTTGGTGCGGGTTCCGATATAGATAACGGTAGAAACCATACAATTTTTTAAAAAAATTTTACCCGCCTGGCAAAAATTCACGGGATTGTTCACCGGAAAAGAAAAAAATGCTTTTGGGAGGATTTTAGTACGTTGTTACTTCCTGTGCCCTGCAGACCATGCAAGAGCAACGAATGCGGAAATGAAAAGTCCGGCAATTGCAGTGAGTGGAGACAGGGGGATCGTTGGTGTCAAAGAAGCAACTGGTGTGACAGGTTGTGTAAGAGTGGGTGAAGAGTCTAAGGTTACGTTCTCTGGAAGAGATGATGTCAGACTGGAATTCTCCGGTTCTGCAATGGTGAGAATAGTCATAAGCGTATTTTTCATGGACGGGTTGCTGACCGTGACACCATATCGTCCGGGCGGCATCTCAGCATGGAACCCGTAATTAAAGGAACCCAAACCGCTCACCGGAGAGATATATGTACGCACGTTTTTACCACTGGAATCAGAAACATCAATCTTCACGTAGGTTACCCCTCGTTCCGCAATCCCGTTCAGTTGCACATAATCTCCGGGATTTATTGGACTCAGTTGTGCATTAATATAAAATTCGGGTTTTTTCATGAGAATTGAGATTGTTGCTAATTTTTCCGGATTTGACAGGTCCATCGCCGTAATGGTATAGCGTGCAGTCATCAGTTTTTCGATTCCTGCAGTGTTTGCACTATGCCACATAAATTTCCATGAGCCATCCCGGGTCACAGCGATAGTATTTCCCGAGCCGGGGATCCCATTCAGATCATAGAGCGGAACCCCTTGGGGGGGGAGTCCGGGACCGGTAATTTTCACTAACGTGGTATTCCCGGTAGTATCCCTTCCATCAAAGATGATGGTATCCCCGACATAATATCCCCCCGCACCACGATAGGAGACCGTCACCGTACCCCCATCAGCAAGCACTGGCTGGATGAGACAGATCACCGCAATGAGCATTACAAAGGTGCAATAATATTTATTTAAACGCAAAATAACCATTTTCAGCCTCTCGTTAAACAGCATTTCATTATTGAAGATAAATATTTTTGTTATCGCAGTATCGTACCGGCGTATCTTATCTGAGTGTCGTATCGCACTACCAACCGTGCAGAGAGTCAACGCTGAAATTAATCAGACCGGATATTACGAAATTCTCATCTACTATGTGATTGCATCTTTTTACCAGAGAAGCATGGAAAGTCACAGGGTACAGGATATGATGATGCTGATGGCATCGAAGATCCGGGCCATCGCCAAGACAATATCAGACGAAGATGTCAGGAAATTCATAGCCGAACTGCTCAATGCAAACCGCATCTACGTCATGGGGGCGGGACGATCCGGACTCGTTGCAAAGGCATTTGCCATGCGACTCATGCATCTTGGGATGCAGGCATTTGTTGTCGGGGAGACGATCACCCCGGCGCTCGACACGGGGGATATGATGGTCATCTTCTCAGGATCGGGCCGAACCAAGACAATTGCCGATATCGCGGAAACAGCACACGAGATAGGGGCAAAAATCTGCCTGATCACATCAAACGCCGATTCAAGAATCGGAAAGATATCAGACTGTATTGTGATTATCGAGCACCAGCGGGACGAGGTGAGAGATGAAGCCGTTGAATTTGAGATTCGGCAGATGACGGGGGATCACAAGTCGTTTGCACCACTGGGAACTCTCTTTGAAACCACGTCCATGATCTTTGCCGATGCAGTGATTTCCCGGCTGATGGAGATCACCAAGACCGATGAGATTGCCCTTAAGAACCGTCACACAAATATCGAATAAATGTGGAGTACGATGATATGAAATTAAAATTTGCAGAGCGGGTACAAGGTATCGAAATATCCGGAATCAGAAAAATATTTGAAGCTGCGGGTGCGGATTCGATCAACATGGGACTGGGACAACCAGACTTTGATACGCCGCAGCACATCAAGGATGCAGCGATTAAAGCGATTTCTGAGGGAAAAACCGGCTATACAAATAATACAGGAATTCCTGAACTCCGGAACGCTATCGGTAAAAAATTCAAAAAAGAGAACGGACTTACCTATAATCCGGATCAACTGATTGTGACAGCCGGTGCAAGTGAGGCACTTCACATCGTAATGCAGGCGCTGGTTGGTGTGGGCGATCGTGTTCTCTGCCCGGACCCGGGATTTGTCTCCTATGCAGCACTTGCCACCCTTGCAAACGGGCACCCGGTCAGCATGCCCCTCACACGGGACCTTCATATTGATGTGGAGAAGGCAAAAGCGCTGATGGACGGTGCACGGCTCATGGTCCTGAATTCCCCGGGAAACCCGACAGGTGCGGTTGAAAATAAAGAATCCATCAAAGCACTTGTTGAATATGCAGATGATGCAGGTGTCACGGTTGTATCAGATGAAGTATATGAGCATTTCATCTACGGTAAAAAGCACTGGAGTGCTGCCCGGTTTGGTGAGAATGTAATAACCATCAATGCAACGAGCAAGACCTATGCGATGACCGGCTGGCGACTGGGATACCTTGCAGCTCCTGAAGAAATTGTGGAACAGTGCGTTAAGGTTCACCAGTATTGCCAGGCATGCGCTACGTCGATTTCCCAGTATGCTGCTGTCGCAGCCTATGAAGGCGACCAGAGTCCGGTCATAATGATGCGGGACGAATATAAGGTGCGACGGGATCTCATCTGCAAAGGACTTGCAGATCTGGGATTTGCATTCCCGGTTCCTGAAGGTGCATTCTACACTTTTGTACCCATGAAACCGGCGCTCACCCAGAAAATCATCGGGAAAGGTGTTATTGTTGTCCCCGGCACAGCATTTGGCGTGAATGCCCCGGAGTATACCCGGTTCAGTTACGCAACCTCCCGGGACAATATAAACCGTGCTCTTGACCGGATACAACAAGTAATGAGTGATTAATATGGTGAAAGAACTTTTAAGAAAATTATCCAACGCACATGGTGTATCGGGAAGTGAAAGCGGGATATTTGCGATCATAAAAAAAGAACTCAAAGGGTATGTCGATGAAATTCAGGAAGACCCGATGGGCAACCTGATCGCAATAAAACATGGTAATAAATTCAAAGTGATGCTCGCTGCGCATATGGATGAGATCGGACTTATGGTCAAGTATGTCGATGAAAAGGGCTTTATCCGGTTTGTCGGTCTTGGGGGTTGGTACGGTCCGACGCTCTATAACCAGAGGGTTGTCCTGCATGGAGAAAAAGGGAAGTACCTGGGTGTTATCGGCGGTAAACCCCCGCACATGATGGATGATGAGGAACGCAAGAAAGGCGTGAAAGTCGATGATATGTTTATCGATATCGGGGCAAAGAACCGCGAAGAGGTTGAGTATCTCGGTATCGAAGTTGGAACGCCCGTAACCGTTGACCGTGAGTTTGCTGAACTTGCTTACAACCGGGTATCGGGAAAGGCGTTTGATAACCGTGCGGGAGTTGCAATGCTCATAAAAACCTTAAAAGAGATGGACTCCCCCCTCACGGTCTTCGGGGTTTTTACCGTGCAGGAAGAAGTCGGACTGAAAGGTGCACGCACGAGTGCCTTTACACTTGATCCCGACTGTGCAATCGCAACGGATGTCACGATCCCGGGGGACCATCCGGGGATTGAGATGAAGGATGCACCTGTTGAGATGGGCAAAGGCCCGGTTATCACCATTGTTGACAGTAGTGGTCGCGGTCTCATTGCCAGCAGGAAAGTGGTAAAATGGCTCAAGGATACAGCCGACGCCCATGGAATTCCGGTGCAGATGGAAGTCGGGAGCGGAGGAACTACGGATGCTACCGCGATCCACCTCACCAAAGGTGGAATTCCCAGTACAACCGTCAGCATCCCTTCACGGTATATTCATTCACCCGTGGAAGTTCTTGACACCGAAGATATCGAAGCCGGTGTTAAACTGCTTGTTGCGGCGCTGAAACAAAAACCTTCACTATAAAATCAGTTTCTCTTTTTTGTCGTTTTTTTATCGGACATTAATTGTCCAGACAGGAAAATCATTAAAAAACAAAAACGCCCCGGCCGGGACTTCTGCATTGAGGTTAGAATCCCTTGAGTTCCAACCTTTTTGCATATTTTGAACCTCCTAGTTCACCCGGATATCGCTTGCAAGTTATGATAAATGTTGCGCGCTCCATGAAACCGACCTTCGTTCCTATCTATATGATTGCCCGTCCCTTTCAAGCACGGAAGGCGGGTACCGGGGCCAAGCGGTCCGAGTGAGCGCCGGTTACCGAACGCATCAGCGAGAGGT
>DATKZP010000023.1:0-17115 GCA_035527915.1 Methanoregula sp. | reverse complement strand
TGCGGGCATGCGTTCTGAAGCAGTTGTTAACCAGCGTGCAGGCAGTTGGTTTTTTTCCGTACCATCCGGCCGTTTAATTCCATGAGAGCCAATCTCTGATTTTTCTGTTTTCATATCCATCTCTTCCTGAACCCTCATTCTTCCCTGTGCTCTGAACCACGTCAGTGCAGCCTGCCGGGATATAAGAATCGTGTCCTTTCCGAATGAACTATGATCTTACCTGAATTTTTATTCGTTTTTAAGATTGGCATATTAATTTTGGAGGTTTTGGTCTGGATCGGATTGTCGCAATTCCCTATCTACCCATGTAGTGCCGCAGGTTCCGGTCCACGATAGTATTGAACCCGACTTGCCCGGCCTCGTTGCCGGGTATGAGGCATCCGGGATGCTGTCTTGGTTGCCTTATCTGCCTTTTGGGGTTTGATAGTATCCGGTTTCACAACTTTGAACTGAGTAGTATTCCCTTCCCTCACAAACCAACAGGCAGACTCTTTGAGAGAATAGGTACGTTACCACCGGACAGTTTGTTTCCACATTGTTTCAACGACATTGATCCCCTTAATTATGTCCTGGGTAGTACACTGTTTGCAGGGTGCGATCAATGTCTCAAACTGCGTGAGACCTTTCGAGGTTACCAACGCTGTTGATGATCCGAAAAGGCAAAAATGATCTTATTCAGACAAAAAAATTACCAGTATCCGCCGTGAGTAGTAGGCAGATGATGAAAGTTACCCCCACTGATATGATGATGAAGCAGGGGTCTGATGCCACACAACTCATGCGAAGAGAAACGCAAGAAAATCTTCCGCGTTTTTCATCCCGAATTTTCCCCGGCGGGCTGCTTTTTCTGAAAATTGTTCTGTCGCATCCTTTCCTTTTCCCAGGACCACGAAAGGAACCGGGTCCCTCGTATGGGTCTTAACCCTGATCGGGGTCGGGTGGTCGGGAAGCACTGCAAGTATACCATCGAACTCTTTAAGAATCATCCCGATAACGCCATCTACCCGCTCAATCGCGCGAACCTTTTCCTCAACGCTCCCCAAATGCCCGGCTTCATCAGGTGCTTCAATGTGGAGATAGAGAAAGTCAAGGTGTTTAATCGCGTTGATCGCGTACCGTCCTTTCGCTGCGTAATCGGTATCAAGGTAGCCGGTGGCACCCGGTACCGTGATTATTTCCATACCTGCAAACCGGGCAATCCCGTTCAGGAGGTCAACAGCAGAGATCATGCCCCCATTCTTCCCGTACTTTTCCAAAAAGCTGGGAAACGCAGGTTTGTGTCCTCCGCTCCACGGCCAGATCTGGGTTGCAGGTGACCTCCCAGCCCTGCGCCGCGCGACATTGACCGGATGGTCAGCAAATACTTCCCTGCTCGTATCCATGCACTGCAGCAGCAGGGCTTCATCATCTCCCTTTGGAAGATACCCGGCAATCTTTTTCCCCACAATATCATGGGGCGGTGTCGAAACAGATCCGCTTCCCTCAGGGATTACAAGCAGGTTGCGGTAGCTGATCCCGGACCTGAACAGTACCCGGGGAACCTCTTTTTCCAGAGAGGCAAAGAGGGCGGCACCTTCTGTGCTTGAGATATGTCCCGCAGAAAAGTCTGCCATGGTCCCGTTTTCAACGGTCACCAGGTTACAGCGGTATGCAACATCGCGTGCATCAAGATCGATCCCCATACTGATCGCTTCGAGCGGTCCCCGGCCCGTATAATATTTCCCTGGGGCATATCCAAGGATGGACATATTGGCGATATCACTTCCTGCCTCAAAACCATCAGGAATTGTCCTGATCATCCCGCATGCGCCGTTTTGCGCCATCCAGTCCATATTCGGCGTTTTTGCATATTCAAGAGGAGTTTTACCCCCCAGCTGCATGAGCGGCTCATCCGCCATGCCATCTGCAAGAATGACGATATATTTCATGGGAATCTCTGCTGTTGAGGTTTTGTTGTGGGGCCTGAGCGACATCATTGTGCGGTCTGCCGTTCCGCAAGCATAGCTCTGACGGCGATACGTACACTTTCCCGTGAACCGACCTGGGGCTTCCAGCGGAGCGTCTTGATCCTGTCTACAGCAAGCTGCATCTTCGGCACATCCCCGATCCACCCGCGTTCACCGCCCGTAAACCTGAACTTTGTCCGGGGGAGGTGCATCTCTTCGGTGACAATCTCCGCTATGCTCTTCACGTCGATCCAGTCCTCTGATCCGATATTGAACGTGTTGACCGTATCCCGGGCATGCCCGACTGCAAAGAGCATCGCCGCTACGCACTCGTGCACCTCAAGGTAGGATTTTGTCTGTTTCCCGTCACCGAGGATCTCCAGTTCGGCAGGATTCTCCTCAAGTTTCCGGATAAAATCGTTGATTACGCCGTGGCCACTCCGCGAGCCTATGATATTGGCAAACCGGAACATCCATGCCTTCATACCAAACGAGTGGCAGTATGCAGAGATCAACGCTTCACAGGCAAGCTTGCTTGCCCCGTACACGGAGATGGGTTCGAGCGGGGTATAACTCTCCGGGGTCGGGATAACCTTGGCGTCGCCATAGACCGTTGACGTCGAAGTGAACACAAGTTCAGGAACATCGTGCCTGCGCATAGCTTCGAGGACCCGGTACGTAGCCATGATATTGTTCTGCATTGTCGGGTCCGGGTTCACAGCGCTCTGCCGCACGTCAGGGTCCGCTGCGAGATGAAAGAGCCTGTCCGCTCCCTGTATGGCATCCTGCCACCCATCGCCAAGCAGGTCTTTTTGCACGAACCGGACCTTCCGGGAATCTATGTGCCGTGCAATCGTTTCCCTGCGCCCGGCGCAGAGAGAATCGATCACCAGGACCTCGTTACCCTGTGCAACGAGAGTATCAACCAGGTGTGAGCCGATGAACCCGGCGCCACCCGTCACGACATCAAACATCAATACCTAATATGTCATCCATGCTATAGGATTACTGTTATGTTCATTGGGATCGATCACGGCACGACTGCCATGCGTTTTGCCGGTGAACCGAAAACATTCAAGATCTCACGGGAGGCTGCAAAAGAGTTCTCGATACAGGATCTCTCGCGGATATGTCCGGTCGATGAAATTGAAGGAATTGCACTCTGCTATTCGATGGGCGACAATATTTCCTCAATCACCCCAATCAGCAAAGTAAAAAACCGTGGCCTGGTAAGCCGCGATGGGGCAGGACAGCACATTGGCGGCGGGACGAAAGTTTTTGACGAGATTGCACGGAGCGGGATCCCTGCTATTGTCATCCCTGGTCTCCATCGTGGCTCTCCCACCGATCCCCGTTTTAAGGTATATTCACACCAGTCGAGTCCTGAAAAGATCGGTATTGCCTACGAGGTCAGTTGTACTCTTGGTGATGATGTCATTGTTTCCGATGTCAGCTCAAATACCGTTACCCTCCTTGTCACCTCAGGAAAACTGACAGGAGCGTTTGACGCCTGCATCTTTGCACCGGGCATTCTTCATGGTGCACTTGATGTGGACGCGATACGAAGAATCGATGCGGGAGAGTGCACCGCAAATGAGGCTTTCCAGCATGCAGGAGTACGTTTTTCCCTCCCGGAAAAGGAGCGCATGCGGTCTGTTGCCATGTTTGCCGCTATGGAATGTGCCGCGCTCCTCTTGTTAAACCCCAAAGCAACCGTAGCCCTTGCCGGCTCTCTTGCACCCGAGATCGCTCCTGAAGTTGAAGCACTTCTTGGCCGCGATGTGGCAGTTTTCGATGAATGGTGCGCAGCAAGGGGTCTCGTCAGGATCGCCCGGGATATATTCTGCGGAAAACCAGAAATTCTCGGGCTCGATGTAGATCTGTAGATTTATATCGATTAATCATGTAAGATTAATGGGGATTTTTCTTGAGAGAATTACGTATCCACGGCAGGGGCGGTCAGGGCTCTGTCACTGCTGCTGAATTAATTGCCGTCGCCGCTTTCGAGGGGGGCGTGTTTGCCCAGGCCTTTCCGGCATTTGGTGTCGAGCGGCGGGGGGCACCAGTCCAGGCTTTTGTACGATTCGATGACAAAATAATCCGCAAACGAAGTCAGGTCTATGAACCGGATTATATCATTGTGCAGGACAGCACCCTGATCAAAGATGTGAATGTGTTCCAGGGAGTGAAGAAAGGGGGCATTGTGATCGTAAACACGGAAAAAGTACCTGATTATAAGGTGCCTGAAGGTGTGAAATTGATCACGATCGATGCAACCACCATTGCGCTGAAGGCAATCGGTCTCCCCATCACCAACACATCCCTTATGGGAGCTTTTGCTGCCGCATCGGGGGAGATAAAATTATCCGCCCTGGAGCATGCACTCAACCAGCGTTTCCCAAAGGAACTTGCATTAAAAAATATCGAAGCTGCCCGACAGGCGTATGCTAAGGTAAAGGAGGTCACATAATGGCACTGGCAGTTGGATGCAGGGCACGACCGGGAAAAGCCCGTGACAACAAAACCGGCTCGTGGCGTGTCTTCAAACCGGTTTTTGACAGGGAGAAGTGTACCTCATGCGGGTTGTGTATGACCCTCTGCCCTGAGGGATGCGTCCATGAGACTGAAGAGGGATTCGTGGCCCCTGATTACACCTACTGTAAGGGATGCGGGATCTGTGCCGAAGAATGCCCGGGTGAAGCGATTGAGATGAAACAGGAGGAGAAGTAAATGAGGGAGATAACCGAAGGGTCACATGCAGTGGCAGACGCAGTCCGGCTGTGTCGTCCGCAGGTGATCGCTGCTTACCCGATCACCCCGCAGACTCATATTGTCGAGGCACTCGCCGATATGGTGGCAAATTGTCAGCTTGATGCGGAATACATTACGGTCGAGAATGAATTATCTGCGCTCTCTGCCTGCATTGGTGCGAGCGCTGCAGGCTCCCGCACCTATTCTGCAACAACTTCACAGGGGCTCGCCCTTATGTTTGAGGTCTGCTTTAACGCTTCCGGCATGCGGCTCCCGATTGTGATGTCCATTGCCAACCGCGCACTTGGTGCACCTCTCTCAATCTGGAACGATCAGCAGGATTCAATATCCCTGCGGGACTCCGGCTGGCTCCAGTTCTATGCCGAGGACAACCAGGAGGCAACCGATCTGCACTACCTTGCTTACCGCGTTGCAGAAGACCATGCAGTCCTGCTCCCCGCATTTGTCTGCTTTGACGGTTTCATCCTTTCACACACGTACGAACCCATCGATATGCTCTCGCAGGAAGATGTAGATCGATTCCTTCCGGCTTTCTCGCCCTACGAGCGGCTTGATGCTGCTGACCCGATCAGTTTCGGTATGTATGCCACACCGGATTATTATCTTGAATACAGGTATGAAATGGATCGGGTCCTGAAAGAATCAAAGGCAATCATCGAGAAGAGAGGAAAAGAATTCGGCCAGATGTTCGGAAGAGATTATAGTGCAATGGTCGAGGGGTATCGGCTTGAAGATGCTGACACGGCGATTGTTACGATGGGCTCGATCTGCGGTACAACCAAGGATGCAATCGATGAGATGCGTGAGGAGGGCAAAAAAGTCGGCCTGCTCAAGATCCGTGTCTTCCGCCCGTTCCCCACGGAAGATGTTACCAGGGCTCTTGCCCATGTACAACGAGTCGCCGTGCTCGACAAGAACATTTCACTTGGCGCAAAAGGCGCAGTTGCCCTGGAAGTCAAGGATGCACTCTATGGTTCCGGCATACCGGTAAAGGGTTATATCATCGGTCTTGGCGGAAGGGACGTCCGGAAGAGAGACATCAAAGCGGTTGTCGCACTCGTCGAGAAGGGGCAGGGCGACATGTTCTATGGGCTGCGCACGGAGGTGCTCTGACATGGTCGATAAAACTCTTGAATTATTTGATTGCGGACACCGGGCATGTGGCGGGTGTGGGGCTGCACTTGCAGCGAGACTGGTAACAAAAGCCGCAGGCACGAATACCATTGTTGTCTCAGCTACGGGGTGTATGGAAGTGTTCTCCACACCCTACCCGGAAACTGCATGGAAAGTCCCCTGGATCCACTCCCTCTTTGAAAACGCATCGGCAGTTGCATCAGGTGTCGAAGCGTCGCTCAAAAAACAAGGCAGGACAGAGAAAGTAGTCATCATGGCGGGTGACGGGGCCACCTTCGATATCGGTATGATCTGTATCAGCGGTGCCTTTGAACGTGGTCATGATTTTACCTACATATGCTACGACAATGAAGCCTACATGAACACCGGTATCCAGCGTTCCGGTGCCACACCCTACGATGCGAGCACCACAACAAGCCCGGCGGGTAAATGCTCGTTTGGCAACAAACATCCGAAAAAAGACATACCGCAGATTATTGCAGCACATGGCGCACCCTATGTTGCGACTGCATCAATTGCCTATCCCTCGGATCTCATGCAGAAGGTAGAGAAGGCGATCAACACCAGGGGTCCGTGCTATATCCAGGTTCATGCACCCTGCTGTACCGGCTGGGGTTTTGAGGGAGATCAGACTATCGCTGTTGCAAAACTGGCAATCGAAACAGGACTCTGGGTTAATTATGAAATGGTCGATGGTAAGGTAGTAAAAGCAAAAAAGGTCGTGCGTAAGCCGGTCGAAGCATACTTAAAGACCCAGAAACGGTTCCGTCACCTGTTCAAACCAACCCGGCAGGATGCCGAGATCGCAGTTATCCAGGGAATAGCTGACAGGAATGCAGAAAAATATGCAATAGATATCAAACTCAAGAAAGAATAATATCAGGAAAGAATAACAACTCCCGTCTTTTTCCTGCCCAAATTTTTTTATTCTGAATTTTTTGTCATTTCTCAATCTCATGCCCTATGCAGAATCGGGGTATATATCTGGGGGATATCAACAATCTTAATAGGGTGCAGGAAAACATTAGTAAGAGACCGGGCTCGTGGTCTAGTTGGTTATGACGTCGCCCTTACACGGCGGAGGTCGCCGGTTCGAATCCGGCCGGGCCCATGGTGTTTTTAACATTATCCTGATTTTTTTTTTTACGATGATGAGAAAATTGGGCTCTGTTGAAATCCTCAAGGGGAAACAAACAGTCGCTTTTGGGGGCTCTTTGCACCTCGTGCTTCTGCCCCCGCCGCTTCAGGCATCCCAAAATATTGCGATAGCTCTCAGAAGGTTGATGAAATCCTCAGAAAAAGAGGGGGTCAGGGGGATGCTTCCCTTGAGTTGCCTCTCCCTCTGGGGGAGAGAGGGGGTCACCCTCCGAGCTTATCGCTGATAATTAGTGAATGACTGGAAAACAGGATTTCTACAGAGCTAACTACAGAGCTAAAAATTATATTATTTTTTATTGATCGCTACAAGCTTGATCGAGAAGGTCAGGTTCTTCCCCACCAGTTCATGATTCTCGTCCAGGGTGATCGTTGAAGGCGTGACATTGATAATTTTTACCACACTGGCTGCCCCATCAATCGTACTTCGGATAGTATAGAACTGTCCCACAACCGGTGTCATGTTTGCAGGAAGTGCCGACCTGTTCAGGATATGAACAAGTGAACTGTTATACAATCCATACGCTTTATCGGCAGGAATCCTCACCGTTTTTTCATCATTCACTGCCATGCCGGAAACAGCCTCTTCAAAACCTAAAATAACCATCCCTTCTCCCAGGGTAAATGCCAACGGGGTGGCATTCACATTTGTGTCAAAAACGCTGCCATCGTCCAGTGTCCCGGTATAATATACGCTGACCGTATCGCCAACGTACGCGACAACGGGATTGAACATCACAAACCAAAAGATGGCAATAATAATGATTCCCGCTACCGCTATGATTCCATACTGTACCAGGTTATTTTTGCGGGTGGCAACCGCATCTTTCCCCTTGATTTTTTTAGATTTCTTCATACTGCTCATGTATAGTATAATCCTGAAAGCCATATACAGTTGACTCAAATGAGCATTGGGGGATAGAGCTGTAATGGTATTGTCTGAGTTAATCCATGGTCAGACTACCAGGGGCGATTAAAAAAAAGTGTGCATAAGGATGTTTTTGTTTTTTATCGCCAGTTCATGAGTCCGGTCAATCTTCGCACAATGAGGATCACGAACGGAAAAAATGCGATCACCCGTATTGGGACGTGGATCGTTTGTATCATCATTGCACTTTATTTATACATTCAGAACGCAAGTAGTGATGTTGAACATGTCTGATGAAGTGAGAGTTGCGGATGTCGCTGGTAAGAAAGTCCAGTGGGACCCGGCTCAGATGCGCAAGATCCAGGAACACCCCTGTTTTTCCGAAAAGGCGTGCCATACGTTCGGGCGGTGCCATATTCCGGTTGCACCCAAGTGCAACATCCAGTGCAACTACTGTATCCGTGACTTTGACTGCGTGAATGAGAGTCGCCCGGGTGTTACAACACGGGTACTCAATCCCGATGAGTCCATGGATATGGTCAAAAAAGTTGTGGACAAATACAATTATATCAAGGTCGTCGGGATCGCCGGTCCGGGTGAACCGCTTGCAAATGAAGAGACCTTTGAAACGCTCCGCCGTCTTCACGAGCAGTACCCCAATGTCATCAAATGCATCAGTACAAACGGCCTGTTGCTCCCGGAAAAGATCGACCTGCTCCAGAAATACGATGTCGGTAATATCACGGTTACCCTTAATGCCATAGACCCGGAGATCGGTGCCAGGATCTACCAGTTTATCAATTACCAGGGCAAGCGCTACACGGGAATCGAAGGTGCAAAAATTCTCCTCTCCCAGCAGTTAAAAGGCATCGAAGAGGCAGTAAAGCGACATATGATTGTGAAGATCAACACCGTCTATATCCCGGGAATCAATGAAGATCATATCCCGGAGATTGCAAAGAAAGTTGGCGAGATGGGCGTGTATACGTTCAACGTCATCCCTCTTATTGCACAATACAAATTTGCCGATATTACACCGCCAACACCGGAAATGAAACGAAAGATGCAGGATGTGTGTGCAAAATACGTCAAACAGATGCGCCACTGCCAGAGGTGCCGGGCGGACGCAATCGGAAGACTTGGGCACGATATCCAGTCATGCCTGTATGAAAAGAAATAATTCCTTTTTACGGTAAAAATATCCTTTTTTTTCCTTACATTTCCGGCAGTCCACGTTTTTTTAGGGTGCAGCTCATTCGGTATTGCTCATTATTTCTTAAAAGAAGGTTACTCCGCCCGGATATTTCAAACAGGAAAGAGAAGACATGCAAGAATAATAAAAGGGAAATATTCATCGGGGCAGATTTGCTGGCAGGAGAGAGGGTTGTTCATTACCGGCACCCATTCCCACGATCCGGTTCAATTCCGCGATCACCGGTTTAAGTAACGGGGGAATCGCGGTGTCCTCGGTGTTCACCGTCTTGTTTTCGTAACGTATCGAATATTTAATTAAATCGACACTCCCAGGCCGGGCCGAATAATTCCCTTCCAGCTTAGCGAACTGTGCCTGATCAAAGAGCGTAATGATCCTGTCGATATCCGTCTTGTTCAGGTCAATCTCACTGTTGGTGGTTTTGCCCGATACCAGGGCAATTCCGTTGTCAAAGATGACCAGCCGGTCATTAAAGCCTGCAATGCCCCCGGTCCGATAGTAATCAACCATTACTGCAGGTGCCTGGGGCTCCGATCCCGGTATCGTCCTGGAACCAAGACAGCCGGACAGCATCACTGCGGCGATGATAAAAAGTATGCATATCGCCCACCATTTCCCGATAGTAATCCCTCCTTTTCCCCAGGACTCAATAGTAATGGTCCCGGTTATATCTGGACAACATCTATCTTTGAGGACTTTGCTGCTGCTTTACGTTCCGGGAGGACCTCTTCAAGCGCCTTGATAAGACCATCGATTTTTTCATTCGTAAATGTCGCCCTGAACGCGGCAAGCTCTGCAGCATTCATGATCATGATCCCTTTTTTCTTCATGGGAAGACCATGTTCACCAATCGGGTTTATGTCAATGGCAAGAGAGGCAGCCCGGTTCTTTGTTGCCGGAAGCCTGATGATAGAAACACCTTTTACTGAAGTGTTTTTTCGCTCCCAGTCCTGTCCCTCATCAATAAATGTTTTGAGCGTTTGTGTCAATTCCATAAAAAGAACTATTGATTTATATATTAAAAGCCTATTCGATATGATGCGAAAGTAACCTTTTATTCAGGGCATACAATCCACACACAAAAAGATACAGTTCATGCATTACCACCTTTAAATTCCAGATATACCATATATGCGTTGAACACCAGATCTTCTGACAACCGCGTGTATCATGCCAACGATTACCCTATCTCAGGACCAGCAATTCTCGCTCGACAGGACCCTTGGTTGTGGCCAGGTGTTCCGATGGAATCGCACTGATGAGGGATGGTGGTATGGTGTCGTTTGCGGGCGGGTTATCAGGATACGGCAGGATGGGACGCAGCTCACCTTTAACGGGGCTTCCGGATCGTTTATTAAAAAATATTTTTCCCTTGATGTGGATCTCCTGCCGATCCTCACATCCATCGATCACGATCCCTTCATTCACACCGCAATCACTCAATGTACCGGGTTACGCCTGATCAGGCAGCCGAAATGGGAGTGCCTGGTATCTTACATCTGCTCGACCAACTCCAATATCCCCATGATACGGCGCAGGATTGCCTCTATTGCGGAACAGTTCGGCAAACCTGTCGAATTCGAGGGGAAGACGTATTATGCATTTCCTGAACCTTCATCTATCTCCTGCGAGGGAAATGACAGGCTGACGGTGTGCAGGCTGGGGTACCGCCAGCCCTTTGTCTTTGACACTTCCTGTTCGGTCACTGATGAGAAATTTTGGGAGGAGACAATCCACAGGCTCCCGTACGAGGATGCCCGCAAAGAACTGATGAAACTTAAGGGTGTTGGCCCTAAAGCTGCCGACTGCATCCTCCTCTTTGCTTTCCAGAAGTACGAATCGTTCCCGGTTGACGTCTGGATACGCCGGATTATGCGGGAACACTACCTTCCCAAACTTCCAAACGACGCACCGCTGACCATACGCGAGTACGATACGATCCGCAGGTTCGCACGACAACATTTCGGGAAATACTGCGGGTACGCGCAGGAGTATTTGTATGCATTCAGGGAAGGGTGAGTCCGGATTATTTCAGGGCAGGGTTTTTTAATTTTTTATGATGATTATGAGTATTCCGCCGTCCCCGATGGGACTTCCTGTGCGGCGGTTTGAGGGGGATGTTCTTTTTCTTTCTCCTGAATTAACCGAACCCTGGCGAAGAAGGGGTGCCTGCCCACTCCTGCACGCCCGTTATCGCGACGATTCATTCCCCGTCACTACGCAGACCAATGCCATACCTGCCTCTCAAGCCCACAGCCCGGGTCCCGCTCACGACAATCCTGATTTCCGTGGCAGTTGGTGTGGTGCTTATAAGGTGCACTTTTTTTGATCCGGCGCTGGTAGATACAAACGCAGAACCCGACGATGTTTTAAAAAAAACAGGACTGACCAGGAGTAAAAGGTCCCGATCCTGCAGTTTTTTTAGACATTGACACAGTTACGGTTTATCACGAATAACAACGAAAAAAGAATCTGAATTTTTAGGAATTTTACGTGCCCATATCCCAGCTGCAGAGATATTTCTTCTGCTCGCTGCTCATCGTATCGATGGAGAGCCCCAGCGAGGAGAGCTTGAGGTTTGCGACCTGCTCGTCGATCTCGGGCGGAACTTCGTAGACCCCGCCTTTGAGTTTCCTGCCGTTCTTTGCGATATACAGGGTGCAGAGCGCCTGCAGGGCGAAACTTAAGTCCATAACTTCAATCGGGTGTCCCATTCCCTTGGGTGTAGCAAGGTTGACAAGTCTTCCTTCGGCGAGGACATGAACCGCTTTTCCTTTTACAAAGAAGGTCTCGATACCGTCACGCTGGATTACCTTTTCCGCGTGTTTGTGAAGCCACCCGATATCTATCTCGACATTAAAATGCCCGGCATTTGATAGTATCGCGCCCTCTTTTAAGTTTTTGAAGTGCTTCCCGTTAATTACACCAACATTGCCGGTTGTCGTGATGAAGATATCACCCAGCCGGGCCGCCTGGTCCATGGTCATGACATGATAACCGTCCATATGTGCCTCAAGCGCCCGGCGTGGGTCAATCTCGGTGACAATGACTTTTGCACCAAGTCCATGGGCTTTTTTAGCCAGCCCCCGACCGCAATACCCGTATCCTGCAACAACAACATACTTTCCGGCAATCAGGGTGTTTGTGGTGATCATAATCGAGGTGAGTGCGCTCTCCCCGGTTCCATGAACATTATCAAAGAAGCGTTTCATCGGCGTATCGTTGACTGCGATAACAGGAAACTGGAGTTTTCCTTCCGCTGCCATCGACCGGAGCCGGTGGATACCTGTCGTGGTCTCTTCGCAGCCACCGATCACCTTCCTGATAAGATCGCGGCGCTTCGTGTGGATGTAATGGATGAGGTCCATCCCGTCATCGATGGTGATGACCGGTTTGGCATCGAGCACCTGGTTGATGGCGGCATAGTACTCGTCGACCGAGCATGCACGCTTCGCATAGCAGTGGACGTTCCTGACGTCATTGAGGGCATCGGCCACGTCGTCCTGCGTGGAGAGCGGGTTGCAGCCGGTAATGTGCACCTCGGCACCGCCCGCGGCGAGCGTTGAGACAAGGTTTGCGGTCTTGGCCTCGACATGGAGCGCCATGCCGATCGTCATGCCGGTGAACGGTTTTTCCTTGACAAACTGTTTTTTTATAGCGGCGAGCACCGGCATGTACTGCGCAGCCCATTCGATCTTCAGCGTTCCTGAGCTCATGAACATCCTCGTAGGGTGGGGGCCGAAAACCAGCCGCCCGGATACTGACTACCCTATGAATAGGCACGCCAAGTTACATAAAAACTCCCAAAAAATCGATTCCAGCGATACATTTCCAACAGCAGGGGGAAACGTACATAGGGATTGCACACAAAGTTTTTACTATGGTGCTTACACGACGGATAATTCCCTGCCTTGACCTCAAGGATGGCAGGGTTGTCAAAGGGACCCATTTTGTTTCGCTCCGCGATGCCGGAGACCCGGTGGAGCTTGCACAACGCTACAACGAGCAGGGTGCAGATGAAGTAGTCTTTCTGGATATCACCGCTTCCCAACAGAAACGCGGTACCATAGTCGAACTGATCAAGCGGGCAGCAGACCAGCTTTTCCTGCCGCTGACCGTTGGCGGGGGCATCCGCTCACTTGACGACATCCAGCAGATCCTGCGTGCGGGTGCGGATAAGGTGAGTATTAACACAAGTGCGGTACACGATCCTGCTCTTATTACCCGGTCCGCTGAGTCGTTTGGCACACAATGCATCGTTGTTGCCATAGATGTACGCAGGAACCTTTCACCTAATCCTGATGCTATACCAGTCCAGCTTCCAGACGGGAAGACCTGTTGGTACGAAGTGGTTATTTATGGAGGAAGTAAACCTACCGGCATCGATGCAATTGCCTGGGCAAAAGAGGCAGAAGAACGGGGGGCCGGGGAAATCCTGCTCACCAGCATGGAGACCGATGGCACGAAGAATGGCTTTGATATCCCCATCACAGCGGCCATATCCGATGCAACTGGAATTCCCCTCGTCGCAAGCGGCGGGGTAGGTACTCTGGAACACTTCTATGAAGGTTTTACAGCAGGAAAGGCAGACGCCTGTCTTGCCGCGAGTATCTTCCACTACGGCGAATTTACTGTCCGCGAGGTAAAAGAGTATCTTAGAGGTCGGGGTATCCCGGTACGGCTCTGAGATCGAGCTCAAACGCCGCTACAGGATGCTCCAGTTCAAAGGCATTCAGCACGGCGGGGTGTATCTCTCCAAAAACCCCGACTTTTTTCCCGCCAGCAATAATATCCCCTCTTCTGCCATCGATGAACGCCGGGTCTTTTGATTCCTGAACAATATAGGTAATAGAGAGTTCGTGAAGCACGGCATCGGTACAGGCATACGCTTCGGAGAGATCCGCATTCAGGTGAATGCTCGCCGCAGCGAGTCTTTGCGTAGTTCTCATATTCTCTATGACATCTCCGGTCGCAAAGAGACGCTGCGGGAGTTCCCGGGGTTTATTTACCTGGAGCATCTCCAGCAGGAGAGGAAGGATGTCGGTTCGGACAACGGTATGTTCTTCGCTGATTGGGCGCATCAACGAAAGCACCTGGGACGATCGTTCCCGCTGCATGGCATTATAAAGAACCCGCTCGTTGGTCAGCGTGAACGGCATCATCTCAAGATACCCGAGCCCGGCAAGGATTCCACGAACCTGCGCGGCAATGGTGTATACCGGGTGTGCCCTTCCAATCGCAAACGTTGGTGATATCTCAACGGCAAATTTGTCGTAACCGTACGCGATTGCCACATCCTCAAAGATATCCCAGTCGTGCATGATATCGGCCCGGTAGCAGGGCACCTGCACCTTTACCGTATCCCTGCCAACCGGCTGCGCACCAAAACGCATCTTCTCAAGAAGGTTTGCTATCTCTGTGGCCGGGAGTTCAACACCAATCAGGTCGCAACATTCCCTTACACTGATAATCCGCTCCACGGGTGCGAGCAGAGGTGTCTGCACACCCTCAATCACAACGCTCTCGACAGCAGCTCCTGCCTCTGCCATCGCGGTGCATATGATATTCACTGCAACCTGCACCGCTTTTTTGTCTGTGCCGGTGGTATCCAGCAGGATATTTCTGGTACTTGTTGTTACCCGTGTCCGCTCCCCGTTGATAATCGGCGGGAACGAACAGACATTGTTTTCGTTATCGATAATGAGCGGGAAGAGCGGGAAGTCTTTGACTATCTTTGCATAATCCCTTCCTTTCGGGTGTTGTACAAGAATCTCGTCCAACGAAAGTTCCCGTTCAAAGTCCAGCGGAATGAACTTCCGGCTGCGTGGCGATGCGATATAGTGAAACGGGGGTTTGATCGTATCGAGGTCGTGGATGCCAATCGCAACCTTGCTCCTGCCCCTGCCCACCGCCCAGTGAAGCGCCTCCTGCAACCCCATGATGGAGAGAATCGACTCCTCGTCAAACGAAACATTCCGGATAATTGCTGAGCCGAGGCAGGGGCGGATCGTTTTGAGGTTTGGGTCAATGGTGAATTTAATCCCCGAAGATTTTACTGCATAGCGGGGAAGCCCGGTTTCAATGGCGAGAAAACCCCTCATTGCACGGGCAACCCCCTCAACTGAGAAGAGGTCAGGACGGTCAGGGAAGAACTCCACATCCGCATGGTCCGTTTCCTGCCGCTCCACTTCAGAACCGATCATCGGCAATCGTGCGAGGATGGTTTTCCTGTCTGTACCGGTGAGCCGTTCAAGGTACTTGTAGGGGAGTCCGATTATTGCCATTATTTCGCTCCTTTTGTTACCTTTTGTTCGCGGTGAACCGGGCTTTCCCGTATCCACTCAATATCACTCCGGTAGAGGAGACGGAGATCTTTTAACCCCAGTTTCAGCATAGCCACGCGGCTCACGCCAAGTCCCCACGCAAGCACAGGATAGGTGATACCCCATGGTGCAGTAACCTCCTCGCGGAAAATACCAGCACCACCCATCTCTACCCACCCCAGCCCGTCGACGTAAATCTCCGGCTCAACGGACGGTTCCGTATACGGGAAATATGCCGGCCGGAACCGAACGTCTTCAAAACCCATCCGTCCATAAAATTCCTTAAGGTACCCGAGGAGGTGACGGAACGAAACTCCTTTATCCATGACAATCCCCTCGAGCTGTTCAAACTCCGGGGTGTGGGTCGGGTCGATTGCTTCACGCCGGTATACCCGGCTGATGCAGAACGCTTTCACCGGAGGATTTGGGTTCGCTGCAAGATGCTGGATGGACAGGGTTGTGGTGTGGGTTCTCAGCACACATTGTTCCGCTTTCTTTTTGTCCCATGTTCCACCCCAGCCGTTCGAGGAGGTCTCGCCTCCCCGCTCGTGCATGTCCCGTACTTTTTCCCAGCCTGCAGGAAGGGGGGCCTCCTCATTTAAATAAAACGTGTCCTGCATCTCACGGGCCGGATGGTCCTGCGGCTGAAAGAGCGCGTCGAAGTTCCAGAACGAACTCTGGACAATATCTCCATAAATCTCGGTGAAGCCCATCTCAAGAAGTATCTGGCGCATCTCTTCAATGAGACGCTGGTACGGATGGGTCTTGCCCGGGTAGACACGCTTGGGGAGTTTTGCAACATCATACCGGCGGAGGTTTGCGGTTTTCCATGCACCGGTAAGGATCTGCTCACGGGTGAGGGTGCCGGTCTCCTCCCGGAGGTCGAGGCCTTTTTTGGCGAGCGCAAGCCCTGAGGGAGTGATCGCAATCGCGTACCGGACCGTCTCGGACTCCTGCAGGATCCCGCGCTTGATCAGTTCTTTTGTCCTTGGGTCAGCAGCAGACGGGTTATTGAAGGCGGCTTCATCTGCGTCGGTGGAGGCTCCTGGTATTTTTACAACTGAGGAGCCGTCAACTTTTACAAGCCCCTTCTTTCTCAGCTGGCCAAACCCGATCCTGAACGCCTCATGCTTCTGGAGATCGGCAAGCGTTGTTCCCGGCAGGATGAAGCGGAAGAGCTGCGTCTCGGGAAGGCCGTTCTTTGCGTAGGTTTTTCCCTCGTCCGTATATACGAACTCCTTTGCCACAAGCCGCTCAACGGTGGCAAGCCCCGTATCTTCTGCAAGGTGCGCCCACTGTACTATGGCTTCCGGCGTTGTATCCAGCAGGCTCGCGAGATGCGGGGCATCTGCCTTCTTTTCTTTTTCCAGTAACGCCAGCAGCCGTTTCTCATTCTGTGTCAGTTCCGCCATCTTACACCTCGATCTTATCTGCCGCTGCGTCCATCTTCTCCCTGAAGTCTTTGAGGAATGCAACCACACGTTCCGCCGTCTCCTTCTTGCATTGGCCGCACATGATCTCCCCGGAAATGCATTTCCTGCGAATCTCAGCAAGCTCAGCATCATCTGAAACCATATGGAAAAGATTGAGCAGGTACAGGGAGCACTTGTCCGGTTCGCCTCCAAGACGCTTCTGTTCCTCCCGGGTCATTTTTCCGCCGGTAATCCCGCTCATCACCTTCTTTCTTATCGTCGCTTCAGGCTC
>DATKZP010000022.1:0-34826 GCA_035527915.1 Methanoregula sp. | reverse complement strand
ACTCACTCATGCAAATAGATGCACTGTATGTGAATAGATTGAATCTATCCGCTATCTCTTTAACGTGAACTTGTTTGCCGCTATGCTCTATCAGGTATTCACATATAAGTTCGGTTGTTGGTACGTCTACCACAATATCCCAATGGTTTGGCTTTAATTTAATATTGCCGGGTCTTCGATCTCATAGATATTTCTGATCGCATGTGCGTGAACTCTCTTTTTTCAAGGATACTAATACACGCGACCCTTAGATCTGCTCACGGAATGCTGCCATTGCCCCGCCAAAGCCACTCCAAAGTTGGGCATTCCCCAGAGGGCCAACTCACTGCAACGTTACTGATTGTCATCCTGATAAAAATTATTTATTGGGAAATTTTTTTGAGAGACCATTTTTGAAAAATACCTTTGCAATAGGTATCTATCCTGCCAAAAATTTTCATCCACACCCATTCGATCCGGTTATCCTCGCCGGATTTGTTCCCAGCTCATCCAACAGGTACCAACCAAACAGGCCATTTCATGCCTTTTACTATCAGATCACCATCAGTTACCTACAGTCAATCCGGGCCTTTTAAGAGCCCCGATCGATGTCAGACATAGTAAAAAGAAGGGCGTATTGGGCTCCGTTTTAAAAGGCCCACAATTTGTCGTTATTTTGGCAAACGGACAATTTTTTAGATCCCCCGTAGTGCAATTTGCAGCCACTTTATCCAAAAAACATACTGACGCCCACACAAAAATCAGAGCCTGCCAGAACGCATCTATAGGGCATTAAAGGGCATTGTATGGGGCTCAAATTGGGCATAATTTTTGGGATAGAGGCTGAATTGCTCTGAAAATCATTCATACGGGGAACTAATCAACTGAATGATCAGTATTTTGAATGGTTTTTTAAAAAAATGCAGGGATGATCTCTGAAAAGATTCGTCACTCAACAATGACGGTACCCCTCATGTCTGTATGAATCATATCACTGTAATCATAGGAACCCGGCTGATCGAAAGACTGGCTCCAGCCTTGTCCAGGGGAGAGGAGATCTGAATTATCAATATTCTCCACCGCGATCCTGTGCGTTGGATTATACAAGGCTGCATCGGCCGTGGAGTCCGCATTCACCCATCTGACAATCGAACCTGATTTCACGGTTATGCTTGACGGATAAAATCCAGTTTTATTGATCCAGATGGTGTTGTCAGATACCGAAGTTGTTTTTTGAGGAGTCGGCATCGATGTAACCGCTGGCGTCTGCGTAGTAAGTGGGAGCGTAGTGATGGTTCCCGTGGGTTGGGGGGGTATTGATGACTGGGTGCACCCACAGGCAATAACAAGGATTGCGGTAATGGCAAGAAGAACGAGACCCTTTTTCATAAAGTAATTTTGACTCTTTCCTGTAAATAACCTCACATATTTATGATGACCTGGCCCCACCGGTTCTCTCAAGGTTCGTGAGATTGTATACCTGGTTCCAGTTTTTCCGGGACCAGAACCGGTACATTCCTCATAATGTCCATAAACTCCTCCACATGATAGTGGTCCGACAGCGATAAATCGTAAAGGAGCGCGGGCGGCAATGCCCGGGCAAATTTCCAGCCATCTGCCTGAGGCAGGGGGAGAACAACACCGATTTCGTCCTTTCCCATTTTTTGGATTTCTCGTAAAGCACACATGACTCGTTGTCCCACACTTTCTTTTCCTGCACGCATTACTTTGACAATAAAGTCATTGTACCGCACCTGGGCTTTACCACCGAGTCGATCCTGAAGCAGGAGTGTCAGCAACCGGTTAAACCTGCCACCGGAAAAAGAGAAGATGAGAACCTCAACTCCTTTTGCGCCGGTTTGTTCGACAACATGCAGCCCGTCCTGCCCCACACCTTCCGGAATCCGTGCAAGCACTGTGTCCAATACTTCCAGTTCGTGCTCACCAAGCGGCAAGACCGTTCCCTCTTGTGCTCGTATCTTCTGTACTCTCCGGCACACCAGTGGTGAAAAGCCACCTTCACTGGTACTGGTCCAGAAAATGCGGGACGAATCCGATCCACTTGGAACAACGACAACAAGGTTATGCCCTTCATCGCACTTCACCATCGACCAGTTGCGCCCACCCAGCGAGATCTCATAAGAGTTCTTACTGTTAACGAACCGTGCATCCAGCTTCCCCACCACCTCACCATCAGGAGTAACGGCACGGTACTCCCCGCCACCGCTGATCACCGAATAGAGATCCTTCCAGTTTGAACGCCCGAACACTCGTTCAGCCTCGGTTCCCAGCATCACCATCTCACCGTCAGTAGTCAAATACCCGGTTTTAACGAGATGGGTAACAATCTGATCCAGGATCTTTGGTTCTATGTCGCTGAATACCGGAGGAGAGAGTACCGATGCTGCCAGCTGTTTACGACTCACCCTGGAATGGTTATACATATACAGGAAAACCTGCTGGAGCAGGACGTTGTAAGGTTTTTTGGGGGGTGTGAGGTTTTCAACTTCTTTTTGGATTGCACATTCTATGATTGCAAGACTGCACAGCAGCTCACAAGGGGTCTGGAGCACCCATGCCACATACGCGGATTTCCCCCTACGGCCACTCCGTCCCATACGCTGGAGAAATGAAGAGACAGAATTTGGAGATCCAATCTGTACGACCACATCAAGGTCGCCAATATCAATACCAAGTTCCAGCGTGCTTGTGCAGATGATGCAGGCTCCATCCTGTGAAGAGAACGCTTCCTCTGAGGTTTTCCGGGTCGCTAATGAGAGTGATGAGTGATGGATGTGAAGATTCTGTATCCTGCCGGCACTCGCCTTCATAAGTTTCTCTGCAACGCTCCTGCTGTTAACAAATACAAGCGCCTTTTTACCATCAACTATCCGTACCAGCGCGTTGATCCTGTCTTTTTCTTCAGGCTCGACAATAAACACGAATTGTTTCTCTTTGGGAGGAGAGGGAACCGCAACAATTTCAGCTTTGTGCCGGCCCTCAGAGAGCCATGCCAGCACTTCCTTTGGATTTCCTGCTGTTGCTGAAAGTCCAATCCGCTGGACGGATCTTTTTGTGATACGGTCCATCCGGTCAAGCAGCACCTTAAGATGCACACCCCGCTCTGACTCAACAAACACATGGAGTTCATCGATGATGATGGTCCTGACCCGCCGGAGATCCGAGGATAAATTTTTTTCCTGGAGGAGGACTTCCAATGACTCAGGGGTGATCATCAGAAAGTGCGGGGGCTCACCATCTTTCCATGAGCGATCCCCCTTTGCCACATCACCGTGCCATTTCATTACGGACAGCGAAGTCGGTATGCAAAAAGCGCTGAAACGATCTTCCTGGTCATTAATCAAAGCTTTCAGAGGCGAGATGTAAAGACAAGCAACCCCCATCCTCCCGTTTTTTAAAATGTCATCCATCACCGGGATCAGGGCTGCCTCAGACTTCCCCCCTGCAGTTGGTGCAATGACGAGAACATCGCTCCCCGTTGCTACCGCCGAATACGTCCGCTCCTGGACTTCACGGAGTTCCGTCCACTCCAGTCTTTGTGCGAGCACCTGCTGGAGAGATTCATGCAGTGTTGAAAATACTGATGACACGATTTTCTGTAGAGCGTAGTGCCTGACGCATTATGGTCTTTTTGGGTCATTTAAGTTCCTTATGCTGTCAAAGTGTTCTGTAACGTCCAGATACAAACGTATATATACAAAAATTTTCAGAGGAGAAATCGGTAAACAATGATATCCCCGGGGGTTTGCAATACCGTTTTCTCTTCAAACCCATTCTTCTTTCACTTTATATAGGGGATCTGCATACCACAGGTTCCCCTTGAATTGTCATGATGAAGAGTTTACCAGAGGTTTTTGTATGCTTCTTGGAATCCCTGACCCGCAGATATTGATTGGCTATGGTCTGGCCATCGGCTCAGTGCGGTCACGTTCCCGGACCTGATGTGCAAACTCTACAAGTCCCCGCTCCTGCAGTATACAGCGGGGTTCATCATTTTCATCTCCATGCCACTCTACACTGCCGCAATCCTTATCGGCGGGGCACGGTTCATTGAACCTACACTTGGCATCCCGTATTCCTCATCGCTGATCCTGTTTGCCCTCATCATGGCAGTCTACGTTGTGTTCGGCGGGCTCATTGCCGTGATGTACACGGATGCCTTCCACGGCTCGATCATGCTAATCGGCATGATCGTCCTTCTCGCCCTCACCCTGGTTGCAGTGGGCGGGTTTGCGGCAGGCAATACGGCGCTCACCAGTATGGCATCGTGCTGGTGATGGTTGTCTCGACCGTGCTTGCCTTCTTCTTACCAATCAGCATCGTTGCCCGGGCAACCGCGATGTTCATGGGCCTCTGCGCCTGAGCCTTCCTGCCGGAGTTTGCTGGCGGTATCTATGCAAAGGCACCATCCACGAAGGCAGCTCTCTACAGCATGGTCACCGGTGCAGTGATCTGGTTCCTCTGGACCGCGTTCTTCCATGCAGCAGAAGCAAAACCTCTCGGCATCTGCCAGGCACTCTTCGGGAAGGTCCCCCTGCTCGGATCCCCGTTGACTGCAGTAGACCCGATCGTCATCGCCCTGCCCATATCCATGGTGGTTATGATCCTCATGCCGTGGCAGTCCGGCAGGCAGCAGCCGTCAGCAGTTGCTGCGTAATCTTCATCATAACCTGCAGGAGGTAATTATTTCATCCTGATCAGGAGAAACTTTTTTTGTCCGGAGAAACGAGAAATACCTATGGATCTTGCGCAGAAAAAATGCACCACCTACATTGCGGGATCTCCACCATTGATAAGAAAGGAGACGTTTATGCTTCTCGGTGAAGTGTCCGGATGGTCAATCGACAACGGTCATCTGACCCGGACATTTGAGCTCGATGACTGCAGTCAGTGCGTTGATTTTTTTAACGAGGTTATGGCTCTCTCAACGCAGGAGGGACATATTCCGGATATCTACATGAAAGAGTCAAGATTCGTCGAGATCTCATATTATACCTATCCAGCGGGCGGCCTGACATTAAACGATTTTATTATGGCAGCAAAACTGAATGCCCGCGGATAGGAATCATACCTGTTGTTGAGTATACGAAAATAATTTCATTTTCTTTTCGATTATTTCAGGTGAAACTTCTTAACGATTTTTTCCCGTATTGCTTCTTTTGGATAAGCCCCGATAATCCGGTCCACCAGCTGGCCTTGAGAAAAGAGCATGATGGATGGTATTGCTGTAATGTTGAACTGCATTGCGAGGCGCCGGTTATCCTCGGTGTTACACTTGCCGAAAGTTACTTTCCCGGAAAATTCCTTTGACAATTCTTCAATCACGAGCCCCACCCTGCGGCACGGAGCGCACCATTCTGCCCAGAAATCCAGGACTACAAATGGGTGTGTCTTGATGAATTCCTGAAAATGCATTTCATCGACATGCATCACATCCACCTTTCCCGTATATTTCATTTTTTCTTTCAGCTCCTGTATCCGCTTCTCCCGTATCCGGCTGATCTCATCATCCATAATTCTCTGTAAGTAAAAGAGTAATTAAACCTCCCTAACGGGCAGCCGGCACCGGGAAAAACTGAGTAAACTATATCAGCGCACGCCGACTATATTATAACCCTGATTATAGGAGCGAGGTAGGGTAGTCAGGATATCCCGACGGGCTCATAACCCGTAGATCGATGGTTCAAATCCATCCCTCGCTACTGCTTCTTTTTAAGAGATTTTTAAAAGATTTTTTTTATCCGAAAAATTTTGTTAAAACAATCAGAGAACTTCAAAATTTTAAAAAAAATCAGAATTTCCCGAATTTTTTCTCATGACGATAGTTCCACTTCAAACGTACCGAGCTTGGACTGGTACGTACTGTCCACAAAATCAACCTGCTGGACTTTCCCGTGCTCGCCATCGATGGGCAGCGGGTAGCACCCGGTGAGGCACCCGGTGCAAAGATTTTCCCGGTCAAAGCCAATCGCTTCAGTCAGCGCAGAGAGCGAGACGTGATGCAGGGTTGTTGCAGTAATGCTGTGCCGGACCTCTTCTTCAATCTTGTTGCTCGCGATCAGCTCTTCCCTTGTAGGCATATCAACACCAAGATAACAGGGCGCTTTGATTGCCGGTGAACCGATACGCATATGGATCTCACGCGCACCCGCTTCCCGCATCATGGTAATAATTCTGCGCGAAGTGGTTCCCCGCACAATACTGTCATCAACCAGCACAACGGACTTATCCTTCAGGTGAGCTGGAATTGGATTGAGTTTTATTCGCACCGCGTTTTCCCGCTCCTTCTGGGTTGGCATGATGAATGTGCGTCCCATGTACCGGTTCTTCATCATGGACTCTACAAACGGGATTTTTGACCGTTCTGCATACCCTATGGCATATGCGGTCCCTGAGTCAGGAACGGGACAGACAGAGTCAGCCACTACCGGATCCTCTTCAAAGAGTTTTTGCCCGATTGTACGCCGGACATTATAGACCAGTACACCATCGATAATTGCATCAGCCCGTGCAAAGTAAACATATTCAAAGATGCAGAAAGCAGGCTTCCCGGCAATCGCAATCTGATTGTATTTTATTCCTTCAGCATCGATCCTGACCAATTCTCCGGGCCGGACATCCCGGATAAATTTCCCATTCAATGCATCAACCGCTACACTCTCGGACGCAACCATGTACCCCTGCTCTGTCTTACCTATACAGAAAGGCTTGATACCCAACGGGTCACGGAATGCATAAATGATTCCATCAATCATCAAAACGACAGAATAGGACCCGCGGAGTTTACGCATGCAGCGGTGAACGGCGTCCTCCACACATCCGGAATTGCCAATCTCATCAATCAGGATCTTTGCTATGATCTCCGTATCAGTAGTGGTAATAAAGATTTGCCCGGCCTGTTCATATTCAGCTCTAAGTTCGGTTGTGTTCACAAGGTTGCCATTATGGGCAATTGAGATGAAACGATCCTTGAACTGAAAATTTAGCGGCTGGATATTTTCAGGAAGATTGGACCCGGTTGTCGGGTAGCGTACGTGTCCAATCCCGGTGTTTCCTTTCAGGTCTTCTAAAACTGAAGGAGAGAAAACATCGGCAACAAGCCCCGGACCTTTAAATTTCTGGAGGTTTGAGCCATCGTAGGTAGATATCCCGGCGCTCCCCTGACCCCGGTGCTGGAGAGCGTACAGGGAGTAGTAGAGCTGGATAGATACACCGCCAGCATCGACGATGCCAACGATACCACACATGATACAACTCTAATGCGTTGGAATTTTTGGTCTCTTTGTGGTCCACTTGTAGCTGCGCATTTTAGTGCTTCTGCCAAAACCGCAGGCAGAGCATTGTTTTTTCTGGGCGTGATACGAGATTTTCCCACAGCGCCGACAAGCGACATGGGTAAACTTGTTCATCTTTCCCATTGATGGAGTGCCTTTAGACATGTTATTTCACCTTATTGTTCCAGTGATGGGGATATATAGATAACATTGTCCCCACGGACGATGAGCGTACCTACCTTCTGAACCTGTCCATTCTCCACGTTCTCTGCCTTATCGAGCACGAGGTTCATATGTACATCATATCCCTGAAGAATGCCCCGAATTTCTCTCCCGCCTTTGAGAGATACAATAACGGGTTGACGATTCAGTACCTGATCCAAAATATCCAACGGTCTTTTGGTCATAATAATACCCTGTCACCATCGCTCTGGAGTAATATATTTGTGTGAGCGGGTTACTTAAACATACCGTAGATCCGCATCAGCCAAGAATTTTTCTGATTCTTAGCCAAGGGTCCTTGTTCATGAATGGAAACCATACATATTCGATGCAAATTTTTTTCTAGCGAGAGATATGAATGTAGGAACTAAGAACAATGAAAAAGATTGTCGTAAAAAAACGCCATTCCATCCGGAAGAGCCAGGCGCAGAATCTCTTATCCCGGCTTTTTGACCAGATCGGAACATCAGCAAAATTTTTTCATGCGGAGATGATTGAAGTGCTTGAAACCAATGCCAATGTTTCACTGTTCCTGGTTAACAAAAAAATGCTCCTGATGGAGACCGGAGACTGGGTATTCCCTACGTTAAAAGGTGCGATTCAGTTCCCCTTTCCTGATCGCAGGGTTGTTGTGGATGCAGGTGCAATACCCTACGTGGTCAACGGCGCCGATGTCATGCGTCCGGGTATCGTTTCGATCTCTGATGATGTGAAAGCCGATGCTCCGGTCCAGATCGTTGATGAGCGGCACGGTAAGCCACTTGCAATCGGAATTGCACTCCTTGACGCGCCCGATATGCGTGCCAGAACTTCAGGAAAGATGTGTAAAAATTTTCATTACGTCAGCGATGAGATATGGAACATTGAAATCTGATACAAACGGGTTCGAATTGATTGTGCGGGAAATCGGTTATTTTACGTGTTTTATTCTACAAAAACCCTGATAGGTGCTTTCAAATAGATACTATTAAATAAGTTTCATCATACAATTTTTTTATGGTTAAAATAATAGACACCCTTCTTGGAAAGAGTTCTACACACTCAGACGACGATTATATGGAGCTCGACCTCGCATCTTATGAAGAGCATGGAGGTTCTGCCCCGGCACTCCTCGTAAAGATCGCTACGATTACTGATCTCAAGGATACGCCCCGGGTCAAAGACGAAGTCTACAGCGGAAATATTGTAATTGTCGACATTTCCCGGCTCAAAATGGACAAGATATCCTATGAGCGGGTTTTAAAAGACTTAAAAGAAGTGGCAAAGGATGTCAACGGGGACATCATTGGTCTTGGGGACCAGAGGTATGTCGTGCTCACACCTATGTCGGTAAAAATCTCCCGCGATAAAATTGGTGGAGCTTAAAGTTGCGTACAGTCGTTCCGGGTCCGTGCCCAACGTGTAATACCGAGATAGAATACCTGTATACAATAGAAAATATCCCCTATTTTTCTGATATTCTCATCATTTCTGCGATCTGTCCTTCCTGCGGCTACCGCTTTGTCGATACCCAGATGCTCAAACACGGTGAGCCGGTGCGCTACGTGTACCGGGCCGCCACGCAGGAGGATCTCGCAGTCCGGGTGGTGCGGAGCATGAGTGCCTCGATCGAGATCCCGGAACTCGGGGTGAGGATCGATCCCGGCCCAACCTGCCAGGGTTTTGTGTCCAATATAGAGGGAGTGCTGGATCGCATTGTGCATGCCATAGGATCAGCTATAATCGACGGGGATGCAGAAGAGAGGGAGAACGCCCGCCTGCTGCTGGAGAAGATCGCCAGTGTAAAATGCGGGGAACTGTCGGTTACGTTTATTCTTGAAGATCCCAACGGCAACAGTGCAATCGTCTCTGACAGCGCAGAGAAGAGCACCTATTTGGTTGAGCCGGAGCCGTATGATTGAAACGGCTTCCTGTTCTTTTTAAAAATCTGATAGGACTTACTCACTTGATACTGACCGAAAAACCTAACGAAACGGGCAATTCAGCGATCTGCAACTACCCTCTTTATTTCTCTTCCTGCTTTCTGAACCGATTGGTTTTTTATCCCGATTTGTTATGGGGGTCATCATTCTGTATTAATCCAACTGCGTAAATCCTATCTGAAATAACACTAAAATAGAAAAAAATCATTATTTTTGTATGTGTGTTTTCGTATCTGCAGTATCTAAACGATCTGCAGATTGCCCAGAAAAGCGCCGGGCTCTTTGACAACTTTTCCGACAACCCGTGCACCTTTCACCATCTTCTGCACACAGGCAACACTTTTTTCCGGCACTACATAGGCAAATCCCATGCCCATGTTGAAGGTGCGGTACATCTCAGCTGCCGTGATGTCCCCGGCTTCCTGTATCCACGAGAAAATCTGCGGGGGCGTGATCGGATTATCGAACCGGAACCCGTATTCGCTGAGCCGGTTGAAGTTGAGTAGTCCTCCACCAGTAACATGGCACATACCATGCACGGTACAGGCTGCTGTAACCTTCAGGCTTTCATGGTAGATCCGGGTGGGGGTGAGCAGTTCCTCACCGAGTGTCTTGCCACTCTTCATCTTCTTATCATAACTGGCATACTTCTCCACCACACTGCGGGCAAGCGAGAGACCGTTGCTGTGGATACCGGTGGAAGAAACACCGATAATTACATCACCCGGCCGGATTTTTTCGCCCGAGATGATCCTGTCCTTCTTCTGCATCCCCAGGCAAGTACCGGCGAGGTCAAGCCCGTTGACCAGCCCGCGGAGCGAGGCGGTTTCCCCGCCAACGATGTCAATATTCGCCAGCTTCGCACCCTCATTGAGCCCCATGCCAATCTGGGCCATCTTCTCGATTGAGAGTTTGTCCGTTGCTATATAGTCCACGAATGCGATCGGCTCCACGTTCATGACGTAGAGATCGTTGACATTCATCGCCACGCAATCGATTCCCACGGTGCTCCAGTCCTCCATCTGGTCAGCAACCAGCATCTTCGTACCGACCCCGTCCGTGGTCAGGGCGAGGACCTGTTCACCGAAATCAATCAGACCGGCAAAATGCCCTGTGCCGTCCATCATGGTACAGCTGCCTTTTCTCCGGTAGGTCAGGTTTTTTATGAGGGCTTTTATTGCTGATGCCTCGAGATCGATGTCAACTCCCGCATCACGGTAGGCCGTGTTACTCATCGCATTCCTCCGATAACCTGAATTCGTCGTGGAGCACCCGTACCGCTCGGGGACCATCCTGCTGGTTCACCACAAATGAGATATTCGCTTCAGATGACCCCTGTGAGATCATCATGACATTGACACCCGCTTTCCCAAGGGCTGTGAAGATCCTGCCTCCTGTACCAGGAGCTCCTGCCATACCGGCACCGACAACAGCAACTGCACACACATCGTGGTTGTGGGTAACTTCACGCACGATACCCTGTTTTACCAGATCGGCTAGTGCATGCACTGCAGCATTGAGATGTGTCTCATCAACAATAAGCGAAATGTTTGCTTCAGATGATCCCTGCGAGATCATCATCACGTTCACTTCATGATCCGAAAGGATGGTAAAAATTGCTTTTGCTACTCCTGGTCTCCCAATCATCTGGGCACCGTTGATATTTATCGCAGCGACTTTGTCGATATAGGTCAGGGCTTTAACCACGCGGTTGTCCTGTTGTCCGTTCCGTACAATCACCGTTCCGGGATGAGAGGGATTAAAGGTATTTTTTACCCGCACAAGGATATTCTTCCGCATTGCGGGTTCGATGGAACGCGGGTGCATCACTTTTGCACCGAAGTAGGAGAGTTCCATCACTTCAATGTAGGACAGGGAAGGCATGACCCGTGCATCATTGATTACCCTTGGATCGCAGGTCATTATTCCATCCACATCAGTCCATATCCAAATCTCGTCTGCATCCATACCGGCACCTATAATCGAGGCGGAGTAATCCGAACCACTCCTGCCGAGGGTTGTGATTATTCCGCTTCTGGTGCAGCCCATGAATCCCATGATCACCGGAATTTCTTTTCCCAGAAGTGGTTCCACCCGTTTTTTTATCCGTTCATCACTTTCCGAAAGTGCGGTGGATTCACCATGTTGGGGTGTGGTGAGAATGCCGGCATCGCACCCGTCCAGTACGGTTGATGGGATACCGCGCTCACGGATAGCTGCGCTCATAATCGGGGTAAGCAGCCGTTCACCAAACGAGATGATATAATCCTTCGAGCGGGGAGTGAGCTCCCGCAGATTATAGACGGCAAAGAGAATATTCTGGAGACTGATAAGCCGCTCCTCAATCACCGCACCCGTTTCAGCGACAAAGTCAGGTGCAGCCCCTTCAAGAGTGGTAATGTGCCTTTTTCCCAGTGCCTGGATAAGGGGTGCAATGGCACTGTCATCTTTTGCTGTCGGGAGTTTTCCGATAATTTCAATGAGCTGGTCGGTCACGCCACGTTGTGCAGATACGACGACTGCCAGTTCATCTCCGGCTATGTAATGTTTTTCTAAAATATCCACGACCTGTCCGATGCATTGTGCATCGGCGACTGAAGTCCCGCCAAATTTCATTAATAATCTCATTTTTCTCTCACTTTGGCTGTGCTATTTATTTATGTAACTATACGATCCACAAAATAATAAGATGCTTGCAGATGTGGTGGTGGATTGCCATGTGCTGGTGATCGGGAGCGGTGGTGCTGGTGTAAGGGCCACTATAGAGGCATCGCAATATGGCGACACGGTGCTCATTTCAAAGACCATCGTAGGTAAAGGGGGATGCACCACCATGGCGGAAGGTGGCTACAACGCTGTCCTTCGGGAACAGGATTCATGCGGGATTCATTTCGAGGATACACTCAAAGGGGGTGCGTACCTCAACGATCCTGAGCTGGTAAATATTCTCGTCAGGGAAGCTCCGTTGCGGATGGGGGATCTCATAAAGTGGGGTGCGGTGTTCGATTTCACCGAGAGCGATGAGGTCGCCCAGCGCCCGTTTGGCGGCCAGCGGTTCCCGCGGACATGCTATGCTGGTGACAGGACCGGGCACGAGATGATGACCACCTTAGTCGAGCGGCTTGATTCATCGAATGTCACCATGCTGCAGGAATATACGGTGATCGACCTGCTTAAAAGCGGTGAATCGGTCATTGGTGCAATGGCACTGGATGAGAAAGGAAATCTCGTTTTACTGAAGGCAGACAGTACGATCCTTGCAACCGGTGGCGGGACAAAAGTGTATGACATCTCCACAAACTCATCGAGCGGTACCGGGGATGGTTTTGCCATTGGCTACCGTGCAGGTGCCGAACTGATCGATATGGAGATGATCCAGTTTCACCCGACCGGTGCGGTGTTCCCCTATGATGCACGGGGACGGCTTGTAACCGAAGCTGTGCGGGGGGAGGGGGGTACCCTGCTCAATAACCTCGGCGAGCGGTTCATGAAACTGTATGACCCCGAACGGATGGAGCTCTCTACCCGGGATGTGGTTGCACGGGCAATCGCAAAGGAAATACAAGGAGGGCGGGGGACGAAGAACGGGGGGGTGTATCTCGATGTTACGCATCTTCCCCGCGAGCAGATCGAGAGCCGGCTGCCAGTGATGCTCGAACAGTTCTTAAAATTCGGGGTGGACATAAGGATGCAGCCGATGGAAATCGCCCCCACGGCCCATCATATCATGGGCGGGTTGCGGATTTCACCGGAGTGCCGTACCACGCAATCCGGACTCTTTGCCTGCGGTGAGGTTGCCGGGGGGGTGCATGGAGCAAATCGTCTCGGGGGAAATGCCCTTGCCGATACGCAGGTCTTCGGGAAACGTGCCGGGGAATTTGCAGGAAAATCAAAAAAACGGGCAAAAAACGTGGATAATGATCAGATTAGCCAGAAACTGGCGCATCTTGATACATTCATTAAGGGAAGCGAAAATCCTGCACGGGTTCGAACACAACTCCAGCAGGCAATGTGGAGGGGGGCCGGGATCTTCCGGAACGCAACAGATCTGCATAAGACCCTGGAGATTGTCAATAACCTGTCTCTTGCCAATCTCCGGGCCGAATCGCCCAGAAATTTTGCAGAATGCTGCATAATCCGGAATATGTGCCTGACCGCTTCACTTATCTGCCGGAGTGCGCTGATCAGGCAGGAGTCCCGGGGGGCACATGTGAGGGTCGATATTCCCCAGACCCATGATGCCCAGCACTCTCCTTTCAATCATACGTTCATCTCTCCTTCCAGAAACGGGATTGAGAAAAACAGGGGATTGCCATGAAGGAGATTTCGGTCCGGGTATACCGCTTCGATCCGGAGAAGGACAGGGAGGCGCATTTTGAAACCTATACAATCAAAGTAAACGAAGGCGCCCGTGTTCTCCATGTTCTCCATGCAATTCACGATGAGCTGGATCCGACACTTTCGTACAGGTACAGCTGCGGGTCGGGGCAGTGCGGGAGCTGTGCAGTGCGGGTAAACGGCGAACCCGTGCTTGCCTGCATGGAAGAAGCTCAAAACAACATTACCATCGAACCCCTGAACCTGTCGGTAAAAAAGGATCTTGTCGTTGATCTCCTGCCAACGCTTGAAACGATCGCTTCCCTGAAGCCGTCAGATTCACAGAAAATGCCGACAAAATCCGATATCGATACGATAAAACCGCTGAGAGACTGTATCGAGTGCCTCTGCTGTGTCTCGGTCTGCCCTGCAATGGATGTCACAAAGTTCCTCGGACCCACAGCGATGCGACAGGAAATGCGGCTCGCACTTGATCCTCGTGACAGCGGGGATCGTATAGTTGATGCGGTACAGGAGGGACTCTTCACCTGCACCAGCTGCCAGGCCTGCTGGAAGGTGTGCCCCAAAGAGATTGAGATTCCATCAAAAGCAATCGAAAAACTCCGGGCGCTTGCAAACAGGCGTGGATTCACCCTGCCCAAACACCAGGAGGTGGCGGCTCTTGTAAGGGAGACAGGGCGTTCCGTGAACCGGATCGAACCGACCTTTATGGAGCTCGTAAACGCGGAAGTGATCGAGCCGACAGGTCCGGTGAAGGCAACGGTCGGGTTCTTTGTCGGCTGCATGTACAACATGCGCCTGCCCAAAGCAGCACTTGATGCCATCGAAGTGCTCAGGCGTAATGGGATACGGGTTATCATTCCCAAAGAGCAGGTCTGCTGCGGTTCGCCGCTCATCCGCACCGGCCAGCTTTCCTTCCTCGACACGCTCAAGAAACGCAACATCGATGCGTTCAGGTTTAAAGGTGTTGACACGGTGATGACCATGTGCGCCGGGTGCGGATCTACACTGAAAAATGACTACAAGACACCGTTTAACGTGATGGATATTTCCGAAGTGCTCATAACATATGGCATAGAACCTCCCGCACGTCTGCCTGTTAAGGCAACATACCATGATCCCTGCCACCTTTTGCGGGGACAGGGCATCAGAGAACAGCCCCGTCAGCTGATCAGACAGGTGGTTGAGCTTGCTGAAATGCCATCCATCTGTTGCGGTTCGGGTGGGGGCGTACGATCCGGGAACCCTGAAGAGGCAGCAGCGCTGGGTAAACGACGGGGAGAAGAGATAAAAAAGACCGGAGCGGATATCGTGATCTCGTCCTGCCCATTCTGCGAATTCCATATAGCCGGGCACACGGATAAACCCGTCAAAAATATCACCACGGTACTACTCGAAGGATATAACGAGAAAGACAGGAAAAAAGGCAATTCGAAAGTGCCCTGAATCAACATTGAGAGATCAAATAAGACATTTTTTAACTCGGTGTTTTTCAACTTTTTTGAATTAGAAAGCAGGATATGATAGGATTTTTCTTACCGGGACGCAGACTTCATCAAATAGTCATGGGCTTCAAGCGCCGCCTTTGCCCCGTCTCCGGCAGCAATGATGATCTGTTTACCATTCACAGAGGTTACATCACCGGCTGCAAAAACACCAGCCATGCTTGTGTGGCAGTTTATGTCTATAATGATCTCCTTCTTATCATTCAGCGCAACGAACCCATCGAGAATATCGGTATTTGGCAGCCAGCCAATCTCAATAAAAACCCCATCGAGATCGATGTTCTGTTCGACCCCCGATTCATTCCTGATAGTGATTGCAGAGAGGAACTTATTCCCGTGAATTGCGGTTACCTTCGTGTTCAGGTGCACGATGATGTTCTTATTTGATTCAAGCATCTTTACGTATATTGGATCTGCCTTTATACCGCTGCGCACTATCAGGTTTACCGATTGAGCTATTTCACTCATCTCCACAGCAGTCTGCAGCGCGGAATTGCCGCCACCTACTACAGCCACCTTTTTTCCCTTATATAATGGTCCATCACACGTTGAACAGATGGAAAGCCCTCGTCCGAGAAACTGTTCCTCGTTTGCTACACCAAGTTTTTTCGGGCGGTTACCCTGGGCAAGGATCACGGTTTTTGCTTTTATAGTATTTTCTGAAATTGTCCGTGAGGTAAAAATGTCGTCTTCTTTTGAGATGCCAACAATCCGGTCGAGTTCAACCCGCATATTGAGTGTGCTGACCTGATCTTCAAATTTTTTCATCAGATCTTCCCCGGTGATCATCCGGTAACCCATGTAATTTTCGATCGCCCAGGATTGCAGTGCCTGACCACCAATGTTTTCACTGATAATAATCGTATTCAGCATTTTTCTGGCACAGTATACCCCTGCAGTGAGTCCCGCCGGACCAGCTCCGACAATCAGAACATCATAAATTTCCCCATGGGTAGTTTCACCAAAAAGCTCATTCAGCCTCGGTGAATCAAAACCGACAATCACTTCATCATCAACAATAATTACCGGGACACCGCGCTGACCAGAACGTTCTATCATTTTTTCTGCGGCATTGATATCTTCACCAACATCAATATTGTCGTAGGGAACGCCATGTTTGTCGAGGAATGCCTTTACCATCCGGCAATAGGGGCAATTTTTTGTTGAGTAGACGGTGACTTTTCTCATTATTTCGAAAATGGTGTGGCGTCTTATAAATATATTGACGCTGGAAAAAAGGATATTTTCTGAACTTCATCATAGCAACTTTCTTTTTGGACAAGCCCCAATACACCTTTGATAAGATATTATGAGTGGCATGCATGGAACAGGGACTTTGAAAAAGTACACTCTTTTTTGTCTTGTACTCTTTTGCGTAGTAAGCGGGGCATGTGCATACACAGATAACTCTTACTCCACACCTGAACCTGCGGTATATTTCAATTTCAATGAAGGTAGCGGTAATTATGCCCTTGATGTATCAGGAAATGGCAATGCAGGAACCCTTTATGACACATCACGCCTTGAAAACGGGGCGTGCGGAAGGGCCATATCTTTTAACGGGATCAATAATTATGCCGAAATTCCATTCAGCTCCAAGAACCATCCCCAAAAGGAGATTACCGTTTCATTATGGTTTTATACGGACTCGTTTGAACCCCAGGTTTTAATCTCAACGTATGAGGACGGAGGATACCGGGTGGGGTTTGATGATGGCAACGACCTCTGGTGGACCATAAATCTGGAAAGGATTGGGGAGGTGTCAATACCTGTTCAGCATGAAAGTATTTCGCAACGCCAGTGGCACCACCTTACCGGAACGTATGATGGGCAGACATTGAAGGTGTATCTGGATGGTGTGCTCAGAAACCAGAGAAATGCAACCGGGGCGATCCACTATGAATCCAACAATTACATCATGCTTGGTGCCGACGCGGGAAGCTATAATCTGACGGATCAGAACTGCCCGCAGTATTTCCGTGGGGGCCTCGATGAAGTCAGGATTTACCCCGTTGCGTTGAACTACGGCCAGGTCATGGAAGACAGGTTCCGTTGCTCTCAGGAGCCTGTCGAACCTTCGGAAGATTTTTTTGTTCAGATCCCCCCTTTGTCTTCCTGTGCTGTAACATCGGGTTCGGTTACAATCGGTGTAAATGATGTGACCTCTCGGATCCTTTCCTTCACAAATCAGACCGAGACCGGCATATGGAATGTTACCCTGCCCCCGGGCTCAACGCTCGTTGTGAAGGGTAGGGACTTCTATTCAAAGTCATACCCGGATGCCTGGTATATTGAGATTGCTGATGAGAATGGGATGATTACCCGATCCATCGCATTCCCTAACACCAACAATGCTCCGGTAAAGGGCGTTGTACCATCAGGGAACGCAACTCTGCGCGTCAGATATTTCGACGGTAAGACGAAGTTTCCCGCCCAGGTTGCCATCCAGTTTGAGAGTATTACACCCCCACCCCCGCCAATTGCTTCACCGCCAATCCTGAATTATCCCATTATTGTAATTTACTCTGCATCCTGGGCGACACTGGTTGCCATCATCCTTGTCATGGTCTGGCTGCACCGTCGGAAAAAAGAGGGGGGAAAAGAGAAAGATAATGAAAATGGAAAAGACGAGGAAAAAATTATAGAGTGATTTCCCGGAATTGTTTCCCGAAAACACCGCAGATTGGACACTTGTCGGGGACTTTGCCGATCTCGATGTTCCCGCAGACCGGACAGAGGAAAATTTTTTCCCGTCCCATATCTTTTCCGGATTTTACCATATCGAGTGCTTTTTTGTAGAGTGTTGCATGAACCTGCTCAGCTTTCATGGCATAGGTGAAAGCAAGCATAGCATCACTTTTACCTTCCGCTTCTGCCAGCTTAACAAATTCCGGGTACATGTGGGTGAACTCGTGCGTCTCACCCGCAATGCTGGTTTCAAGGTTTTTCTGCGTGGGTTCGATAGCCATCAGCACCTTTAAGAGTTTTTTTGCATGGATTGCCTCAGCTTCAGAGGCTGCCTTGTAGAGAGTTGCAACGTTGTTGAACCCTTCGGCAGCAGCTTTTTCAGAAAAAGCCTGATATTTTCGGTTTGCCTGGGATTCACCGGCAAATGCCTCTTTTACATTCTCAATTGTTGCCATGAGCATATGATATAGCAGGAATTTGACTTAAAGATTATTCATGAGATATAAAAAGGCAGTTTTTTCCCGGTAAAAAAAGAAAGGTTTTTGCTGCGCCAAAAAGTAATCCTGACACACAACAGGATAACCGGCCTCTGCCGTTTCCTGCAAGCCGGGTTTTTTCCATGAAGATGATGAAAGATGTTCCTGAACGGGACAGGCCACGCGAGAAGATTGCCAAGAAAGGAGTGACATCACTCACCGATCAGGAACTGATCGAATCGATCCTTGGCAGGGGCACACGGGGCAAGGATGTCCGCGTGATATCCAAAGAGATCTGCGGGCTCCTGAAGGACGGTCAGGGCACGATCCAGTACAAGGATCTCATCACTATAATGGGGATCGGCCCATCAAAGGCTGCCCAGATCATGGCGTGCTTTGAGCTGGGAAGGCGCTATTGTGCTCCCGCTGGCGGCAGTATCAAAGTGACAAAACCGCAGGACATCCTCCCGCTCACCATTATAGCAGAAATCCGAGACAAACGGCAGGAACATTTCATCTGTATCACCCTCAATGGCGCAGGAGAGGTGCTTGACAGCAGGATCATCACCGTGGGGTTGCTCAACCACAGCCTTGTCCACCCCCGTGAAGTCTTTGCCGATGCGATCACCGACCGGGCTGCATCCGTAATCTGCGTCCATAACCATCCATCAGGTTCGCTTGAACCCAGCCCGCAGGATATTGCGATCACCACACAGCTCAGGGAGGCAGGACTGCTGCTGGGCATTCAGCTGATTGACCATATCATTGTAACAAAAGCCGGTTACCTGAGCATGAAGGAACGGGGACTGCTCTAGCGGAACGAGGGAAAAATCAATACGAGGCGTTCACGCAATAACGGAACTTTACAAGGGTAAAAAAAGGTTTTGTTGCGGGAGAGATTACGCAGTGAGCGATTTTCCGAGGGCATACCCTTTCTGGTAGGCTGCCTCGAGCAGATCCGGGTGCTTTGTTACATCGCGGATAGTGTCCATATCGCTGATTAGCAACTCATCGGTGTACTGACAGTCAATAATGTCAAGAAAGCCCCTTACGGTCAGTTTTGCGCCCACAAAAACCTCGGGGATTTTCATACCCGAGATGCAGATGAACAGTGCCCTGCGTTCGACTCTCTGTTCCTTTGAGATGAATGGTTTTTTCCGCATATACTTGGCCATGAAAAAGACCTGGAACCGGTCCATCATCGATTTGAGTTTACCGGGAATTCCCATGGTCATAACCGGTGTGGCGATGATGAGGCTGTCCATCTCTTTGAATTTCGGGTAAAGCTGCTGCATGTCGTCGTCCATGATACAGGTATCATGGTCTTTACAGAACATCATCTCCTGGCATGCCTGGAAATCAAGACTGCCAACTTCAATTTTTTCAACCATGCAGCCGGCATCCTCTGCTCCTTTCAGCGCACGGTCAAGCAGTTTTGCCGTGTTACCATCAGACAGGGGACTCCCGAGCAGGCCGATCACTTTTTTTCTCATAGAACAGTAAAAGTGAAAAACCACAATATAGCTTTGCATAAGAACCGGCACCTGTCTTATTACGGGCAGAAAAGGGAAACCCGGGTGGCATGAACACAACCCATATATATCTTTAACGTGAATGAGAGATTTGGTGAATTAATTGACTGAACAGAAGACGTACACCGCAGGACAGAAAGTGGGCGCTGGCAAATATGTGTGCATTGATTGCGGAAAAGAACTTACCCTGGACAAGAGCGAGCAGGATCTCAGGAAATGTCCCTCCTGCGCGTGCGAAGAATACGCATGCTTCCCGATGACGCACATCCGCCCGGACATCAAGACGCCGGAGGATGCCCAACATCCGCCAAAACGCGGAGAAAGCAACCAGTAAACTTTTCATTTTTCTTTTCAGGCACAAGTACAGCAGTGTGGCTTCTGGGAGTTCCTGCAATAAAAAACGTGTGCGCGGGATTCCTGCTCCCAGGTTTATCTGGCGTACATGGAGGATCTCTACATGGTAAACGTTTCAAAAGAGGGGCAGATCTTCAAATGCGAGATCTGCTATAATATCGTCGTAGTAAAGGAAGTCGGGGGCGGCGAACTTGTCTGTTGTGGCGAACCGATGCAACTGGAGAGTGTGTAAAAATGGTTGTAAAAAAGGCAGTAGCTAAAAAAACGGTTGTCAAAAAGGCACCGGCAAAAAAACCGGTAGCAAAGAAAGAATTGGAAAAGGAACTTAAAAGCCTTGAGAAGAAGATCGGAAAAGTGCCGAAATTTTTCCGGGAGTTGACAACCAAAGAACCCGAAATGTTCAATCTCGTAATGAGATTTGAGCAGCATATCTGGGACGATGGCAAGCTGTCGAGAAAGACCAAGAAACTGATTGCAATTGCAATTGCAGCAGCCCTGCGTGACCAGCATGCTGTCCATGCCCAGCTTGCCGGAGCAAAGAACCTCGGGGTCACCAAAGCAGAGATTGAAGAGGCGCTGCGCGTCGCCTTCCTGCTCTCCGGTATGCCCGCATATGTCTATGGAAAAGCACAACTCGATGAAGTCATGCCATAACAGGTATTGGCGGTGAAAGAACATGGAAGACGATTCCTGTATTACCTTCCCCGTCCTCGGGGAACCGGCGCCGGACTTTGAAGCGGAAACCACACAGGGGCCAATCAAGCTTTCTGAGCTGAAAGGAAAATGGGTGGTAATGTTCTCCCACCCTGCTGACTTCACACCGGTCTGCACCACCGAGTTCATGGCGTTTACAAATATTTACGATGAACTCAAGTCGCTCAATGTCCATCTGGTCGGCCTTTCTGTGGACAGTATCTCGGCGCACCTTGCATGGGTGCACGATATTAAAGAGAAGATGGGTGTAACCATCCCGTTCCCTATCATTGCCGACCTGACCATGAAAGTGGCCAAAAAATACGGCATGATCCACCCCGGGCAATCTTCGACGGCAGCCGTTCGCTGTGTCTTTTTCATCGACGACAAGGGCATTATGCGGGCGATGATCTACTACCCCCTCCAGAACGGGAGGTTCATGCCCGAGATCATCCGGCTGGTCAAGGCACTCCAGACGACTGACAAGTTTAAGGTGTCCACACCCGCCAACTGGCAGCCTGGCGATAAAGTTGTCGTTCCTCCGCCAAAAACGGCAGCAGAGATGGAAAAGCGGATGTCAGAGGGGTACGAGTGCAAAGACTGGTATCTCTGCTTCAAAAAAATCTGATTATTTAAATTTTTTGCCCACGTGAAATAGATCAAAAACCAACCTTTTTTAGCATTGCCACTATAAGAAAACTGCTATGCCGATCAAAGTCCTCGCCTTTGCCGGAAGTCCCCGGAGGAATGGCAACTCAGAGACCCTGCTGGACTGGATGCTGGGCGCGATGACCGCTGACCAGGACGTGGTTATCGAGAAGATCGCACTGACGGACGCCAACATCAATCCCTGCAAGGGGTGCAACGCATGCGAGAAACTGAATAAATGCGTTCAGCGCGATGGTATGGACATCTACCATGACAAGATAGTCGAAGCAGATGTTATCTTACTCTCCTCGCCCATCTACTGCATGGGTATTGCCTCGCAACCAAAGGCCTTGATCGACCGGGCGCAGGTCTTCCGCTCACGGAAATACGTGCTCAAGCTTCCCGTTGTTCCCCCGGAACGCAAGGGTAAGAGGCTCGGGGTATTCGTTGCTTCCGCCGGGCAGAACTGGGATCATGTCTTTGAAGCGGCCATCCCTTCAGTGAAATGCTTCTACCATGTCATTGACATCAACGATGCTGACATTTCCTACCTGATGATCAACGGCGTGGACGAGAAAGGCGCAATCGAACATCATCCTACGGCAAAAAATGATGCTGAAAAACTCGGAAAAACCGTTATTGCTGAAATAAGAAAGCGTCTTGGTTTGTGAGGGTTCATGGAAATAAAAGTTGTTGGCATATCGGGAAGCCCGCACCGGCACGGGAATACGGAGACCCTGCTGGATAGTTTCCTTGACGGTGCAAAAACTGCCGGTGCATCAGTAGAGAAGGTAGTGCTCAGGGATCTTGATTACACACCCTGCAGGGGATGCAACGCCTGTCATAAAACCGGAGACTGCATCGTGCAGGACGATGCTATCACTCTTTTTGATAAAATCCTGAAAACAGACGCCATAGCTGTTGCTTCCCCGATTTACAGTATGGGAATTACCGCAGAACTCAAAGGACTGATTGACCGGGGGCAGTATCTCTGGGCGAGGAAGTTTATCTTAAAGACTCTCTTTTTTCCCAATGAGCACATCATTCAGCATAAAGGAGTCTTCATCTCCACTGCCGGACTTTCATGGGATAATGTGTTTGATGCGGCCTTTCCTGCCATTACCGCGTTTTTCAATGGGGTTGGTTTTGAATATTATGACAATATCATCGCAAACAACATGGACGCATATGAAGGCATACACAGGCACCCGACTGCATTGAAGGAAGCCTTTGAAAAGGGGCAGAAGGTTGTGGCAGTGCTGGAGAAATTAAAAGCCAGAATTTCCTGAATAGAGGGGCAAAATCTAAAATGAATAATTTCCATTTTTGGGCTCTGTTGAAACCCTCTTTTTCAAAGTTATTTGGTAATTATCTGCGGCGCTTATGAGGTTAACCCCCTCACTCCCCAATAGAGGGAGGCAGCCCAAGGGGAGCATCCCCTTGACCCCTCCCTTTTCGGAGTATTATTTTCAACCTTCTCGGGGGTTATCGCACTATGGGGGATACCCGAACGGCGGGGGCAGAACCACGATGTGCAAAGAGCCCCCAAGAGCGATTGATTGTTTCTTTGAGTATTTCAACAAAACTCATTTTTGTATCTTTTAAAAGTATTAAAATTAAAAAAAACGTTTCAAAAAACAAAAGAGGCCAGTAGCGCACCAAATGCGGCGATTATCAGTACCAAAAAGACACCCTTATTCCAAGCAAGCACCTTTTTGCCATCCAGAACACTGACTGGAAGCATATTGAAAGCGGCAATCATCGCATTCACCTGAAAACCAATCATACCTATCATCGTGGCAATATTTCCGGTGAGGGAACTGCCACCCCCGCCATAGATGAGCAGAACGGCAAAAGGGATGCAAAGCAGGAGATTAACAACTGGCCCTGCAGCAGAAATCTTCCCGTTCTGTTCCCGGCTGATACCCCTGCCAGTGGTATCATATATTATTGTTGCACCGGGAGCGGCAAAGACAACTCCCACAAGAGCTGCAAGCGCAACCGCAACGACAAGCATGATATTATCTTTCCGGAATTCTGCCCAGAAACCATATTGTATTGCGGTATATTTGTGCGCCATCTCGTGGAGGATAAACCCGATTCCGACGGTAAATAAGGAAACGCCCAGAAATAACAGGGCAATAACCGGGTCTACCCGTCCGATGCCACGGAGAAAAATAATTGCAAATGCAAGTGATATCGCTATCCAGGCTACAAAAAGATCAAATTCTTCGCGTCGGGAAATACGTTCGAGCATATAAGTACCTGATCAAATAAGAAAGTTCTCTGTTATCTGCTTTGGTGTTGGGGACTGTAAGGATTATGTATATTTTGAGATATCAGATATGTAATAATATGTCCCTTGAGAAGATACGAGCTGATATCACCAGAGTAGACATGGAGATTATCCGTCTCATTGCACAACGGCAGGACTGCGCCAGAAAAATTGCAAAGATCAAGATTCATGCAGGGATGCCTGTCCATGACGAGCACCGGACTGCTGAGGTCCTTGAATCGGTTTTTGAACAGGCGGTTGAATATAAAATTGATCCCGTGGCAGTTCAGAGAATTTTTGAATATCTTATTGCGATGAGTGAAGAGCGCCAGAGGGAGTGTTCCGGGGACGGGAATCTTCCCTGATTATGCTTTTTTAAAAAATCGCAGGGATTTGTGAGGGGTTTACCCCAGCCACCCGAGAAGGATAACTGCCCCGAGGGCTACCAGTATAACACCGATAACCATTCTGAGTGTCCGCTTATACTCTGCCCTCATGCTGTCAGCCCGTTCCGGGGAAATGCCATAAGCAACGAGAAGGGTGATCAGGATAAGGGGGAGGACATATACAAGGTTATACAGTACAAGCCATGGCAATCCAGACAATACTGTCATCTCCCTGCCCATTAAACCGAGTATGCTGATATAGATGCCCCCGGTACAGGAAAAGCCGAGGATTCCGGCTAGAATCCCCAGAACAAATGCTGCAGGAAGCGACGCGATACGGATATAGTTCCCGAGCAGTCCTTTCTGCGATTCCGGTATGGACAGGATAAAGGTCTCCTTGTTCCGGAGCACATCTGCGATCGTTATGATCCCCAGAAGAAGAGCGACTGCTCCCCCGACAAGAGCGAAGGTCCGTGAGAATCCGGAGAGGGAGAACACTGAGAAAAGCCCTATTCCAACGAGAAGATGAAACAGGAACATCGCGGTGATATACGCACCGCCAACAAGCAGGATGCGCCTCCTGCTCCCGGCCACAGCTATTGGGATCAAGAGGAAGACCAGCACGGATAAACCGCAGGGATTGGCACTGTCAACCATGGCTGCGAAGATGACCAGCGGCAGGCTGAGTTGCGGAGATTCCTCCGTGCAGGTGGGATCCTTATTTGGTGCCACAGGTTGGGCAGTGCCGTTACAGGATGCGATCCGCTCTTTCTCTGCAAGGATGGCTGTTTCAAAACGGTTTATAATATCAATATCACCGATCATTGCAGAAGTACCGATGAAGAGTGTCGGTATCCCGGCGCTGCCGATACCATACTGTCGGTTCATTACGGCAAAAGTTTCCTGATTTGTCGCGTTATTGTAGACTTCCAGCTCACGTATATCGAGGTCAGGGTATTTCACGCGGAGATCAGCAAGAATGGGTTTAACCTTCTCACAATGGCTGCAGCCGTCACCATAGAAATAAAATCCAGTAATGGCAGTATTCTGCAACGAAAGGTTTGAGCTTGACAGGTTCTTTGCAGGTTCCTGTCCGTCAGTTACCGGTTTTTTTTTAGTTCCTCGGTAATGACAGATTCCAGCTTAGCGGGAATATCAACAGATCCTGTAAGGACGACTTTCCCAACAATTACTTCGGGAACACCGGCACTTTTTATCCCGAGTTTCTGGTGTTGTGCGAGGGAGATGGCCTGGTTTGTCTCATTATGCCAGGTCTCAAGAATAAGGAAATCTACATCAGGATATTTTTTTGAAAGATTCTGGATGAACGGCATCACGTTATGGCAATGCGGGCATTCTTCCCCGTAAAAGAAATAGACCGTAAAAATACTCTGAACTGAAGTGTCCGCTGCAGGTGCCGGTGGTATTACTGATTGCTGGGATATGACAAAAAATACCGCACAGGCTGCCAGCACCGCAACAACCACAACTGCAACTATTTTCAGCGTTTTATCCATTTCTTAACCTCTATAACAATCTGATATTATGCTTTAATTAAAATACCGCTCTGCAATTTTGGGAGTGACAGTTATTTTTAGGAGATCATCGTCCCTACACCGTCACGGGTGAAGAGTTCGAGGATGAGGTTGTGCTCGATATTCCCATTGATGATATGTGCAGAATTCACCCCGTTCTCCACCGCTTTGATCACAGAGCCCACTTTCGGGATCATACCTTCGCCAATCGCCCCGGATTTCTGCATTGCAGTTGCTTCATTAATGGTCAGTTTCCGGTATACCGTGGTGCGTTTTGCATCCATCACACCATCAACGTCGGTCATATTGATGAGTTTATAGGCTTTGAGCGAAATGGCAATATCACCTGCTGCCGTGTCGGCATTGATGTTTAAACTCCTGCCAGACCGGTCAATCGCTATCGGTGCGACAACCGGAATATAACGCGTATCGAGCAGCGTGTTCAGGATTGCCGGATCGATCCATTCGATCTTCCCGACATGCCCGAGATCGACTTCTTTCTGCACACCCCCGACCTCTATTTTCTGGAGATCCATCTTCTTTGCGATGATCAGGTTGCCGTCACTGCCCGAGAGTCCGACACCACGGGCGCCGCATTTAGCAATCAGCGAAACGATCCCTTTGTTGATCTTGCCAACGAGCACCATCTGGGCAATCTCAAGAGTTTCCGGGTCAGTCACCCGCAATCCCCAGATAAAGACGGATTCCTTGCCCATCGCCTTCATCTTCTCAGATATCTCAGGACCACCCCCATGCACAAGTACTACGCGAATTCCCACGTAATGCAGGAGCACTGCATCCCGGATGGCATTTTCGAGTACAACCGGGTCCACCATCGCATGCCCGCCGAGCTTGATCACGATGGTCTTTCCATGGAACTGCTGGATGTAGGGCAGCGCCTCAATAAGAACATCCTCGCGCTTCATCACGTGGTGTACCTCCCGTTGATCTCAACGTAGCGTTCGGTGAGATCGCAGCCCCATGCGGTTGCTTCTTCTTTTCCCGCTGCAAGGTCAATGATAAAAATCACTTTCCTTCCGTGCATTGATTTTTTTGCCTTTTTCAGATCTGCTATAATCTCTCCGGACCTGACCAGCGGATATCGCTCAATTCCATCGCTGATCCAGAGTGAGATTGCATTCGGATCAAAAATAACCCCCGCACGCCCTGCCGCTGCAATCACTCTTCCCCAGTTTGGATCTTCCCCATAGACGGCCGTCTTTACCAGTGGTGACTCAATAATAGTGCGGGCAACTTTTGCAGCTGCTTCTTCCTTTTGCACTCCTTTCACGGTCACCTCAATTAATTTTGTTGCACCCTCGCCATCTGCCGCAATCTGCTGGGCAAGCAAACGGCAACACTCCTCAAGAGCACGTGAAAACTCAGCAGGATTTACCTTTCCTGATTCTGCCGTCGCTGTGCAAAGAGCAATATCGTTCGTACTCGTATCCCCATCGACGACAACGCGGTTGAATGTCCGTCTGGTAGCCTGTTTAAGAGCTTGTGATAACGGTTTTGCACCTATGTCCGCATCGGTATAGACAAATGCGAGCATGGTCCCCATGTTCGGTGCGATCATGCCGCTCCCCTTTATAATTCCCCCAATACTGAACGTTTCCTTTTCCACGAGTGCATGTTTGGGAAACGTATCGGTCGTCATTATGGCCCGGGCTGCAAGGTCTTCAGCTTCCTGGGTACGATCGATTTTCGGAGCAATTTCCTTACACTGGCGTTGAATGAGCGGGAGATCAAGATACCGCCCGATGACGCCAGTACTGGCAACACCTACCAGTTCCGGTTCAACACCCAGTGCAGAACCTGCATACTCAGTCATCGCAACAGCATCTGTATCTCCTCTTTTTCCGGTATAGGCATTGGCACAACCGCTGTTTGCGATTACTGCTTCCATTGTTCCCTTTTTTATCTGTTTTCGCATGAGCTCGATAGGGGCTGCTTTGACAAGATTTTCGGTAAATACACCAGCTGCTGTTCCGCTTGCACGGATGAGTGTCAGCCCGAACTTTCCTTCTTTCATCCCGTAGGCCTTTACACCTTTCACTGCACAGATACTTCGAAACGTCATTTACGTATCAGCTCCCTCTTTGAGAGAACGGGACGATCCAACTGCATTGATTATATCTGCCCTTGTCACAATACCTACCAGTTTTTTTCCCCGGATTACCGGCAGGCGTGCAATTCCCTCCTTTAGCATGAGAGCGGCAGCTGCCTCGATATCCATTTCCTCTATAGCGGTGATTACCCGGTGCGTCATCACCTTTTTTGCCGGCATATCGCCGATGTTGCGAAGCGCATGTTTTGTCTTCTCCCAGTTGATGTACTCACGGATAGGGATCTCGATAATCTCAAAGGGAGATGGCAGCCAAAGGTCATCCGAGATCCTTTCAGATTCAAGGAGCGAGATGAGATCAGATTCCGTAATAATACCAACGAGTTCCGTGCCTTCCATAACCGGAAGCCCACCGATATGATGCTTCCTCAATAAGCCTACTACATCGCGGAGGGATGTTTCAGCAGTGCACACAACAGGGTCTTTTGTCATTGCATCCTTTACCAACATTATTTTTCACCTACGGCAGCATACCTGCCCCTATAAGTCCGTCCTGTTCTTTCAGGCCACACATCAGGTTCATATTCTGAATTGCCTGTCCACTTGCCCCTTTGACAAGGTTGTCTATGGCAGATATTGCCACGACACGTAATCCTTCACTTTCGACCATGACATCACAGAAATTGCTTCCGCGGACCGCGGCAAGTGAGGGTTTCTGATACCGGACAAAATATTCACCTTTGTAGAAATCGCGGTATATTTTCTCAACGTCTTTTTGTTCCAGGGGCTCATTGAGCAGGATGTGGGCCGTTGTCAGAATACCGCGATTAACCGGTACAAGATGGGGAGTGAAATAACATTTCGCTTTTGATCCGAGCCAGGCAAGTTCCTGTTTCATCTCAGCAAGATGGCGATGGGATGTCAATTTGTAGGGCGCGATGTTATCACCTACATTCGGATAGTGTGTGGTTACAGAGGGATTGTCACCCGCACCACTCACACCGGTCTTTGAATCAAAGATTACCGTGTGAGCGTATTTTGCCAGGGGAGCGGCAGCAAGTGTTGCTCCGGTGGGGAAACACCCGGGGTTTGCAACGAACTTTGCATTGATGCAGTCCGTCCGATGAAGCTCAGGGATACCGTAGGGTGCCGGGAAATAATCCGAGTGCGCGACCCCATACACCTTCTCATAAATCTCTTTTGGTAAACGGTAATCAGCACTGAGATCCACTACCTTTATTCCTCTCGACAACAGTCTGCCTGCATAGGTCATTGCAGCTGTATGGGGAACTGCGAGAAATGCAACGTCTGCATCGATGGCATCAATATCCAGGTTTTCAAATTTGAGATCGGTAAACCCTTTGAGATGGGGATGAATCTGATCAAGAGGTGTTCCCGCAAGTTTACGGGAGGTTGCACAGGTGACCTTTGCGGTGGAGTGGTGAACAAGGAGGCGTATTAGCTCACCTCCGGCATAACCGGAGGCCCCGATAATCGCAATTTTCATAACAGAATATCCGATTGTAAAAATTTAATGCTTTTTAGACCCGGCTGGTTTAGATTTTTAAAAAATACAGGAAATTAAAGAAATTACTTTACATTTGATCCAGTTTATGCAAATAGAGGGTATGTAATCGTTCCCCAAGCAGTTCTATCCGCTGCCTGTCTTCAAGTCCTTCCAATAAATCCGTGGGAAGTGCATCGATACCTTTAGCGGCACCAAGGTATGACCCACAGATAAGACCGATGGTGTCAGTATTTCCACCCGTATTAGTTGCTACCGTAAGGAGATCAGACGGATGAGAATACCTGCTGATCAGGAAGATCGCGATGGGGAGGGTCTGGAAAACTGAAACATCATTTCCAATTTTAAGTAATGCCGTTCCGGTGTCCATTCCTTCTTTTTCCAGTACAATTGCCTTTCTGATCTTTCCACCAAGCACTTCATCCTCAGCCTGTGCTTTCTCCAGCGCTCTTTCAATTGGGTTAGATGTATTGTGGATCGTATGGTAGAGAAGAGTTGCAAGGGTTGATACTGCTGCATGCGCTGCCGGATGAGTATGGGTGACGTTACAGGCCCTCACGGCACGCTCACATCCCTCATTCATATCAGGGAATGCCAAACCGAAAGGGATCGTAATCGGCAGGCATCCGGAGGTTGTGGATTTCACCCCTTTCCGGGGGACTTTCTCTTTTACCCGTTGTTCGCACACAGCAGATACTGATCCATCAGGAAAGCGGAGCTTGCCCTGATCATAGAGCTCACGGAGTGCAGTGGAGTATCGTTCCTCATTGTATTTTCCGTCAGCGAGGAGTGTCGCGACAAGGATCATCATCTGGGTGTCATCCGTATATTGTCCGGGATTTAGTCCCTCATTTGGATGACCTTTATACGGGCGCCGGTATCCATATTTCATCTTGTTTAAGTTAGGGAATGTGCTCTCGTTGGGCATACCGAGCGCATCGCCGATTGCAGCACCAAGCAGGCACCCTTTATACTTTTTAAGCATCGATCCTATATTGAAAAACCCGGATAGATAATTCTTGTTATAATAATGCCAATTTGTTGGCCCCGTTTTTTTTCATACAGGACATTCCTCCTCGATCAGAATTCTTAAATAAGTTACTAACATGATTAATAATGTTAAATAGGTGGGAAATGGCAGACGATTTTAATGTCAAACTTGTCGAGGATGTAAAATATTACACGCCCGATCCACAGTACAAAAAAAATGCATGGATGGGGGACTACCAGAAAGCCTACAACGATTTTCTGGCGGACCCGGACGGGTTCTGGAGCAAAATGGCCTCAGAGCTGGAATGGATCCGGCCGTGGAGTGCGGTAAAGGAGTGGAACTACCCGTATGCAAAGTGGTTCATCAATGCACAACTTAACATTACCGCCAATTGTCTTGACCGCCATGTAAACGATCATCGGCGCAACAAGGTCGCCCTCATCTGGCGTGGGGAGGGGGGTGCAGAGCGTATTTACACGTACCAGAAACTCCTGTCCCACGTCATGCGCTTTGCAAATGCATTAAAGAAAATCGGGGTGAAAAAGGGCGACTGTGTCTGTATTTACATGCCGCTTGTACCGGAACAGGTGATTGCAATGCTTGCCTGTGCACGGATCGGTGCAACACACAGCGTGGTATTCGCGGGATTTGCCGCAGCAGCATTGAACATGCGGATTCAGGACGCTGAGGCAAAGGTCGTGATAACCGCAGATATTGCAGTCCGCCGCGGAAAGGCGATCCAGCTGAAAGCAATCGTCGATGAAGCTCTAATTAACGCCCCCACGGTAGAGCATGTCATTGTGCTCCGGAGAAAAGACCCGTCAGTTGATCTCCATCCGACACGCGAGCTGGATTTTTATGCGGTGATGGAGGGTGTTTCCGATGAATGCCCGCCCGAAGTCATGGATGCGGAGGATCCGCTTTTCATATTGTACACGAGCGGATCCACGGGAAAGCCTAAAGGGGTGGTGCATACCTGTGGCGGCTATATGGTCGGGACATATTACACGAGCAAATACGTCTTCGATATCAAAGACAATGATATTTTCTGGTGTACTGCTGATCCGGGCTGGGTCACCGGGCACAGTTATATCATCTATGGACCGCTTGCTGTCGGCGCCACCGTTTTTATTACCGAACTGACCCCGGATTATCCGGATGCAGGAAGCTGGTGGAATCTCATTGAAGAGCAGAAAATTACGATCTTGTATACAGCCCCGACCGCCATCCGAACGTTCATGAAGGTAGGCGAGAGCTGGCCCAACAAGTACAACCTGAACTCGCTGCGGATCATCGGGTCAGTTGGCGAGCCCCTGAACCCGGAAGCATTTGAATGGTACTATCATGTGATTGGAAAGGACAGGTGTCCCATTGTCGATACCTGGTGGCAGACGGAAACAGGAATGCTGTTAATCACCACCATGGTTGGCGAAAAGATGCGGCCGGGATTTGCAGGAAAACCTATTCCCGGTATCATAGCTGATGTCGTTGATAAATCCGGAAATCCTGTCCCGGTGAACACCATGGGATTCCTTGTTATCAAATTGCCATGGCCGGCCATGCTGCGTACGTTATACAAGGACGATGAACGGTACCGTAAGTACTGGTACACCATTGATAATGTTTACACGGCGGGCGATCTTGCTGTCAAAGGCAAAGACGGCAATATCATGATTCTCGGGCGTGCCGATGATATCATCATAGTCTCAGGCCACAATATCGGCACCGCTGAAGTCGAGAGCGCCCTCGTATCCCACAAGGCAGTGGCGGAAGCCGCAGTCATCGGTAAACCGGATAAGGTGAAAGGGAACTCGATCAAAGCCTTTGTGATTCTCCGCGTTGGTCACAAGCCAAGCGACAACCTGAAACAGGACCTTGTCCACCATGTGCGAACCACACTAGGTCCGATTGCGGTACCTCATGAAATTGAATTTGTTGATACGCTCCCAAAGACACGAAGCGGAAAGATCATGCGCCGTGTTCTCAAGGCAAAAGAGATGGGAATCGACCCCGGCGACATATCGACGCTGGAGGAATAATCCTTTTTTTTAAAAAGGAAATGATATAAAAATGAGCGGGACAGGACAGGAAAAACTATTCGGTACGGACCCTGAAACAGGGCGCTGGATGCTTGTGGCACTCGGCATGGTCATCAACCTGTGCCTGGGCTCGATTTATTCGTGGAGCGTGTTTGTCGGACCTCTCACAAATTACTTCACCAAGGATCTGGGTCAGGCTGTCTCCGCCAGCGAAATCCTGTTGCCGTTTTCAGTCTTCCTGGCATTCTTTGCCATAGCAATGCCGTTTACCGGTAAATATATTGAAAAATATGGTCCACGGAACATTACAATCGTTGGCGGGTGTCTCACCGGTCTGGGCTGGCTCCTTTCATCATTTGCCGGATCTGTTCAGTGGCTCTACCTCTTCTACGGAGTTATCGCCGGGATTGGCGTTGGTATTGCCTATGGAGTTCCGGTTGCCGTTGCAGCCCGCTGGTTCCCGGACCGCCGGGGACTGGCAGTCGGTCTGACCGTGCTCGGTTTTGGGTTCTCAGCAGTACTGACTGCTAATATTGCAGGATTCCTTATCGGTGCTACCGGAGTCATGAACACATTCAGGGTATTTGGTATAGCATTTATCATTCTTATCATCGTACTCGCACTGCCCCTGAAATTCCCTGCAGCCGGGTGGAAGCCTGCAGGATGGACACCCCCTTCCCCTGCACCTGGTCAGGCAGTCACCTGTGAATTCAATCGAGAGCAGATGCTCAAAACTTCTACATTCTATGCACTCTGGGCCTGCTACTTCATCGGCTGTCTTGCCGGGCTGATGGCGATTGGTATTGCAAAGCCTGTTGGCGTTGATGTCGGTGTTGAAGCCGGGCTTGCTACGATGCTCGTTGGCGCCTTTGCCGTCTTCAACGGCTTTGGGCGCCCGGTTTTTGGAACCCTTACGGACAAGCTGACTCCCCGAAATACAGCGATGGTTTCCTTCGTGCTAATCGCACTGGCATCGGTCCTTATATGGCAGGTCCAGTCTGTACCGGTGTACATTCTGGCATTCGCGGTCCTCTGGGGCTGTCTCGGCGGCTGGCTGGCCATCGCCCCGACTGCTACGGCAAGTTATTTCGGCACCTGCGATTACCCGCGGTGCTACGGTGTCATGTTCCTTGCATACGGTGCCGGTGGCATTGTCGGACCGCAACTTGCGGGGTTTATCAAGACCTCCACAGGGTCATATATGGGAGTGTTCCCCTATGTCCTTGTCCTTGCAGTTATCGGTCTTATTATTGCATTCGCACTCTTGAAGCCCCCACAAGCGCCCCAGAAAAACTAATCCTTTTCTATTCACGCTCTGGCTGGTAGAGGCGCTTTCGCTGGGCCATGCGGTAACCGGTAATCACCAGAACCGTATCACCAAATTCCGCATCAAGTACCGGATCCCCGGAATCTACGTACATGAACGGTGTTTCCCGGAGTTTGTGCGGGGTAGCAACGATGATGATATTGCTGATCCCCACACGTCGTACGATACGTGCACTGATCTGCTGGTTTCCCCGCCCAAGAATGAATCCCTGTGCACCGATCGGGCTGAGGATAATTTTTGCCTCCTGCCCCTGTTCAAGCAAATCCCAGAGCTTTTTTTCATCGATATCCATAGCAACGGTTTTCCCGTTTTTTATCGCATCGACACCCAGCAGGGTTTTATTCACCCCGATTTCGCGGGCAATAGATTCTGTAGTTGTCCCTGCACCAAGGATATACGACACGTCCGGAATCATGATTTCATGAATAAACCGGGCAATTTCCCCCTTTGCGCGTTCCTCATTGCTTTCTTCAAATACCTGCTTGGAGATCTGGGTTTTTCCTGCTACTGACGGGACACGGGCAATGCCATACAGGAGAGTTTTCAGTTCCCCTGCCCGGTATGCAACTTCATCCACATCCATCACTTCTGAATCCCGCAATGATTGGATGTCGTACTTTGTCACAACTTCCGCTGCCGTTGACGGATCGATAGCAAAGACGGCCGAGTACATCTTCACACCGGCAGGGATGCCGAGGATCGGCACATTCCGCCCCACGACATCAAAGATGTCCCGGGCGGTTCCGTCACCGCCACAGAACAGTACCAGGTCAACACCCTCTTCAAAAAACCGCTGCACTGCAAATTTTGTATCATGCGCAGTACTGTAATTTTCTGCATGGCTGACAACCTGCACATGCGGCACACCGGTTTCCCTGAGTGCATCTTCTCCCATTGCACCAGAGGGAGTGAGAAAAATCAGGTCTTGAATGTTTTTAAGGTGTTGCAGTGTAATTTTAGCCCGGTTTTTTGCCTGCGGTACTGCCCCACGACGACGAGCTTCATCAACATTGCCATCAGTTCCCTTC
>DATKZP010000021.1:0-8117 GCA_035527915.1 Methanoregula sp. | reverse complement strand
TGGCTGAGCGGGGGCCCGATGCGTGCCTGCATCCGGGCAGTCAGGATCCGGTCAACACCAAGCAGGAATAATGCAACAAGTATTCCGAAGATCCCTACAAGAACCGCTCCTGCCACCGTCCAGAGCAAATCTAATGGCATTGTACAATCCTCCTCGTCTTCTCAATAGAGAGCCGGGTCAGCTCTTCCTTGGTCAGGTAACCCGGGGAACCACCGTCCCGTATGACGGAGACCCGATCGGTACAGGACATGCAGGGATCGATGGATGCGACAATGATGGGGACATCTGCCAGCTGCTCACCTTTGAGCATAGGGATCCACGACATTAGGTTGCTGTAGGTGGAGGCTTTTACCTTCCAGGTTGCCGGAGCATCGTTTCCGTCCATGCGGACATAATGCATGCATTCGCCTCTCGGGGCCTCCACCCTGCCAATTGCCTCACCCTGAGCTTTTTTCAGTACGGAAAGCAGCTTGGGCAACTTTTTCTCCCAGAGGATTTCACCGGCTGGCATATTATCCAGGCACTGCTGGATAATATCAATAGACTGGGCGATTTCAAGAAGCCTCACGATAATCCGGTCATATACGTCACCCTTCGGTCCCCCGAATTCCTGCGGGGGAAGCACGGTCTGGACATCAAGATCGCCATAGGCGCAGTAAGGATAATCATGCCGGACATCCAAAGCAACACCCGATGCCCGTGCAGTCGGCCCAACGACACAGAGGAGCTGGGCATCACGGTAAGTGAGCACACCGTGGTCCCTGCACCGCGAGCGTATGGTGCTGTCATCCAGAAAGACGGTCTTCATCTGGTCAAACAGCCCCCGGTAGTAGGCCAGGCCCTGTTCAATGATGGGGCGCTGGTCGTCGCTGATATCCCTGCGAACCCCGCCGATTTGGACAATTCCATAGTTCACCCGGTTCCCGGTGAGGTTCTCGATAAGGTCCATCGATTGTTCCCTTACGCGCCATGAAAGGTAGAGGAGCGAATCAAACCCCAGCTCGTGGGCAGCCACTCCCGCCCACAGGAGGTGTGACTGTATCCGCTCGAGCTCGTGCAGGATGGTCCTGATATAGTCAGCCCGGGGCGGGACTTCGATTTCGGCAATCTGCTCCACGGCCCGTGCAAACGAGAGCGAGTGCACAATCCCGCATATGCCGCATATCCGGTCGGTGAGGTGGACGATCTGGACCGGGTTCCTCCTCATGCCCATCCATTCGATTCCCCGGTGGGTATTACCCGGAGCAAAGTCAACCGATTTGACCACTTCTCCTTCCATCTGGAAGGTGAACATGACCGGCTCTTTTAATGCTGGATGTACCGGTCCGATAGGGACCGTATAAGGGGTTGATTTTTTCTTTGTATCGCCGTTCATTCTGCTGCGCCTCCCGTCTTTTCCTCCTTTCCTTCTGCGGCCGGCTCATCCTTTACAGGTTTCTTTTCCGGAACCGGTGGTACCGGGCGATCCTTTGGCCGGTCAATAGCCCACAGTTCCCTGACCATCTCGGGTTTTATCCCTGTTTCGTCCTTCCTCCAGGGATAAACTCCCTGCGGGAAATCATCGGGAAGGAAGAGCCTCCGCCCATCAGGGATATCTGTCACCGTAATACCGAAAAACTCCTGTTTTTCACGTTCCGATAACAGGGCCCCGGGTATGAGATCGGTGATAGTGGGCACGTTCAGATCGTTTTTCGGGAGACGAATCCCGAAGGTGACCATGTACTCCCCGAATTTTGTGCCATAGAAGACCGAGAAGATATAGAGAAGTTCAATCTCTTCCCCAAGATCATTTCCTGCGATTACGGCAAAGTGCGGGAACCTGATATCCATGAGTTTTTTGATCGCGGGTTTGAGAAGTTCCCGGTTGAGCCGTATCCAGATATTGTAGCCCTTCGTCTTTTGTACTCCTTCCCCGCGTTCGGTGATCCGGGTATCGTGAATACCTGCGCCGAATTCAGCTTTGTAGAGATCGATTACCTCATGGGGGGAGAGATGCGGTGTTTCGTTCATTGTGCTGCCTCCAGGCGCTCAAGTTTCTCCCATGCCTTCACAACCCCGAAGATGATTGCCTCCGGACGGGGGGGGCACCCGGGAACATACACATCGACAGGAAGCACCTGGTCGATCGGCCCGTCAAGGTTGTACGAGTCATAAAAGACCCCGCCTGACTGACCGCAGGTACCGATACACATGACCAGCTTTGGAGCAGGTACCTGCTCGAAGACCCTCCGGACTTTCGGCGCCATCTTTTTCGTCACTGGCCCGGTCACCAAAAGCACATCGGCATGCTTTGGTGAACCTACCAGCTTGATACCGAAGCGCTCGGGGTCATATCGCGGGGTTATTGTCGCCACAATCTCGATTTCGCAGCCATTGCAGGAACCGGTGTTGAGGTGAAACACCCAAAGCGATCGGTTGAATGATTTTGTCAGTTTCATGAAAGCACCCCAATAACGACCAGAAGCACCGCCGTTACTGCAACAAACCAGACCATATAATCAGTCAGGACACCCGTATGTATTGGAACAATGGCATCATAATAACCTTTCAGTGCCTGCAAAAATCCCCAGTACAGGTTACTGGCCCTGATATGGACTGCTCCCTTCTCCGGTTCCGCATTGCCGGAGAGGTAAGGGCGCTCCAGATCGGTTCCTTTCTTGTACGAAGATTCTCCCGTTTTCCAGATAAGGTACACAACGATGGTGGCAGCTACGAATGCAGCCAGCCAGGCAACAGGAGCCCACAAGCCATATCCGGTCAGCACCGGTGCAGTCAGATCCATGTCAGGCACCTCCCAGCATTGATGCAATATACCCACCCTGGTCCGCCAGCGCATGGGCGGCAGGGGCGACAAGCATATCCACTACCGGCTGCGGGAACAGGCCGAAGAGGATGACGATTGCAGCAAGGATGCCCATACCGATCAGCATCGGAAGCGGGGCTTCCTTAACCTCTGCATACTCCGGAAGCTGTGGGCCCATGAATACCGAATGGAAGACCTTGACAAACGAGGCAAGGGTGAGGATGGAAACAACCATCGCGATGATCGCAAGGATCGGGTTAAAGAGGTAGACGGACTCGTAGATCATCAGTTTAGAGGCGAAACCGTTGAAGGGCGGGATTCCTGCAATTGCGAGTGCACCGATAATGAAGAAGATCATGGTGTACTTCATGGTATGCCCGAGCCCGCCCATTTTGTTCAGGTCGCGGGTACCAATCCGGTAGAATATTGCTCCAGCAGTCAGGAAGAGGAGCCCCTTGTACATCGCATGGTTGAAGATGTGGAAGATGCCCCCCTCCATTGCCATAAACCCGTACGCGCTGGAGAGTGCGGCGTTGCCGAGCACTGCGAGCCCGACACCGACACCAAGAAGCATATAACCGGTCTGGGATACCGCGTGGTATGCCATCAGGCGCTTGATATCTTTCTGGGGAATTGCCATCGTCACGCCGACAACCATGGAGAGCACACCGAGGATGATGATGATCCAACCCACGGTGACGCAGTTCATGGTGATATTGTACATAGTAAATACCACCCGGAAGAGCCCGTACAGGCTTGCCTGACTCGCGACCACCAAAAACGCGGTTACCGAGGACGGTGCCATGGAGTAAGCATCCGGTGTCCAGAAATGCAGGGGTACGGCTCCGCACTTCATCGCAAGCGCAGCGACAAGGAGGACAAGCGCGATCTTATCCAACATCGAAAACTGCATCCTCTCAGCGATCATCGCGATGTTGAGCGCATCATACTGGCCGTAGTAGATGCCAATGGCAAACAGGACGAAGATCGCACCAAGCGTGGACAGGACGAAATATTTCAGTGCTGCCTCTACGGCAAGCCCCCCGTCAATGCGGTACGCGATCATCCCGGCTGAAGCAAGGGAGAGGATCTCTAAGAATACGAAGAAGTTGAAGATATCCCCGGTAGAGACCATCCCGAAGACACCGGCAATCATCAGGAAAAACAGGGTGTAATAACCCTCGAGACTGCTGTTGCGGGACTCTGACGACAGTGAATACAACAGGACCGATACCCCGACAATCGCACAGATGATGTCCATAAACGCGCTCATCGCATCCACGGCGAAGATGATCCTGATTGGGATACCCCCGGAATCCAGCGGGACGGCAAGATTTGCGGCAGCGGCACCGAACACGTAGAGCACGGACCCGGTTGAGAACACCCGGTACGCCAGGATGAACGCGATGGCCGCGGTGACCAGCATCATCCCCATCACCCAGAGATTCCTGACCGTTGAGGAGATCTTTCCCATGACCGGACAGAGGAATGCTGCAAAGAGCGGGATGGCTACCACCAGCGCCGGTGCATTGGTGACGATGAAATCAGCAAATGTCATCCCTGGAGCCTCCGTATCTTATCGATATCCACAGTGCCGTATTTTCTCTGCAGCACCATGGCAAACGAGAGGATCAGCGCACTCGTCGCCACCCCGATCACGATCGAGGTAAGCACCAGTGCCTGCGGGGTTGGGAGCACCATCAGTTCCGATGGCGCAAGCGTGAAGATGGGGGCAACACCTCCCTCGCGATAGCCAAGTGCAATGAGAAAAAGGTTTGCCGCGGATTGCAGGATATTGATGCCCAGAAGGATCTTGATGATGTTCTTTTTTAACAGGACGGTCACCAAGCCGATGAGGGTCAGGACCACCACGGTGATGAACGGCAGGTTCCAGAGCATTTTAGCATCCCTCCTTTTCCAGCCCGGAAAGCATGTAGAGGATCACGATCGTGAGCCCTCCCCATACTTCGATCCCGACAGCAAAGTTCATGAGCGGGATGATACCTGCGGTATTCAGAGTGCCCGCATTGATCCCGTACGGAACCGGTGTCCCGAAAAGGGAGCCACTGCCGGCAAGATAATTGAAGAAGAACACCTGCCCGAAAGCAAGTGCGAGGAGTCCCACGCCAATAAACCCGACAAGCCCGATCACTTCCCGTCCCAGCAGGACATTCTTTTTCAACCACCCGGTGATTTCCTTATAACTATATGCGACAATGACCAGCGCCCCCCCGGTTGCAATCACAGCACCGCCCTGGAAGCCCCCGCCCGGGGTCAGGTGGCCGTGTGCCACGACGTACAGCCCGAAGATCAGGATCGCCGGGTAGAGGATATCTGCCGCAGTCCGCACAATCCTACTCATCCTCATATTCCTCACCCCCCTGCATCTTCCGGAACATCAACGCCGCGCCCATAATACCGCAGAACAGCACGGTCGATTCCCCGAGAGTATCAAAGGCCCTGAAATCGAAGACGACTGCCGTGCATTGGTTGTTGCTGCCGGTCTGCTCCTGCCCGTGCCGGAGGAAGTAGTCATCCATGTCCGTCACCATCGGTGAGCCAAACGTCAGCGTCATTGCCATCACCCCGAAAAATGCGGTAAAGATGAGGAGAGATGCGACCACAACGAACATCTTTTTCATGAACTTTCCCCCTCAAACCGCCTGGTCGCCCGGATCGCAATGATAAAGATCGCTGTCGTCAGACCGGCACCGATAGCAGCCTGCGATATCGCAACATCCGGTGCCTGCAGGATATAGAATTCCAGTGATATCAGGAAACTGAAAAGACCCGCTGCAATGGTTGCTGCCAGCAGGTCCTTGAAATAACAGGTCAGGAACGCCGAAATGATCAACCCGAGCAGTACCAGAATCTGGGGAATCTGTTCGATCATAGTTTTGCCTCCGCCAGCCGGTCAACAACTGCAGGGGTAGGCATAATCCCGCTCCTGTGTGCGGCACGCGCAATCGCGTGGGCACTGACAGCGTTCGTGAATGCAAGGCACGCAGCCGCCAATAATGCATGGATGGCAAGGGTGAGATACTGGCTGTCGGTCTGTGAGAAAAACATCGATAGGCCGTACACGATTACTGCAAGTGATGTGAAGGTCGACCCAAATGTCGTTGCCTTCGTTGTCGCATGCATACGGGTATACAGGTCAGGGAACCTAAGGAGACCGATCACCCCGAGCGTATTGAAGACCACCCCGATGGCGAGGCAGACGTATATAATTATTTCAATGGCAGTCATGTCAGAGTTCCCCCCCGATATACTTGGCAATGTAGAGCGTGCTGACGAATGAGAGCAGCGCGTATACGATTGCAACGTCGACAAAGATAATCTGCTTAAACACAACTCCCAGGAGGACCATTGATGCGATGACGAGGGTGTTCACGGTATCGAGCGCTATCACACGGTCAGGGGCTGTCGGTCCGAGCACCAGCCTGATAGCAGCTAATGCCATGAGAACCGTCAGGCAGATCACCGCAAGGATCCAGACATCTATCATTCGGCAATCCTCCGTATCCATGCGGGAAGGTTTGTAAGCTCGAAGAGCTCGGTGCTTTCAATTATCTCTTTCTTCTCTTCCGCCTCATCGATATTGATTTTGTGGATGAAGAGATCGTTTGTTTCTTCGTCAATCCCAACGGAAAGGGTGCCCGGGGTCAGCGTGATCGAGTTTGCCAGCATGAAGATGCCCAGATCAGTCTTCAGCCCCGAATGCACCCGTATGATTCCGGGCCTGATCTTCATCGTGATTACCCGGTAGGCGACATCAAGGTTGGCTTTTGTGAGCTCAATAAAGAAGGGGCCAGGTACATAGACCAGCAGAAGCAATAACCGGACGGGGGAAAGAAGCCGGTAACTCTCATACCTGCACAAAAATTTCCGGGCAACAAGACCGGTAAGCAGTGCGAGCAGAACACCCATAATAAGTTCAGAGAACGACCATAACCCGATACTGCCCGAGCCGGCAGTCAATACCAGGTACAGAAGAAATGCCATACCAGCAGTTACAAGAAACCCGATCACAGACTCACCTTACTACTGTCCCCTTCGTTGTTCAGAAAATGTTGCTTCAGTCGTATAAAGCCAGAACCGTTCTCCTGATTTTTTGATAATATCACCGTAAGCATTGTTCAGGAACACAATAACGCCACCATAATTGTTAATGATTTATGATGTTCAATCTAAAAAAACGTGTTTGTTTTATCAAAATCCCAAAAAAAACAAAAGAGCGGAAGAATTCGTTAATGAATGCCGGTAAAAAAGGTCTTATTGCATACAAACCTGAAAGAATATGCCTATGCAAACGCGGTCTTATCGGACCCGGACCTTTCAAGAGCTAAACGGAAGAACACGGGCTGATTGCATCTCCTGATCACGATTGCCGGATAATTACCGGCAAAGACACATCAGATATGATTGGAATGGAGACATCCGGGGGGCCGGATTACCCTTTTAATTTTCTCCCGGGTTTACAAATCCCCTGCTATGCAGATTCCTGCGACTGGTTTTTAAGGCTGGATAGTAAATTATTGATGTTAAAATTTTCGAGCATTATGAAGGATTTCAACTGGAGGGTCTGGAAAAAATGGATTTGTTGATGATTGCACCTATCTGTGCCATTATCGGGTTGCTTTTTGCAGCTTTTTCTTTTTTCAGCATGAAAAAAGAAGGTACCGGTACCGAACTGATGCAGAAGATTGCTGCGGCGATACACAAGGGATCAATGGTGTATTTGAAACGCCAGTATACCGCCATCTCGATCTTTGTCGTGGTCATGGCGGTTGTCCTCGCCATCGCGATTAACCCCCTGACTGCCATGTGCTTTGTCGTGGGTGCAGCTCTCTCAGCAACAGCCGGGTATGTCGGTATGACTGCGGCGACCATGGCAAATGTCCGCACAACCAATGCCGCACGAGAGGGGATGGCGAAAGCATTCCGCGTCTCGTTCTCCAGCGGCATGGTCATGGGGCTGACCGTCGTCGGACTCGGGCTGCTTGGCCTGTCGGTTGTTTTTTTTGTCGTTGATACCTTCACACCTGTCGGTATTTATGAAGTGATCAATATCCTTTCAGGGTTCTCCCTCGGCGCAAGTTCTATCGCGCTTTTCGCCCGTGTCGGCGGCGGGATTTTCACGAAAGCCGCTGATGTCGGTGCCGACCTTGTTGGAAAGCTCGAGGCGGGGATCCCGGAGGATGACCCCCGCAATCCTGCAGTTATTGCCGACAATGTCGGGGATAATGTAGGTGATATCGCAGGCATGGGTGCCGACCTCTATGAATCCTATTGCGGATCCATTATTGCGACC